>DASZWY010000076.1:0-18433 GCA_035546135.1 Opitutales bacterium
TATTTACGTCGCGCTGATCTTGGGCGAATCGGCCTTGCTCAAAGAGTCGGACTCCGCCGACAGCCCGGCTTACGATGATTTTAATCAATCTGGCATCGTTTATTTTTTCGCCATCAGCGGGCTGCATGTTGCCGTGCTAGCTGGAGCGCTATGGTGGTTGTTGCGTAAAATCCCGGGCCTGCCGCACGGTCTGAGCGAAAGCCTGATTCTTGCGATTGTCTGGCTTTACGCGGAAATTGGGGGCGGCACGCCCTCGGCCCGGCGGATGGCCATGATGCTGACCTTTTATCTGCTGGCACGGTGGTTGGGGCGGGCGCGCAGCCCGCTCGCCGCGGTGGTGGCCGCCGGCGTGGCGACGTTGCTGGCGGACCCTGGCTCGCTGGATAACTCCGCCTTCGAACTCTCCTTCGCCGTGGTGCTGGGCTTGGTCTTATATGCGCCACCGCTGCGTTCCGCGATTGAAGCACGCTGGGCGCCATGGCGCGATATTCCGCCGGCCAGCCATGCGCCCTGGCAAAAATGCGTCCGCTGGCTGTGGAAATACGTGATGGACCTGTGGGCGTTGTCGTGGACGGCGTTGCTGTGCAGCGCGACGCTGACCGCCGAATTTTTCGGCACATTCTCGGCGCATGCGCTTTATCTCACGGTTTTTTCGTTTCCTCTCGTGCTGATCGCGCTGTGGATGGGCGTGATTGCGGTGGCTACAGGCCTGGCGGGCTTTGCGCCATTCACCTGGATCGCGTGGCTGGCCAATGCGGCGGGACTGGCCGCGATGGCGCTGATGCATGGACTCGCCCGGATAATCGGCAAATGGCCGGGATTCGCGCAATTGCAAGTGACCCCGGCGTGGGCGGGGTCAGTGACGGCGCTGGCCATCGTGGCGGCGATGTTGCTGGCCCAGCCGAAAAACCGGGCGCCGCGCTGGTGGTATTACGCGCTGCCCGTGGCGATTCTCGCGGGCTTTGCGGCGCTGTGCGTGAGGATGGCCTAGGAGCTGGCCTTGAGAGCAACTGTCGTTCCACAGCGCGGTGGCTACGCCCCCTCCGTCAGCCCAGATTATCCGGCGGATCAGTCTCCATACGAGACGCATGGTGGCGCAACTGCGAGTAGAGAATTCCCGCGGAAAGCAAGCTGCCGATTAAAACCGCTCCCCCAACCGGCACTGCCACTGAAACTTTGACCGCAAAGGGAAGAAAGAAACCGCCAGCCATCAGCCCCAAGGATACGCCGATGTGCGAGAGCCGCCACCACTCGGTCAGCGAAACGATGACGCCGCCCAACCCCTCGATGATGAGGAGTGAACCGAAAATGACCGGTGACGGAATTCCGAGAAGCCTGGCCCAAACGAAAAACCCGACACCCGCGCCAACCATGACCACCACATAAACGCTCACTTGCGTGCTCGTGCCTTTCGCGCGCTCCACCGGCGTCTTGACGACGGTGCGCTGGCGGGTAAAGAACCTGAACAATCCCCACACCGGAAATGCCAGCCAGCAGAGGGCCAAGGGCAATGCCATCCAGGGCGGGGGCCGAAGACCTGGGAAAAGCCCAATCAAAAGCACAAATAGCCCCATCGCTGCAAAAATAAAACAACCGCGAATCTCACGCCGGCTAAGGGCTGGCAATGTATCCGGGATGCCGAATCTTAGTGGTATGTCATTCATATGAGAACGGCGTAGAAAGACCCTACGATCCAAGACCCAGCCGGGTGAGGCTGGCTCTCGACCATAATCTTGACGCTCAATCTCGCAGGTCAACCCAATAGCAACCTCAGGGGAGGCTTGCCTTAGGGCCGAAGCGGGATATTTGTTTCCGTATGAAAAGCGCGTACGAACTGGCGATGGAGCGGCTCAAGGCCGCCGAGGGGGAGGCCGCCCCGGAATTGACTGCCGAGCAGAAAAAGCAACTGGCGGAACTCGATCAACGCTACAAGGCGAAGCTGGCGGAGCGGGAGATTTTCCTGAACCAGCAAATCGCCGCCGCACGCGCGGAGGGCAATGCCGAAGAATACGAAAAACTGCGCGAGCAACTTCGCCGCGAACGCACGCGCCTTGAGGAAGAGCGCGAGGACGAGAAGAACAAGGTGCGCCGGGGGAAGTAGCGCAGGACTGAACACGGGGCGGCGCCGCCCATGAAAGCATTGCCTAATCGGGCGGGATGCGGTTGGATTTTCGGCCATGTTAGGTTTGCTGCAAAACGGGCCGGCGTATTTTTTCTACCTGCTGCACTCGCCGATTTCGCTGGTCATCACGATCTTCCAGATCTGGATGCTGGTGGACGCGGTGCGGCGGCGCGAGTGGCTGTGGGTGTTTTTTCTGCTGATTGGCTGGGTGCTGGCGTCGTTGTGGTATTATTTTTACGTCTACCGCTCCGGGCCGTCGGCCACGAGCGGGTTTGAGCTGCCCGGCGCGCAGGACCGCCGGCGCATCAAAGACCTGAAGGCGCAAATCCACCACCTCGACAAAGCGTATCACCACTCCCAGCTTGGCGATATTTATTTTCAAAAGGGCAAGCTGACGGACGCCGAAGCCTGCTACCGCGCCGCGCTGGAACGCGAACCGCAGGACATCGACACGCGCGCGCACCTCGGCCAGTGCCTGCTGCGCGCCGGCAAGCCGGCCGAGGCGCGGCCGCTGCTCGAGGGCGTGGTCGCCGAGAACCCCCGGCATGAATATTATTATTCGATGATGGCGCTGGCGGAAACGTTGACGGCGCTGGGCGACAAGCCCGCCGCGCTGGCGTATTGGAAGCAAGTCACCGCCGCGCACACCTACCCGCGCGCCAAGGTGCAGCTGGCGGAACTGTATCTGGAGATGAACCAGCGCGAATCGGCGCTGGCTGAAGTAAAAGACGTGCTGGCCGACGACCTGCACGCACCGCCGTTCCAACGCAAGCGCGACCGCGTCTGGGTCCGCCGCGCGAAAAGATTAATGCGGAAAATTGGCTGAGCCTGACGCTACTTGCGGGCGCGCTGGAACTTGCTCTTGAACTTTTCGATGCGACCGGCGCTGTCCATGAAGCGCTTCTCGCCGGTGTAGGCGGGGTGGGAGTCGCTGGTCACGTCGCGCACGACGACGAAGTATTCCACACCGTCAATGGTCTCCTTTTGCTTGGAGCGCATGGTGGAGCGGGTGAGGAACTTCCGGTTGGTGGACACGTCCACGAAGCAGACCGGGTGGTAATCGGGATGACCTTCTTTTTTCACGGCGGAGAGGGAGTTGGAAAGGGAGGGGGTGCGGCGGCGCGGGGCGGCCGGCGGCTTAGCCCTGGCGGGCTTTGAAGCGCGGGTTCGTCTTGTTAATGACGTAGATGCGCCCCTTGCGGCGGACGACTTGGCAGCCGGGGTGGCGGTTTTTGAGGGACTTGATGGAGGAGGCGACTTTCATAGCGGGAGGGCCGGAATTAAGGCGGAAAAAGGGTCATAAAACCGTGCCGGGGGCGGTCTGTCAACGGAAAACGGGGGTGGAAGGTGATGCCCCTCGGGACAGCTGGGGCGCTCCCCCCGCGGGGGAGGCCGCGCGCGGAGTGTGCGGCCCGCCTTTAAGGCAGGGCGAGTTTTCAGTTTATTTTTGGCAGACAACCGGATATGAAGGTATTTTGTCCATGGCCTCCCCGACCCAACCCGGCATTTCGAGCGTCCTGCGCAAGACGCTGCTGTTGAAAGTATTGTCCAAACCGCAACCGACGCGGGAGGACGTGCAATCGGTCATCGAGCTGACCTCGTCCAAGGTGGTCGAGGCGCTCCACGCGCAGTCCATGACGCTTTACCTGGTGGAGGGCCACGACATTTGCTTCAAGCATGTGTATTACTCCCCGACCCTCTGGGCCAAGGAGCCGCTGAAGGAAAAAGAATTTGCGGCAAAACGGGAAAAGCTCCTGAAGCTGAAAATCCCGGTGGGCGGAAACAGCATGGTGGGCCGGGTCATCGAATCGGGCACGCCGGCGTTCTTCGGCCAGCAAAAGGGGCGGTCGCGCCCGATGGTGAATTTGTTCAAGGACACGGGATTTGAAGTCACGGCGATGGTGACGGTGCCGCTGAAGGGCACGAACAAGAACATCGGCGCCATCCAGCTGCTCAACCGTGAAGAGGCGGCGCCGCAGCCGGAATTCAGCGAGCAGGACCTCGCGGTGCTGCAGGAAGTGGCGGACTATTCCTCGCCGCTGCTCCAGCGTTTTCTCGACCCGAAGTTCCAAATCAGCGACCTGGACACGGCGCGCTTCATCGCCAAATACACCGGCTGCCCGCTGGTGACCGGGGAGGAGGAAATCCAGATCGACGACAAGCTCATCGAAGTGGTGGGCGACGCGATCATCCGCCGCGAGGGCATCTTCCCCACCCGGCGCATCACGCCCACGACGGTCGCGGCGCTGATGACGAACCCGCTGGACTTCCAAAAGCGCGAGGCGTTTTCACGCGCCACGGAGCTGCAGCTTGACGAAGTGTCCGTCGCGCCGGCGTCCTACATCGAAAAACTGCTGAAGAAATATTTCAAGGAAGAGAAGGCCACGGCGCCGCTGGCCAGCGAGGGCATCGCGCAAATCGCGGACGTGATCGGCGCGGAGTTCGGCGCGGCGGCGGAAGGCAAGGCCGGCGAAGGCGGGCTGGACGACGAGGAGTCGGCGCCGGTCATCCAACTGGCCAACCGCATCGTGGAGGACGCGTATGTGTCGGGGGCGTCCGACATTCACATCGAGCCGCAGGAAAACGAATTGATTGTGCGCTACCGGGTGGACGGCGTGTGCGCGGAAAAGCTGCGGCTGCCCAAGGCCGTGGCGGGCGCGCTGGCCGCGCGCTACAAGGTGATGAGCGAACTGGACATCGCCGAAAAGCGCCTGCCGCAGGACGGCCGCATTGTCTTCAAGAAATACACCAAGAAGAACATCGACATCGACTTGCGCGTGGCGACCGGGCCGATGAATTTCGGCGAGAAGATCGTCATGCGTATTCTCGACAAGTCCAAGGCCGCGCTGCCCATCACCGCGCTGGGCTTTTCGGAGGAGAACCTGAAACTTTACCGCGAGTGCATCCAGCAGCCCTATGGGATGATCCTGCACTGCGGGCCGACCGGCTCGGGCAAGTCCATGACGCTGTTCTCGGCCCTGCGCGAAATCGCCGACCCGACCATCAACATCCAGACGGCGGAGGACCCGATCGAGTACACCATCCCGGGCATCAACCAGATGCAGATGCACAAGCAAATCGGGCTGACGTTCGCGCGCGCGCTGCGCGCCTATTTGCGCATGGACCCGGACATCGTGCTCGTCGGGGAAATCCGCGACATGGAGACGGCGGAAATCGCCATCGAGGCCGCGCTGACCGGCCACTTGCTCCTGTCCACGCTGCACACCAACGACGCGCCCTCGACCATCGCGCGCCTGACGGACATGGAAATCGAGCCGTTCATGATTTCCGCCTCGATGGTGTGCGTGTGCGCCCAGCGCTTGCAGCGCCGGTTGTGCAAGAACTGCAAAATCGCCTACGAGCCGGAGGGCAACGAAAAGGAAATCCTCGAAAAGGCCATCGGCTGGTCGGGCAAGATTTTCAAGGCCAGCCCCGAGGGCTGCCCGACCTGCGGCGGCAACGGCTACAAGGGCCGCGTGGGCATCCACGAGTTGATGTCCAATTCCGAGGAACTCACGCGCGGCATCAACCAGAAGGCCGAAACGGCGGAGTTAAAACGCGTCGCCATGCGCAACAAGATGAAGACGCTGCACCAGGACACGATGCTCAAGGTCAAGGACGGGCTGACCTCGATTCTGGAATCCCTGACCAACGTCCCGCCGGACATGATCACGCTGGACGACGACAAGAAGTAAACCGGCGAAAGGGCAAAAGCGCCGCGGACTTTTCATCAGGAACCGCCGTTGCCGGGAATATAGCGCGGGGTGCCGTCGGGGTCCGTCACCCATTTGCCGCCGGGCGGCACGCTGCTATTCGGGCCGGGTGTGATGGGCGGGTTCACGCCGGGAGCAATCGGGGGCGTCGCGCCTGGAGCGATCGGCGGCGTGGCGCCGGGGGCGACGGGCGGCGTGGTGCCAAAAGAATTGGGCGTGAGGACGGCGCCGCCCTGCCCGACTTTGGAACCCGCGGTATTCGAGCCGGGGCCCGCGTTGGTGGTCACCAACGGCGATTTGCTGGCCGCGCCCTGGCTTTGCGCGAGTTGCGCCTGCTGGCTGGCGAGCGAGGCCTGCTGGTCCGCGGCGGCCTTGTTGCGCAGCGCTTCCTGGAGGCGGCGTTGCGCGTCGGCCACTTGCTGCTGGTAAAGGTTGGCCTGGTTCTTCGCCTGGTTGACTTGGTTTTCCAAATCCGTGATGTGCGCCTGGGCCATTTGCTCGCTGGAATAAACCACGTTCAAATCGGCCAAATACTTTTTGGCGTCGGAGCCCGGGTGTTCGCGGTCAAATTTCGCCAGCGCGGCCATGCGGTCGCGAGTGGACATGACCTGATAGGCCGGGTCGGCAATCAGCACCTGAAGCAGCGCATTGGCGCGCGCGGAACTGGCCTGGCGGTCGGCGTCGGCGGCGGCCTCGGCGGCCAGCTTGGCGTTGTAAGTGGCCAGGGGCATTAATTTGACCTCCGCCACCTTGCCGTTGGCGATGATCACCGTCCCGCGGTCATACATAAGAAGATTGGACTTGTCGGGATTGGTGATGACTCCGTTGGGCCGGCCCAGCGCATTGAACACAACGTTGACAGCGTCGCCCACCACCGGGTCGGGCGAGCCGGGGACGGGGGTCGTGTTGACGGGCGCGGACGCGGACGGGGACGGGGATTGCGCCTGTGTCACCGTGGACAACGCGGCAAAAACCGCCGCCAGCAAGAGGGGGTATGGGTTCTTCATAATCAATAACCTATGGGGTAAACCATGATTTGCAAGTCCGGGGCGGGTAAAAGGGCTTTCAAAACCCGCTGAGGTATTGCTCCCAGGGTTGGACCTAAAATTGGCTGCAAGGTTGCCATGGCCGGGGAAGTTGGCTAAGATTTCCCTGCCATGCCCCCGCCCAATCCCCACGCCGGTCACCGCGAGCGGCTGCGCCAGCGTTTCCTCAAAAATGGTTTTAACGGGCTGGCGGATTATGAGGCGCTGGAGTTGCTGCTGACATTGTGCATTCCGCGCCGGGACGTGAAGCCCATCGCCAAGGCGTTGCTCAAGGAATTCGGCAACCTGCGCGGAGTGCTGGACGCCCCGGCGGAGGCGCTCACGCGCGTGGCGGGCATTGGCGAGGTTGCGCCGGTGGCGCTGCAGATCATCCGCGAAGCCTCGCTGCTGTACCTGCGCCAGACCGTCGAAGGCCGGCCGGTGCTGGACAACATGGACAAGCTGGAGGACTTTTGGCGCGTGCGGCTGGGGCCCTTGCGGCACGAGGTTTTTGAGGTCGCGTATCTGGACAATCATTATCAATTGCTCGAGGACGGCATCGAGCGCGTCGAGGAAGGCACCATCGCGGAGACGAATGTCTACCCGCGCAAGGTGATGGAATCGGCCCTGCGCAAGCAGGCGGCGCACATCGTGGTGGCCCACAACCATCCGACGGGCGACGTGACCCCGTCGGACCCGGACCGGCACCTGACCCGCGCGCTCGAACACGCCGGGCGGCCGCTGGGCATCAAGCTGATCGACCATCTGATTGTCGGCTCGCGGAAAACATATTCCTTCCGCCGGGCCAAGTTCATTGCCCCAGAATAATTTCTCGCCGCGGCGGAAAAATTTTGCCACACCTGCGCCATGCCACCGGCACCCAACCGCGCGCGGCGACTCGTCCTGCTCATTGCGACGGCGAAGGGCGCGTTTCTCTATCATACGGATGAGCAGCGCGAAGCGTGGAAATTGACCGGACCGCACCTCGCCGGCACCGAGGTTTACAGCCTGTGCGGCGACGGGCGCAACGGCCGCATCCTCGCCGGCACCGACCATTTCCTCCAGGGGGTAACGCTGCGGGAATCGCGCGACCTCGGCGGCACCTGGGAGCTGGTCGAGCGCGGGCCGGGCCAGCCCACGGGCCCGCAGGCGAAACTCAAACACATCTGGCAAATTGTCCCGGGCCATCCTTCGGAACCAGGCACTTGGTATGCGGGCGTGGATGACGCGGCGTTATTTGTGAGCCGCGACGACGGGCGCACGTGGAATGAACTGGACGGGCTGACGCGGCATCCCACCCGCCCGCAATGGACGCCAGGCAATGGCGGACTATGCTTGCACACGATTCTGGTGGACCCGGCCAACCCACGGCGGCTGTGGGTGGCGATTTCCGCCGTGGGCGTGTTTCGCAGCGACGACGCCGGCGCGAACTGGAAGCTGTGCAACCATGGGCTGCACAACGTCGCGCCGGACTTCATCAAGGACGAAGGCATGGGCCGGTGCGTCCATAAAATGGTGCTCGACCCAGAAAAATCCGGCGCACTTTACCTGCAATTTCACGGCGGCGTGTTCAAGTCCGCCGACGGCGGGGAGAACTGGACTTCCATTGCGGCGGGTCTGCCGAGCGATTTTGGCTTTCCCATTGTGGCGACGCCGCGCGGCAGCCTGTTTGTGGTGCCGCTGGTGGCTGACGCCAACCGCGTGGTGCCGGAGGGGGCGTTAAAAGTCTGGCGTTCGCGCGATCACGGAGCCTCCTGGCAACCATTGACAAAGGGCCTGCCGCAGGAAGACCATTTCGTCGGCGTGCTGCGCGACGCGATGACGACCGACCCGCTGGAACCCGCCGGAATCTATTTCGGCACGACCATGGGCGAAGTATTCTACTCCGTGAACGATGGCGACGCCTGGCAGCGCCTGCCGGCGCAATTTCCCCGGATTACTTCCGTCAAGGCATGGGCCTGCTAGCCGGCGAGACGCCTTAGGTGGCCGCGGGAACGATATTGCAGCTTGTCATCCCGTGCTCGATGGCAAACCGGGTGAGGCTGGCGACGTCGTGCAAGTTGAGCTTCTTCATCAGGTTCGTGCGGTGATTTTCCGCCGTCTTGACGCTGACTTCGAGCTTGGCGGCGATTTCCTTGGTGCTGTAGCTCTCAGCGATCAGCTGCAAAATTTCGCGTTCGCGCGCCGTGAGCGAATCGAGGTCCTGGCGGTTGGACTGGCGCGGGTTGACCACGGCTTCGCGCAAGAGGCTGGCAATGAAGGGGCCGAAATAGGTGCCGCCCTCGGCGACGGTCTGGATGCCTTTGCGCAGCTCGGCGAGGCGGGCGGACTTTTCGACGAAGCCGTGGGCGCCGGCCTGGAGCAGTTCCCGGACAAGCGCGGGATTCTGGAAACCGGAAAAGACGAGCACGCGCGTGCTTTTGAGATGGCGGGCAAAACGGCGGAGCACATCCACCCCGTTGAGCCCCGGCAGCATCACGTCAAGGATGACGAGGTCGGGCTTGAGTTCGAGGCAGGTGGCGCAAGCGGTCTGGCCGTCGCCACATTCGGCGACGATTTCGAACTGATCATCCATCCGGAGGACGGTGGCGAGCAGTTCGCGCACGGCCACTTGGTCTTCAACGAGAACGACGCGTTTCATAGGGATTGGGGAGAATGGGAATTATAATGAGTTGAATATAACTTATTTTCGGGAGGTTACAAGCTTATGACCGAGGTGTGTCCGAATTGATGTTTCTTTTACACCAGACACCGGAGTTTTAACGGATGTTTCGCAAGTTGGGCTCCCCTCGAAGGCAGCGTCGCCCAAGTGTGTGCCCCAAACTCTGTTACAAATAGGCTGCAGAGGCAAGACTTAAACCGGCCCCATCAGGTCATTTTCCCACCCGTTTGGAGGCTTTCCCCCGGAATTTGGGCCCGTCCGGCTCGTCGCCGAGATGGCGGTTGGGCGAGAGGTAGTTGCCAACGTAGTCGGTGACGGCGCCGGCCAGCGGCATGATGGGCGCGGAGTAGCCGGCGTTACGGAGTTTTTCGATGCCCGCCTGGGTAAAGTATTGGTATTTGGCGCGGAGGTTTTCCGGCATCTCGATAAAGTCAATTTTGGGCGGGCAATGGAGCGCCTTAAAAATCGGCGCGACGAGCTCGAGCCAGGTATGGGCACGGCCGCTGCCGATATTGTAAAGCCCGCCGGCGCGGCGGTTGGCGGCCAGGTGGAGCGTCATCGCGACGGCGTCCTTGACGTAAAGAAAATCGCGCCGCTGGCCGCCGTCGGGATAATCGGGATGGTAGCTCTTGAACAACTGCACCCGGCCGGTGGCGCGGATTTGCGCGAAGGCCTTGTGGACGACGCTGCGCATGTCGCCCTTGTGGCCTTCATTCGGGCCGAAGACGTTGAAGTATTTGAGACCGACGACGCGGTCGAGGAATCCGGCGCGTTGCGCGTACAAATCAAAGAGGTGCTTGGAAAAACCGTAGGCATTGAGCGGGCGGAGGCGGGCGAGGTTGTCGTCGCGGTCGTCCATGCCCTGGCTGCCGTCGCCATACGTTGCCGCCGAAGAGGCGTAAACCAAGCGGGCCTTGTTTTTCAACGCCCAGTGCGCGAGGGCCTTGGTGTATTCGTAATTATTTTCGAGCAGGTAGCGGGTGTCGCGCTCGGTGGTGGAGGAGCAGGCGCCCAAGTGAAAGACCCAGCGCACGCCGCGCAGGCGGGCGTCCCCGGCGCCGAGCGCCGCCAGCAAGGCGTCGGCCTCGAGGTAATCGGCAAAACGCAGCGGGACGAGGTTGCGGTATTTTTCGTCCTCGCCCAGAAAGTCGGCCACCAGGATGTTTTCCACGCCCTGCTGATTGAGGGCATGGACGAGCGCGCTGCCGATGAAGCCCGCGCCGCCGGTGACGAGCACGCGGCCTTGGTTGAAATCGCTCATGGGGTTGAAAAATAAGTTAGAGCTTTGCCAGTTCTTCCGAGCGGCGCTGGGCGGCGGCGACGGCGTCCTGGAAGATCCGCCGGAAATTGCCGGCGCGAAAAATTTTGAGCGCGGCTTCGGTGGTGCCGCCGGGCGAGGTCACGGCGTCGCGCAATTTTTCCGGGTCTTCCCCGGTGAATTCGAGCAGCTTGGCGGAACCGCGGATGGTTTCGAGCACGAGTTTTTCCGCAGTGGCGGGCGGCAGCCCGGTGGCCTGCGCGGCGGCGCGAAAGGCGGCGGCGAACTCGAAGAGGTAGGCCGGGCCGCTGCCGCTGACGGCGGTCACGGCGTCGAGGTCGCCCTCGGGCACTTCCAAAACGAGGCCGAGGCTGCCGAGGATGTTTTCGACCGCGGCGCGGTCGGCGGCGGCCAGCGGCGCGCGCGCGCTCCAGGCGGTGACGCCGGCGCTGATTTGCCCGGGAGTGTTGGGCATGGCGCGGACGAGATTGCGGGCCGAGGGAAATTTGGCGGCGAGTTTGGCGAGCGGCGTGCCGGCGAGGATGGAGAGCACGAGTTTGCCCGCGGCCAGCGCAGCGTAGGCGGCGTCCAGCGCGGCAAGCTGCTGCGGCTTGCAGGCGAGCACGACGATGTCCGCACCGGCGAGCAACGGGGCCGGAGCGGCAAAGTTGGCGATGCCGGTGGCGAGCGCCAGCTCGGCGCCGGTGGAATCCGCGCCGGCGATGCAGCCGATTTGCTCCGGCGCGTAAAGCCGGCGGGCGAGCACGCCGCGCACCATGGCCGAGGCCATTTTACCGGCGCCGATGAATGCAACTTGTGTCATGCAGGCCCGCATCATACGCCCCCGGCGGAGTTTGCCAAGAAGCGATACGGGGGGAACGGGGCGGCTAGGTCACCGGATGGTAGAGCCGCGCGATGGTGCCGCCTTCGGGGCGGGAGAGCATTTCGATGTCGCCGCCCAGGTTGCGGATGGCGTGGCGGGCCATGGTCAGGCCGAGGCCGCGGCCCACGGCGGTCTTGGTGGTGATGAACGGGTCGAAAAGATTTTCGCCAACTTCGGGCGAGATGCCGCAGCCGCGGTCGAGCACTTGGAGAACGAGGCGCGGGGTGTCGCCCTCGGACGTGTCGAGACGGGCCTCCAGTTCGACTTTGCCGTCGGGGTTGGCGCCTTTGGGCAGGGACTCGAAGGCGTTGATCAGGAGCTTGCCGAGGATGCTTTCGAGAATTTCGGAGTTGGTGCGCACGCCAAAACCCTTGGGGGTGAGATTGCGCACGATGACGGGGCTGAGGATTTTGAATTCCTCGCGGAAACGGTTGATGGCGGCGTCGAGCAATTCCTGGATCTGCACCGTCTGCATGGGCAGGCGGTCAATCGAGGCGATGGTGCTGAGCTGGCGGATGATGTCGATCATGCGGTCCACCGCGCTGTCAATGAGGACGACGCTGCGGCGGACCATTTCGGGGTTGTCGGCGGAAGTCTTGAGGAGGTCGAGGTAACCGACGGCGACGCCCAGCAGGTTGTTGAGATTGTGCGCAACACCCTGGGTGACCGCGCCCACGGCGGCCGTGCGGCGGGATTCGCCGAGGCGTTTTTGGAGCTCGATGTTTTCGCGGTGGATTTCCTGCAGGCGCAATTGCGTCTTCACCCGGGCGAGCGTTTCGTCGAGGTCAATGGGCTTGGTGATGTAGTCCACCGCGCCGACGTTGAGGCCCTCGAGCTTGCCTTCCTTGGAGGAGCGCGCGGTGATGAAAATGATGGGAATGGCGTTGGTGTCGGGATTCTTCTTGAGGCGCTCGCAGGTTTCGATGCCGTCCATCTCGGGCATCATGACGTCGAGGAGGATGAGGTCGGGCCGGACGCGGCTGATGGCCTCCAGGCACTCCCGGCCGTTGGCGGCAGTGATGACGTCCATGCTTTCGCGCTGGAGTTTGCGTTCCAGCAGGTTGATATTGATTGGCTGGTCGTCCACCACAAGAATGAGCGGCTTCTTGCGGTGGGGCATGGCAGCGGTGGACATGGGAGAAGATGCGTCCAAGTTGGGCAAAAAATCGGGAGCGGCACTTTCGCAGTTTTCGGCGCGACTGGCAATTCCTAATGAGAAATAACGCCGCCGGGGGCGGACCGGTCAAAATCCTCATTCCTCGTCATCGGCGGGGTGGCGGTGGTCCGCGACGGGCGCCGGCAGCGGGGTGCGGGTGACACAGGTGCGGGCGAGATGGTCGTGCCCGGCACGGCGGCTGGCGTGGGCCAGGGCCGGCAGGGTGTTGACCAGCAACAAAAAGGGCCAGAAAAAGAGCAGGCTTGCGACCTTGAAGAGGCTGCGGGTGAGGCTTTCAATCGGGCGGGGCGGCTCGCCGGTGAACCAGCGCGCGGTGCGCAGGCCGAAGACGCGCTTGCCCAGCGTGGAGCCGGCGGTGGCGAGTTCGCTGGCGGAAAAATAGACGAGCAACGTGAGGAAAAAGGTGTTGCCGGCGTCCTGGAAGATGCCAATGGCCTCGTCCGACAATTCAAATTTGGGCTTATCGCCGGTGGCTTGGACGCGTTGATACTCGGTGTAGAAAATGTTCATCTGGTCGTTGATGACGCCGGCGGCGTTGGGGTGGGTTTGCGGCAGCACCAAACGCACCAGGATGACCCACGCGGCGAAACCGGCGAGCGAGCAATCGAGGAAAAGCGCGAGTACGCGCCAAAGCAGCGGCACGGGCACGGCGAAGGCCAGCGGCGTGAGCACGGGCGGATGGTCGGCGACAGGCATGGGGCGGGGGTCAACCATGGCTCTTCTTCCAGGCCTTGAGCGTGTTGCCCATGAGCATGGCGACGGTCATCGGGCCGACCCCGCCGGGCACCGGCGTGATGCGCGCGGCGCGCGGGGCCACGGCGTCGAAGTCCACATCGCCGACAATGCGGTAGCCGGATTTTTTCGAGGCATCGGGGATGCGATTGATGCCGACGTCAATCACCGTGGCGCCTGCGCGCACCATGTCGGCGGTGATGAAGCGCGGGCGGCCAATGGCGGCGATGAGGATGTCCGCCGTGCGGGTGACGGCGGGCAGGTCGCGCGTGCGCGAGTGGCAGAAGGTGACGGTGGCGTTGCCGGGCAGGCCTTTTTGCAGCAGGAGCAGGCCAACGGGCTTGCCGACAATGAGGCTGCGGCCCACGACGACGACATGGCGGCCGTCGGTTTCCGTTTGGGAATGGCGGATAAGCTCGACGATGCCCGCGGGCGTGCAGGCGACAAAACCGCCGGGGTCTTCCTGCACGAGCCGCCCGACATTAATGGTGTTGAAGCCGTCCACGTCCTTGTCGGGATGGACGTGATTGAAGACCGCCGTTTCGTCCATGTGCTTGGGCAGCGGCGACTGGATGAGGATGCCGTCCACCTGCGGGTCGCGGTTGAGGGCGTCAATTTTCGCGAGGAGTTCAGCCTGCGTGGTGGACTCGGGGAAGAGCTCGAGGCGGCTGGTCATGCCGACTTGCGCGGCGGTCTTTTGTTTTTTGGCGACGTAGGAAACCGAGGCCGGGTCTTCGCCGACGCGCACGAACGCCACCGCGGGCGGGCGCCCGGAAATCTTGGCGACCTCCGCGGCGACACTTTTCAACACGCTTTCGGCGATGGCATTTCCGTCAATAAGTTCCATGCGGCCAGTGTGCCGGGGCGGACGGCGGCGTTAAAGCCGAAAATGGCCCCGTGGGGCTTTCCATTTAGGCTGGCTCGCGCAATGCGTGGTCGGCAGGCACATCGCGCCCGGACCAGACTTTGACCTGCGTCCATGGCGTGGGCGGTCCGGACCAGAAATCGTCGCCCGCCGGCAGGCCCAGCGGCAGAAATGCCGTGGTGCAGAGGTAGAGGCTGCCGGTGCTGATGTAATTTTCCGCAATGCCGGGCTGATGCCCAGCCAAGCCGACGCGCAGCCAGCCTTGTCCGTCAAAAGTGTCCGGCGCGCCAAGCGTGCGATGGATAACCGCGGCAAGTGCGCCACGGACCTGGGCCGGGACAATGTCGCGAGGCAGTTGCCGGCGTTGCGCCATGAGGGCCAGCAGTTGGAACGCGCCGCAGCGGTAGGCCAGCGAACGGCCAAGCGGCGGATAGGTGCCGTCGGGAGCGATAAGGCGCTCCTGGACGGCGGCGTAGCGTTGCGCGCGCGCAAGGACCTTGGGCCCGGCCTCGGCCCATTGGTTCGAAAATTTGGCGATGGCCTCGAGGGTCTCGAGCAGGAAGGGCTGGATGACGTAGCTATTATAGTAGTCCCAGTGAAACTCGGCGCCATCGCCGTAGGCCCCGTCGCCTTTATACCACGCCAGATGCGCGCGCACGGCGGTTTCGATGGGCGCCTCCTGCCACGACGCGCCGACGGTGGCGAGGGTGGCCTCAATCATGGCGGAAAACAGCAGCCAGTTGTTTTGGCCGGGCTTGAGGGCGCGGGTTTGTTCGAGACAGGCAATGACACGCTTCTGCACCGCCAGGTCGAGCTTCGCCCACAAGGCCCGCGGTGCGCGCAACAGCGCCAAGGCGAGAAACGCGGCATCCACCAGCGGCTGGCCGCCATTGTCCTTGAAATTCAGATAATCCGGCGAAGACGGGTCGGTGGCGTGGTCGAGACAGGTGCGGGCGAGTTCCGCAAGGCGGGCCACGGTGGCTTTTTCCGCTTCGGGCGGGTCGGCCAATTCAAGCCAGGGCGCAAGGCCGGCCAGCGTGCGGCCAAAGGCTTCAAGGTGGGTGAATTGGCGGCGATTACTGACCGTATTGGCCGGAGCCTCGATCGGCATATTCGCCCGCAACTTTTGGGCGGCGAGGTTGGTCAGCACCGGCTCAACCACGCGCTGAAGCATCGCCGTCCAATCGGCACGGTCTTCGATATTGCCGGGGGCCGCGGCAGGCGCGGCCTCCGCGGAAGCCGCGCGCAAACGTGGCCAGGCACTGGCGGCGGATGCGCCCGCGGCGAGGCGTAAAAAATTCCGCCGGCCGGGCAGCGTGGGGTCGCCGGGTGACATGGCCAGGACGTTATAAAATTTTCGATTTTCATAATCCATTCAATTCGGCGTGACTTTGACGGGGTCTTGGTTACGAGCTAGGGCAGTCATGGAAGTATCCTGGGCCTGGTGGGTGGGCTTCAACCTCGGCGTGCTGGCGCTGCTGGGGTTCGACCTGCTCGTGCTGAACCGGGCGCGGCACGCGCCGTCGTTCAAGGAGGCGCTGGCGCTGACGGCGTTTTGGACGGCGCTGGCGGTGGCATTCGGCGCGGGGATTGGCCTGGGCTGGGTCGGTCGCTACCCGGCGGACGCGCGCGGGCCGGCGTGCTGGCAATACTTTACCGCCTTTTCGCTCGAGGAATCACTGAGCCTCGACAACGTGTTTGTCTGGGTGCTGCTGTTCCGGCATTTTCACGTGAAGGCGGCGCACCAGCGCGGCGTGCTGTCGTACGGGATGGTGGTGGCGATGGCGATGCGCGCGGTGCTGATTCTGGGCGGCGTGGCGTTTGCGCGGCATTTTTCGTGGGTGTTTTATCTTTTCGGCGCGTATTTGCTCTATGCGGCGGTGAAGATGTGGCGGCCCCAGCGCTCGCCCGCAGCACCCGGCCGCAATCCGGCGTGGGAGTTGATTCAGCGCTGGATGCACACGACCGAGGACAACCCCGACGGCAAAATCATCGTGCACCGGCATGGGCGCTGGTCGGCAACGCCACTGCTGGCCGTATTGCTGACGCTGGAGCTGACCGACCTGACTTTCGCGCTCGATTCGGTGCCCGCGGTGCTGGCAGTGACGACCGATTCGTTCATCGCGTACACGTCAAACATCCTCGCGGTGCTCGGCCTGCGCGCGATGTTCTTCCTCTTGCAGCATGTGATCGAGCGCTGCTGGCTGCTGCATTACGGGCTGGCGGTGCTGCTGGGCTTCATCGGGCTAAAGATGCTGACGGCGCACTTTTTTGAAATCCCGCTCGGCGCGTCGCTGGTGTTTATCGCGCTGGTGCTGGGGGGCAGCATCGCGGGCTCGTGGCTGATTCCGCGGCCCCGGCACGCGTAGCTCAGGTGTAATTGAGAACGCCCAGTTGCTTGCGGACCCACCACGCGCCGGTCTGGGCGTGCTCCTCGGGCGTGGCGAATTGGTAGAGGTATACGACGACGCGGATGAGTTTCGGCGGCTCCTTCGGGAACGGATTATTTTCGAGCAGCGCCAGGACGTACGGGTTGCCTTCATGCAGCTGGTTGCAGAGCAGCGGCAGAATCTGCGGCATCGAGTGGTTGTGGTAAATTTCCAGCGCGGCGAACCACATCTGCCAGTCGAGCCGCGGCATGTGCGGCGTGGTGTACGACGGCTCGCGCATCACATCGCCGGGTTTCCACACAAATTCGTAGGGCTTCCAGGTTTTGCCGTCATCACTGCCCTCGATGACGATTTCCGGCCGCTCGGTGGTCATCACGCGGAACAGGCCGTATGGACTGACGAGGCCGATTTGCTGCATCTCGAGGGCGATCCGGTCGGGCAACGGCGCATTGTCCATGTTTTGCCAGGGTGTCGGCGGCGCGCCCGTGCGCTCTATCCAGGTCAAATGAAATTGCACCAGCCCGACGAGGAAGATGAAGCCGGCCAAAGTCATCCGCAGGATGGCGGGGATCCTGTTCCAAATGCGCGGCGGGGCAGCGGGCGCCAGCGGCTTGACTTTGCCGCGTTCGATGTAGCGGCGGACTTTCGCGGGCCAGAAGGTGTCGTCGAGCAGCGGGATACAAAGGACGATGGTCAGCAAATTAAAGAACCCGTAATTGCCCGAGACCATGAACATGAATTGCAGAAAAATCTGCGCAAGGGCGGCGAGGTGCCGCAACCGCCGGGGCCCAAAAAAGAAAAACGGCACGGCCAGCTCGATGAACATGCACGTCCAGACGGACACCGCCTGCGTCCCCGGGGAGAGATTGTGAAACCACCAGCTCGTCGGCGCAGGGATGGGCTGGGTGAAGTAGTGGTATTGCAGCGCCGTGCCGTCGAGCCAGGTATTATTGCCGATGGGAACATTCGTGACTTTGGAAACGAGTTGGCGAAACCAGCCCGGGTTGGACGGGCCGAGGCCGTCGCCGTTCCAAAGCAATTTGACCAGGCCCGACATGAACATGAGCTTGAACAGCAGCCACCACAGCGACCAGCGGCCAACGGCGGGCGGGTCGCGCGGGGCCATCGGGTTCTGCCACCAGCCCCACGGCACAAAGAGCAGCGCGACGAGGCCGGTTTCGACGAGCAGCATGTCCCACTGGTAACTGAGAAACACCGGCACGCCGCCGCGCAGGGAACCGTAGGTGAGCACGCAGCCGAGCAACGCCCAGCCGGGCACCAGGCCCATCATCGCCAAAAGCGCGCAGGCCACGCCCGCGCCCACGAGGACGTTGACACCCGCGCTGTTGGGCGAGAACCATAATAGCGACGGCGAGGCGAGAAAGCGGTCCATCATGCCGAGCTCTTTGTGTGACTGGAGGGCCTCGTAATAAATTTTCAGCGGGACGAGGCCGTGGTCGCCGACGAGGCCGGAGGCCTGCGTCCAGAACGAGACGAACGCGATAAGAAACACCAGCCCGAGCAGGCGCAAAAAAAGCGCCCCGCTGAAACGGTAGGTGCTGCGAATGCCGGGGTCGCCCCACAGGAGGCGCGTGAGCAGCGAAAG
>DASZWY010000077.1:0-9696 GCA_035546135.1 Opitutales bacterium
ATCCGCCCGGCCTACGTCGAAAGCCGCGAGCTGATGGACAATCTCGTGCTCTCGTTTGCCGAGTGCATCCAGGGCATTGGCACCATCAAGGGCTTTGCGCTCGAGGGCGACGCCATCGCGCGCTTCGACGCCGACAACCGCCGCGTCGCCACCCAGCGCTACAGCATCTTCCGCGCCGTCGCCCTGTATTCGCCGACGATGGACATGCTGACGCAAATCGGGATGATTATCCTGCTCGGCTACGGCGGCTTCATGGTCATGCGCGGCGAAATCCCGCTCGGCGCCGGCCTCGTCGTCTTCGCGGGCCTGCTCCAGCAATTTTCCGGGCAAATCAACACCATCGCCACGGTTGCGGACTCCATTCAGCTTGCGCTGACGAGCGCCCGCCGCGTGTTCGAGGTGCTCGACGCCCCCATCGAGGTGCAGTCGCCGCCGGCGGCCCAGCCGATGAGCGCCGTGCGCGGTGAACTCGTCTTCGAAGACGTCAGCTTTCATTATAAAGCCGAGCATGCTGCGCTCGACCATGTTTCCTTCGCTGTAAAGCCGGGCGAACTGGTCGCCATCGCCGGCGCCACCGGCTCGGGCAAGAGCGTGCTCATGTCGCTCATCCCGCGTTTCTACGACCCGACCGCCGGGCGCATCCTCCTTGACGGCCGCGACCTGCGCGACCTTTCGCTCGAGGAATTGCGCCATGCCATCGGTCTCGTTTTTCAGGAGAACTTTTTGTTTTCCGACACCGTTGCCGCCAATATCGCCTTTGGCAATCCCTCGGCCACGCGCGCCCAAGTCGAGCGTGCCGCGCAAATCGCCGCCGCGGACAAGTTCATTCGCGAGCTGCCACAGGGATACGAGACGATGTTGGGCGAACTCGGGGCCAATCTCTCCGGCGGCCAGCGCCAGCGCCTCGCCATCGCGCGCGCGTTGCTGCTCGACCCGCCGCTGCTCCTCCTCGACGACCCGACGGCCGCCGTGGACGCCGGCACCGAGCATGAAATCATCGAGGCGCTCGAAAATGCCGTCCGCGGGCGCACTACCTTTATCGTCGCGCACCGCCTCAGCACGTTGCGCCGCGCGGACCGCATTCTCGTGCTCGAGCAAGGCCGGCTGGTCCAGCAGGGCACCCACGAAGAGTTGATGAAGCAGTCCGGCCCGTACCGCCGCTCGGTAAGCATCCAGGGTCTCGATTTTGAAAGCCGGCAAATTCTCCAGAACACGCGCGCACCGTGGGGACCGCGCCCGCCCGCGCCGCCGCCTGCGCCGGAATTTCCTCCGGCGGAAGGAGGCGCGTCATGAGCTTCGACCTCGAATGGCTGCGCGAACTGTTCCAGCGTCCGCCGATGCCGCACCCCACCGTGCGGCACGAGTTCTCGCTCGCCCGCGGCGCGCCGCGCGACGACGAGGATGAGCCGCCCAACCTCCCGCGCACGCTCAACTTCCGCATCCTGCGCCGGCTCTTTTCCTACACGCGCCCCTATGCGAAGCAGCGCAACCGGCTCTTTGTGCTCGTCTCCATCCGCTCGATGCAATTGCCGCTGCTGGCCTGGGGCGTCGGCGCCATCATCCAGGGGCCGGTCGCGCATCACGACCACTCGGCGCTGCTTTGGGCGGTTGGGGCCTACTTTGCGCTGGCGTGTTTCACCGACCTGACACTCTACTTCCGCCAGTATTACGCGCTCAAGCTGGGCGAGGACGTCGTGCGCGACCTGCGGCTCATCCTGCTGCAGCACCTGTTCACGCTGCCGATGTCGTTCTTCACCCGGACGAAGCTCGGGCGCGTCATCAGCCGCATGACCAGCGACATCGAAGCCGTGCGCCTCGGCGTGCAGAACTTCCTGTTCGTCGCGCTCGTGCAATGCGGGCAGATGCTCTGCGCCTGCGTGCTGATGCTGCTCTACAGTTGGAAGCTCTTTCTGGTCGTCCTCTTCACCGTGCCGCCGGCCTGGCTGCTCGATCGTTATTTTCGCCGCCGCCTCAGCCACGCCACCCGCATGATGCAGGAAAGCTTCTCGCGCGTCACCGCCTCCCTCGCCGAGACGGTCGCCGGCATTCGCGTGACGCAGAGCTTTGGCCGCGAGGTGACCAATGCCGGCATCTTCAAGCGCCTCGCCCACGACCACTCGCTCTACACGCTCAATTTCGCGCGCTACAGCGGCCTGTTCATCCCGCTGCTCGAGGTCAACTCCCAGTTCTTCATCGCCACCGTGCTCATCGCCGGCGGCTACGGCGCGCTGCACCCGCAATGGCACATGCCCGCGGGCGACCTCATCGTGTTCTTCTTCCTCGCCAACCAGTTCTTCGGGCCCATCACCGTGCTCGGCAACCAGTTCGCGCAAATGCTCACCGCCATGGCCGGCGCCGAGCGCCTCTTCCGCATGCTCGACACGCCGCCGGACTGGCAGGACGCGCCGGACGTGCGGCCGCTGCCGCCGCTGCAAGGCCGCGTGGAGTTTCACAAGGTCACTTTCGGTTACGATGCGGCGCGGCCGATTCTGCACGACCTTTCCTTCACCGCCGAACCCGGCCAGACCATCGCGCTCGTGGGCCACACCGGCAGCGGCAAGACGAGCATCATCAACCTGCTCGCGAAATTCTACGTCGCGCAGTCCGGCGAAATCCTGCTCGACGGCCACGAAATCAAATCCGTCGCCGCGCCCTCGCTGCGCCGGCAGATGGGCCTCGTGCTCCAGCACAGTTTCCTTTTCACCGGCACCGTGGCCGATAACATCCGCCTGCCGCGTCCCACCGCCACCGATGCCGAGGTCGTGGACGTGCTGCGCCGGCTCGATTGCCTCGACTTGCTGGAATCGCTGCCGCAGGGCCTCGCCACCAAGGTCGGTGAAAAAGGCCGCGGCCTTTCCGGCGGGCAGCAGCAGCTTGTGTGCTTCGCGCGTGCGATGCTGGCGGACCCGCGCATCCTCATCCTCGACGAAGCCACCAGCGCCATCGACACCATCACCGAGGCGCGCCTGCAGGCCGCGCTCGCGCGCTTGCTCGAAGGCCGCACCAGCTTCGTCGTCGCGCACCGCCTGAGCACCATCCGCAACGCCAGCCAGGTGCTCGTGCTCGACCACGGTCATCTCATCGAACGCGGCACGCACAACCAGTTGCTCGCAAAAGGCGGCGTCTATGCGCGCCTTTATTCCCAATTTGCCCAGGCGGCGGAGGGCGGAGGAACGGCTTCCGCATGAAGCACGGCAAGTCATCGGCGCTGGTGGAATTGCGCGGAGTGCGCGTCACGCTGGGCGGCCGCGCCGTCTTGCGCGGAGTGGATTGGACGGTTCGCCGCGGTGAGGGTTGGCTCGTCACCGGTCCCAATGGCGCGGGCAAGACCACGCTGTTGCGCGTGCTTGCCGGGCGCGTCTGGCCGGATGCAAATTCACGTGGCGGCACGCGCACTTATTATTTCGACGATGTGCCGAGTGCCAGCCCCATCGGTCTCGAAGGCCGGCTCGCCTGGATTTCTCCCGAGACGCACCAGCGTTTTGCGCGCCTTGAGCCGTCGCCTCGGGCGGGCGAGGTTGTCCTCACGGGCTTCGCGAACACCTTTTTGCTTACCCACCGACCCAAGCCCGCCCAGCGCGCCGGAGCGCTTCGTTTTGCCGAAAATCTCGGACTGGCGAAATTATGGCGGCGGCCCTTTGCCGAACTGTCCCAAGGCCAGCAACGCCTCGTGCTCCTGGCCCGGGCCTTGGTGGCCAAGCCCGTTTTGCTGGTGCTTGACGAATTTTCCGACGGCCTTGACGATGCCGTCCGCGGGAAAATCGGCGAAGCGATTGCCCAACGGCTGCGGGCGGGCGCGGCGGTCATGGTTGCGTCCCATCGGGCCGAGGATGCTTTGCCGGGTTTGGCGAGGCATTTGTTTTTAGAGAAAGGCCGCGCAAAAACATTGCCGCTCGCCGCGCCCAGGTCAGCCGGCCTGCCGCCAAAAACGACCGCCACCAATTCCCCGCCGGGGCGGACTCTCCCCGGGCCGCCGCAGGCGGGACGGACACTGCGATTGCAAAACGCTTCCGTCTCCATCGGCGACCATGCCCAGATCAAGCGCATCCTCCATAAAATTAACTGGAGCGTTGCGCCTGGCGAGCATTGGGCCGTGCGTGGCGCGAACGGCAGCGGGAAGTCCACCCTGCTGCGTGCGATTTATGGCGAGTTGCCCGTGGCGCGAGGGGGCTTGTTGGAAAGATTTGGCCAGGATGCCCGCGCGCTGCCCCTGCCCGAGGCGCGGCGGCTGATGGGCTGGGTTTCTCCGGCGTTGCAACACCACTATGCCGCCGATGCTTCGGTGCTCGAAGTTGCGGCCTCGGGCTTTCAGTCCGCCATCGGCTTGCAACGCAAACCCAGCCGCGCCGAGTTGGCCCAGGCCCGCGCGACTTTGCGCCAGCTCGGCGGGCTGCGTCTCGCACGGCGGCGCTGGGGCGAAGTTTCCTTTGGCGAAGCGCGGCTGGCGTTGCTGGCCCGCGCCTTGGCGCCAAATCCGCGATTGTTGCTGCTCGATGAGCCCTGCGACGGCCTTTCGCCAGCGGCGCGAAAAAAGTTTTTGCGCGAAGTGGACCGGGCCGCACAGGCTGGCGCGCAAGTCATCGTGGCCGCGCACCGCGCCGAAGATTTGCCTGCTTGCCTCAACCGCACTTTGCGCCTGCGAGACGGACGCCTCGGCGCCTAACGGCGGGAAGCTCTGGCTTGGGTTTAAAATTGCCTCGGGCGCCAAGAGCCGATAGGGCTTATGCCCCAGACGCCGCCATGCCCCCCGCGCAACCACCACTCACTGTCCGGACCGCCGCCCGCGCCGTGGTCGTGCGTGAAGGACGCCTCCTCGCCATCACCATGTGCGACGATGCGGGCGAGTTCTACATCCTGCCCGGCGGCGGGCAGCGCCATGGCGAGACGCTGGCCGACACCCTGCGGCGCGAAACCAGCGAGGAAATCGGCGTGGCGCTCGAGCCCGGGCCGCTGTTCTACGTGCGCGAATACATCGGCCGGAACCATGACTTCGCCCGCGAGCACAAGCACTTCCACCAGGTCGAAATTGTTTTTCGCTGCGTGCTGCCCGAAGGGGCGAAATTGCAGCCCGGCCGTGGTCGCGACCGCAAGCAGGTCGGCATCGCCTGGCTTGAACTGGCCCAGCTCGGCGGTTGCCGTTTCTACCCGGCCTTCCTCAAAAAATGCGTGCGCGGCGGCGACTTCGCCGTCGAGCCGCGCTACTGGGGGGACTTGAACTAGGCCATGAAAATCGCCACCACCGCCCTGGCCAAATACGCCTTTTTTGACGTCGTGGACTACACGAAGAACCGCAGCGTCGAGGCTCAGTCTGACATCATTGACATCCTCAACGTGCAGGTGGCGCGGGTGTTCGAGGAATTGAAAATCCCCAAGGAGGAGCGCATCACCCTGCCCACCGGCGACGGCATGTGCATCGCCTTCCTCAATTACAATTTTTTCGACATCAACATGATTTTCTCCTTCAAGCTGCTCGAGGCCATCCAGGCGCACAACAAGCGCGAGCAGGACGAGGCCCGCCGCTTCAAGGTCCGCATCGGCATCAACGAAAACCAGGACAACCTCATCCGCGACATCAACGGCGTCAACAACCTCGCCGGCAGCGGCATCAACCGCGCCCAGCGCGTCATGGACCTCGCCGACGAGTCGCAAATTCTCCTCGGCCACGCCTCGTATGAAGTGTTGCGCTACCGCGAGCTCTACATGAAGCACTTCCGCGAGTTTGCCGCGCCCGACAAGCACGGCGACGTCTTCTATGTTTACCAGTTTGTGGACGAGGAACTCGGCTACCTCAACTCCGCCACGCCGCAAGCCTTCATGACGCACGAGGCCGCCGACCCCGGCCACCGCCCGCTCACCGAATTGTGCGCCTGGACCATCGCCATCGCCCACAAGCGCCGCGACTTTTTCGCCGCGAAAAAGGACGAGGCCCATTTCACCCCCGTCGCCAACACCCTCTTGTACCATCTCGCGCTCGACGAAGTTTCGCGCAAGAAATCCACGCCGTTCAAAAAGCTCCCCTTCAAGACCCACAAGGCCGGCTTCGCGCCGCTCGACGAGCAGTATAATTATTACAAGACGCAGGATTTCAGCCTCATTGCGACGATGGCCGACTTCGTTGACGAGAAGCACTATCGGGCCTTCCACGCCTGCTTCGAGGGCGAAGCCGGACACAAAAATTACGCCTTTCCGACCAACGAAGGCCTCAAGCGCCTGCGCGAGGAATTTCCCGACCTCGAGGACGATCCCGTAATCCTGAAGATTTCCGGCTAGGCGGCGTCCCGGCTCACTTCGCCAGCTTCAGCAGTTCCTTGGTCTGCGGCACGTCGCGGATGACCTGGTCCGGGTCGGGGCCGGTGCCGATGTAGCGCAGGTTGGGCGGCGCGATTTTCACGCCGCCGCGCGTGGCGACGTCGAGCACGCTCTTGACCATGAAGGCGACATAGCGTTGTGCGTTGGCGGGCAGCTGGGCAAAGGACTTCACGCCCGCGATGTCCTCGCTCCAGCCGGGCAGTTTCGCATAAACCGGCCGCAGGGTCTTGCGCACGTCATCGTTGCGCGGCACGCCGATAACGGGCGAACCGTCCGCGGTTTGGTAGCCGGTGCAGACGAGCAGTTCGCCCTTCCAGGCGCCGCGGTGCGTCAGCGCGTCGAGTTTGTTGATGGCGAGGTCTTGAAAACCGCCGTAGCGCAGGGCGTCGCCTTTTTCGACGGCGTCGTACCAGCCCACCATGCGCTGGCGGCCCGTGCTGGTGCCGAACTCCAATTCGCCGAGCAGTTTCGCCAGGGGATGATTGTCCTCCATCTGGGTGAGGAAGACGTGCGTGCCGACCTTCGTGTCATACGCCTTGCAACAGCCCACGGTGTGCACCGGCTGGCAGGGGATGCTCGCGCTCTGGAAAAATTCCGGCGTGAACGTGTGCGAGGCGGTGACATTCGGCGGAAAGCCGTGGCGCTTGTCGAGCCAGTAGCTCTGCCCGAACTCGCCGATGACATACTTGCCGGACGCGACCGCCTTGAGCACGGCCTCGCGCACGTCGCCGATGCGCGCGCGCAGCTTTTGCCCGGCCTGCCAGTAGGTGTCAATCAGCTCGTCCACCTTCAGCGAATAGGCGTCCTTGCCGCGGAATTTCTCGAAGTGGAACTCCTCCTTGGGGAAGATGCCGGCTTCGATGGCGGTCTGGTTGGCGCGGGTTTCGGCGAGCGTCAGGCGCTCGAAGAAATTTTTCCAGTGCGCCGGCACCACGAGGCAGATCTCCTTGATGAGGCGCACCGCCCGGTTGGCGCGGATGCGGTAGCGGCGCGCGAAGTCTTCGCGGCTGCCGAGAAAGTCGGAATAATAAATCGGCCAGTGGCTCGTCTCGTCGGTGTACGCCGGGCTGATGCCGCGGCCGGTCGAGCCGCGCTGGGGTTCGCCGAGGACGTGCGTGCGGTAGTCCTCCCAGGCTAGGTCGAGCAGCCGGTGGGAAAGGTCGGAGACCATCGTGCGCTCGTCAATGAGCAGGCGCTCAAAAATGCGGTAGCCGCGGCGTTCGAGCGGCTCGGTCTCCCACAAAAATTTGCGCGGATCCGCCACCACGCCTGCGCCGATGGCCAGGGTGGGCACGTCCGCATCAATCACGCCCGCGGGTAGCAGGTTAAGCTTCAGCCCGCCGGCGGTGTGGCCCGAGTTCGCCCCGCCGTTGACCTTGAGCACCATCGCCACGGCGTCGCGTTTTTTGGTGTGTTCGCGCAGTTCGGTGGCAATTTCATAGACGAGCCGGCCCTTGCCCTCGTCGCCCATGCTGATGCCGACGTCGGCGATTAACTGACTGGTGAAGGGAGGAAGGGCCATGGCTGGGTGGGGAAATTAGCAGGGTGGAGCAAGCCGGCAAAGCCGTCGGGACGCAATTTCAAAGCCACGCCTCATGCCCGCCGCGCGCCGCCGGGCGCAAGGCCAGCGGCTTGTCCAAAAGTTCCCGCAGCACAAAGGCTTGTTGCAGCGATGACGGAGTGCGGAGCATGCCGCGCAGGCTGCCGGCGGGCGGGGGCGTCGGCGCGGCCAAGGCACCGATTTCCTCGGGCGCGGCATAGGCGGCGGCTTCGGTGGCCGCGGCATCCATGTCCGGTTCGGACGATGCCGCAATTGGTGCGACCGGCATCGGCGGTGGAATTCTTCTCGGCGCGGGCGCGGTGGCGGTGGCGGTGGTGGTGGACGAGGGGGCCATGCGCCGCACGGTCGGGCGGCTCATCGGTTGTGGAATCGGCGAAGTGGAACGCGGGCTGGGCTGGTAATCCGCCACGGGCGCGGGCGGGCGGGGCGGAGGCTGTCCCCTTTGCTGGCGTTGCGCAATCCGGCGGCGCACTTCCTCCTGCACCTCGCGGTAACGGCGGTCGGCCTCGGTCAATTGCGCGGGGTCCACCGGTGGCATTCCGCGTGGCGGCGGGGGCGCGGTGTTTGTATCCTCCTCGCCGCCTTTGAGTTTCTTGAACAAACCCTGCAGGCCCATGGCCACCGCGGCAATGATGAGGATGATGACCTGTTCCATGGCAAAGGGCGGTGAGGGTTGGAAGAAAACGAATTCGCGGGCCTATTGCTTGGCCGAGGGGTCGCCACCCTGGCCGATGGACTGCCGCATGCCGGTGTCGGACATCAGGTTTTGCATCTTGTAATAATCCATGAAGCCCATGCGGCCATTGCGCATGGCGTCGGCCAAGGCCTGCGGCACCAGCGCTTCGGCCTCGACGACCTTCGCGCGCATTTCCTGCACCCGCGCCTTCATTTCCTGCTCCACGGCCACCGCCGCCGCGCGGCGGATTTCCGCCTGCGCCTGCGCCATGTTCTTGTTGGCCATGGCTTGCGCCTCCTGCAATTTCGCGCCCACGTTTTCGCCGACATCCACGTCCGCGATGTCGATGGAAATGATTTCAAACGCCGTGCCCACGTCCAGTCCGCGTGCCAGCACGGTCTTCGAGATGCGGTCGGGGTTTTCAAGCACGAACTTGTACGTGTCGGCCGAGCCGATGGTCGTCACGATGCCTTCGCCCACGCGCGCGATGATGGTCTCTTCGAGGGCGTTGCCCACGTAACGCTCTAGGTTCGAGCGCACCGTCACGCGGGCCTTGACCTTGACCTGAATGCCGTCCTTGGCCACGCCGTCAATCGTCAGGCGGCCGGACTGCGGGTTGGGGCAGTCGATGACCTTCGGGTTAATGGAGGTCTTGACCGCTTCGAGCACGCTTTTGTTGGTGCCCTTGGTGGAAAGGTCGATGGCGCAGGCCCGGGCCCAATCGAGGTTGATGTTGGCCTTTTGCGCCATGATCAGCGCCTGCACGGTCTGGATGAGGTTGCCGTCGGCGAGGTAGTGCGCTTCGAGCAGGTCCACCTCAATGGGAATGCCAGCCTTGACCGCCGTGATGCGCGCATCCGTCACCAGTACATAGGGCACGCCGCGCAGTCGCATCGCCAACAGGGTCAGGCCCGAGATCGGCGCCCCGGCCAGCCGCGCCTTCAGCCAGGTGAAAAAGAAGGTCATGAACAGCACCACGACGATTATCGCCAGCACGCCCCCGATCACGGCGGCGATGGTGACAAAGCTGAAATCCATTTGGGCGAGGGTGGGGGTCATGGTGATACGGTGGGTTGCGAGGTGGGAACGCCCTCACGGAGGCCGGCCTGCATGGGCGGCCAAGGGCAGCCTCCATTCTTTCCTTCGCGCG
>DASZWY010000078.1:0-6435 GCA_035546135.1 Opitutales bacterium
CAAGATGCCCGCGGTCGCCTCACTGCTTGAGCAAGGCGCGCACGGCAACCTCGCCACGCTGACGCCCGTATTGTCGCCGATGCTGTGGACGAGCATCGCCACGGGCCAGCGCCCGTTCAAGCATGGCATCCACGGCTTCACGGAGCCCGCGCCCGACGGCCAGAGTGTGCGCCCCATCACCGTGCTGTCGCGCAAGGTCAAGGCGATGTGGAATATCCTCAACCAAAACGGCGTGCGCACGAACGTGGTGGGGTGGTGGCCGTCGCATCCGGCGGAGCCGCTCGACGGCGTGATGATCTCGAACCACTACCAGCGCGCCGACGTCAATCTCGACCAACCCTGGCCCATCCGCCCCGGCCAGGTGCACCCCGTGCGGCTGGTGGAAAAGCTCGAGCCCCTGCGCCTGCATCCAGCGGAACTCGGCGAGGAGCATTTGCTCACCTTCGTGCCGAAGGCCGCCGAGATTGACCAGCAGAAGGACCAGCGGCTCGTGGCCTTGGCGAAAACCATCGCGGATTGCACCAACATCCAGGCCGCAGCCACGTATTTGCTGCAGCATGAGCCGGCGGATTTCACCGCCGTCTATTTCGATGCGATTGACCACTTCGGCCACGGCTTCATGCGCTATCATCCGCCACGCATGCCGTGGGTGCCGGAGGCGGACTTTGAGCTGTACAAGGATGTCATCGAAAGCGGTTACCGCTACCACGACCTCATGCTCGGCGTCCTGCTCGACATGGTGGGCCCGGATTGCACGGTCATCCTCATGTCCGACCACGGTTTTCACTCCGACCATCTGCGTCCGGCGCGCTTGCCGCTCGAGCCCACCGGCCCCGCGGAAGAGCATCGCCCCTACGGCATTTTCGCCATTCGCGGCCCCGGCATTAAACGCGGCGAGGCCATCACCGGCGCCAGCCTGCTCGATGTCGCGCCGACGATCTTGCATCTCTTTAACCTCGCCCTGGGCCGCGACATGGACGGCCGCGTGCTCGTCGAGGCGTTTGTTGGGGGCCGTGAGCCGCAATTTATCCCAACGTGGGAGGCGGTGCACGGCCCCAAGCCCGATGGCCGCCATCCGCCGGAAACCGTGCTGGAGTCCGGCGATGCGCAAGCCGCGCTCGAGCAGCTGGTGGCGCTCGGTTACATCGAAAAGCCGTCGGACAACATCGCGCAAGCCGTGCAGGACACGCTCGATGAGCTGCACTACAATCTTGCGCGCAGTTACATGGACGCTGGTTTGCACGTGCACGCCGTGCCGCTGTTCGAGGATCTGGCCGAACGGCATCCCGAAGTTCCGCGCCACGGCCTGTATTTGATTCGCTGCCTGCTCGCGCTCGGGCGGTCGGGCGAGGCCGCCACGGTATTTGAGCGCGTGGTCGCCCGCAAACGCGAGCTGGCGGTGCGCTCGGGCGCGGAACTCAAAAAATTGCAGGACGAGAAATTCGACCCCGAAGCCGAGACGGATCCGCAAAAAAAACAGGAGGCTTACCATCGTCTGCGCAAATTGCGCGGCGAAGCGGGCGTCAACGAGAGCATGATTCATCTCATCCGCGGCACCATCCTGCAGGCGGAGGGCAAGAAGGATGCGGCGCTGGCCGAGATCGAGGAGGCGCGCAAGCTCGGGCGCGAACAGCACCTCGGGCTGCAACTGCAATTGGGCGAAGCGTATCTCGCGCTGGCCCGCCTCGACGAGGCCGAGGCGGCCTTCAACAAAGTTATCAAGCGCGATGCGGAACACGCCGAGGCCCGCTACGGGCTGGCGCGGGTGCTGCTGGCCAAGCGCAGCGCCTACCCGGCGGCGGCGGAAGCGCTCGCCGCAGTGGAATTGCAGCCCTTTTTCCCGGCCGCGCATTTCGCGCTCGGCGTCGCGCTGCAGCGGTTGCGGCAGCCAAAATTTGCCGTCGATGCCTTTAAAACCTGCGTGCGCCAGAATCCCAACCACGTGCAGGCCCATGCGCGGCTCGGCAAAATTTTGCCGCGATTGCGCGATCCCGGCGGTGGCGAACGTCACCAGCAACTGGCCCGCGAAGCCCGCCAGCGGGTGCGCCAGTTGCGCGTGACCCGCGGCCTCAAGCCGCTCGCCCCGAATCCGGAACTCGATTCGCCGGCCCTCGCGCCGTCCGTGGTCGCGCCGGATTTGGCGGGTGTTGCCGCGGCTCCGCCCGCGGCCGAAACCATCACCGTGGTTTCCGGCCTGCCGCGTTCCGGCACCTCCCTGGTCATGCAGATGCTCGAGGCTGGCGGCTTTCCGCTGTGCGTGGACGGGCAGCGGGCGGCGGACGCCGCCAACCCGCGCGGCTATTACGAACACGAGAAAGTCAAGAGCCTCGCGCGCGATTCCGCGTGGCTGGGCGAGGTGTGCGGCAAAGCCATAAAAATTGTGGCGCCGTTGCTGCCCTATTTGCCGCGCGATCATTTCTACCGGGTGATTTTTGTCGACCGCGATTTGGAGGAAGTGCTGGCTTCGCAGGCCGCGATGCTCAAGGCCCAGGGGCGGGCTTCGGGCGATGAAACGGCGTTGCGCCGCGCCTACCGCCAGCAGTCCGCCACCGTGCTGGGGCTGCTCGCCCGGCATCCGCGTTTGACCCACCTCGTCGTCCGCCACCGCGATTTGCTGGCGGAGCCCGCCGCCGCCGCCGCGCGCATCAATGCTTTTCTCGACGGCACCCTCGATGAAGCAGCCATGGCCCGCGTCGTGGACCCCGCCTTGCATCGCCAGCGCCGAAGCTCGAACTAGGAAAGTTTTTTGTCCCGGCGGCCGGGCCAAGTGTCCTTGCGCTTCCAGAACGCGTCGCCGCGGCCGCCATAGTACGAATCGAGCACGCGGTCCATCACCCGGGTCGTGCGCGCGGCGGTTTCGCCGGTGCTGGGACATTTTCCGTGGCCGCGCAAATCGTCCACCACCGTTTGAATCAACGGCTGGGCGACGTGTGGCAGCGGCATGAAGGAAAATTCTTCGATCCTGCCGTCGGCGAGTTCGAGCCGCAGGGGTTCATTGCCGAAAGTGGAGAACGTCAGGCGGCCCTCGGTGCCGGTGATTTGAAAAAAGTCCTCCGTCTGGCCCACGGCTCCGGCAAAATTCCATGCCGCGGTGCCGGGCGCCCCCGCGTGGGTGCGGAAGCTCATCGCCAGCGTGTCCTCGACGTCATACGCCGAGGCCAGGTTCGCCGCGTCGCCCGCAACGTTTTCCAGCGCGCCGAAAAAGAAATCCAGCAAGTCGAGCGTGTGCGAGCCGAGGTCGAGAAAAAATCCGCCCCCGGCATTTTCGGCATCGAGCCGCCAGGGCAGTTCGCCGGCCTTCGCCGCATGGCGCGGGTCGGTGAATTGATAATGAATCTGGGTCACCCGGCCCAGTGCCGTTTCAATCAGTTCCTTGGCCTTGAGAAAACGCGGCTGGGCGCGGCGGTAATACGCAACGAACAACGGCAATCGTGCCTTGGCGAACGCGGCGTTCATTTTTTCGCACTCCGTAAAATTGCGCGCCATCGGCTTTTCCACGTGGCAGGGCTTGCCCGCCGCAGCCACTTGCAAGGCGAGGTCGAGGTGCGCGCCGGGCGGCGTGGCGATGTAAACCGCGTCCACCTCCGGGTCATGGATGAGCGCTGCGGCGTCGGCGGTCCACTTCGGCACGCCATGGCGGCGGGCATAGTCCTCGGCGAGCTCGGCCTTGCGGCGCATGACCGCGACGAGTTGCGAGCCGGCGCATTTTTGAAAGCCCGGCCCGCTTTTGACCTCGGTCACATCCCCGCAGCCGAGAATGCCCCAGCGAATGACGTCACGCGGAGCCCAGATGGAAGCAGCAGCCATGCGGGCAGGCTAGGGGAGGGCGGGGTTGGGCGGCAAAGGAAAATTTACCGGCGCTCGATAATCTCCCGGAGGGTGGCGAATCTTTCATACACCGTGTCGCGCGTATTCAGGTATTCGCAGGAAATTTCACCGTCCGGCAGATACCGGAAGATAATCCGGAAACGGCCAGCCCGCAGACGGTAAAAACCTTCCAGTTCATCCGTCAGCGCCAGCACATCTCCGCCTTTGCCGTCGGCAAGATTGCGCAGGCTTGTTTTTATCATCCCGCGCTGTTCGGGGTGAAGTTGCCGGAGATACTCGCGGATTTGGCCGGCGACCTTCATCAGTCAAGTAACGACGCTAGCGGATAATATTTCACCTTCCCGGCGCGCATACTTTTCAGTTGGCGCTGAAAACCCTCGTCGGCCAGCAACTCCATCGTCTCCAAAATGGACTCCCACTTCTCCCGTGAAACCAGGTAAGCTACCGGCTCGTCATGCTTGGTGATGGTCGCCACGCCCCGGCGTTGCGCCGCGCGTACCAGGGCGGGGAACTGGCTTTGTCCTTTGGCGATGGAATACATAGTTTTCATTGAAATTATATATATAATAAACGGGCGGGGCGTCAAGCGGTTTACGGGGCCGCCGGGCTGGGCGCCGTGGAATCCGCTTCCAGCCAGCCGCGCCGCGCTAGTTCCTGCCGCAGCGCGGGATTGTCCGCCGACAGCGGCGGCAGCCAGTCGCCGATGGCTTCGCGCGTCCAATACGCGCCTTGCGGATTTCCCGGCGGCGCGAATTGATATTTATACAGGCGCGCGCGGATGAATTTCGGCGGATGGTCGGGAAAGGGGTTGTCCGCAAACAGCCCGAGTGTCGCCGGGTCGTTGTGCAGGAGTTTCCAGACGACGTTAATCGTAAACGGATATTGCGCGGGCGAGCCCATCGCCGCGAACCACATCTGCCAGTCGAGCCGCGGTTGATACGGCGCAATTTGGTGCGGACGCTCGTTGAGGTCCACGGGCAGGCCCTGGTAGGGATACGCTTTCCAGACGGCGTGGCCATCGGGCACGGCGGCGTCGGTGCCCTCGAACACGACATTGAGCCGCTCCCGGCCCACGGTGCCGAACGCGCCGTAAGTGTTGACCAAATCGAAGGGAATAAACGACGTGTTCATCGCCTGGTGCGGCGAGGCCAGGTTCACCACCACGGGCACGCTTAGCAACAACACCACGCCGGCATAAGCCCAGGCTGTCCACTTCATCGCGCGTGAAGGCTGGACGACCGCTTCCGCGGCCTCCGCCCGGCGCACCAAAATATCCGGCAGCACCTGTTTCCAGAACGAATCATCGAAACACGCCAGCGCCGGCACGATGGTCAGCCAGTTCAGAAACGAAAGGTTGCCGCTCAGAATCAGCACGAATTGGAAGGCGATGATGATGCCGCCCGCGATCTGCCGCGCCTGTCGCGGCCAGAAGACGAACCACGGCGCCACCAGTTCCGCGAGGTGGTTCATGCCGACGCCCGCGCGCAGAATCCAATGCGGCAGGAAATGAAACCACCGGCTCAGTGGATTCGGGATGGGCTGCGTTTCGAAGTGGTAAAAAAGCGCGGTGAAGTCGCGCCAGCATTCGTCGCCGCGGATTTTGATGAGGCCCGCGCCGAGCATGATGCGAAAGATGAGCCAGCGGAACAGCCAGATGACGGCCCGCGGCGGCGCGCGCCGCGGAAACGGCTGCGGGTCCAGCAGCGGGCACAGGAACACCGCCAGAAATCCGGTCTCAAGCAACTGGATTTCCCAACCATAACCATACCACTCCAGCCCCAAATGCACGAACGACATATACAGCGCCCACAGCGCCAGCATCATTAGCGCGTTCGCGTAGCCCGCCATCACCACGCACGCCAGTGCGAAGCCCGCCCACGCCGTGCCTTGCAGCAGCACGTCCGAATGGCTGAACCAAAACAGCGACGGATATTGGGCGAAGGCTGAAGCCGTGTGGTCGTCCGCCGCAACGTGCTCGACGATCGGCGCCAGCGGCGTCAGCCCATGCTCGCCGACCAGGGGCACAATCTGCTTCGCCGCCGCCAGAAACGCCACGGCATACACCGCGCCCAGCAGCCGCAGCAGCACATACCGCGTCAGCCAGTAGGTGGCTGGCGGGGCGGGGGCCGCGCGCTTGGCGATTTTTTGAAAAAAAGAAGTCATCAGCGCAAACCCCGAGGCGCCGGAGGTGTTTGTATCCTAGCAGGCCATCGATCTGCCCGGCAATCCTCCACGGCAAGGGCGGGTCGATGTTAACTTGCGTTAGGGAATGCCGATAAACAAGATATTGGCATGGATTATGCCCTTCACTTTCACTCTAGTAAGTGATATTAACCTCTTATGGGCGACTCCCTCCATTGTGACCTGTGCGGAAAGCCCGCGACGGTGCACTTGACCCAAATCGTCAAGAACCAGATCCAGAAAGTGGACCTGTGTGAGGACTGCGCGCAATCCAAGGGCGTCACGGACCCCGCCGGTTTCTCGCTGGCTGACCTGCTGGCCAAGAGCTTTGCCGGCCCCGCCGAAGAGGCGGAGCCCGCCCGGGGCGAAAGCAGCCTGGTCTGCGAACAGTGCGGCTGCACCGCGCGCGATTTCCGCAAGACCGGC
>DASZWY010000079.1:0-7183 GCA_035546135.1 Opitutales bacterium
AACCGAGGGTGCTGGGAGTGGGGGAGGACATGGTGGAAAACGGCCATCATGCCCAAATCCGCCCGCCCGACGCAAAATAAAAAACACCGTTCCTCGGCGCTTGCCTCCGCGCGGTGAAGTATTAGGTTGAAATTTCCCCACTCCTTACCCCCATGTGTTTCCCGTTTTCTCCCGCTCGCGTTTCTCTCGCGACTCTGCTTGCGGCGTTTGCCACGGCTTCAAGTCTTGCAGCCCAGACGGGCTACTACCCGGCCACGCCGCAACCCGCCGTCCCCGGTATTCCGACCCCGGCGTTTCCCGACCCCAAGACATTGCCCGTGGTGGCGGCGCCCCCCGCCGAGGCCGTGCCCGTGACCCTCACCGATGCGGGTGCCAGCTACGTCCTCAGCAACGGCATCGTCACTGCGACCGTCAGCAAGCGCAACGGCGACCTCTCGCGCCTTGAATACCACGGCTTCGACTTGATGGGCCACGATTCCGGCCATCCTGCCGGTTATTGGGAAACCGCGCCGTCCAACGCCGTCGCCACCATCACGATCGACCCGGCCAAGAACGGCGGCGAACGCGCCGAGGTCTCGGTCAAAGGGCCCAGCGCGGGCGGTTTTATCCAGGAAACGCGCTATGCCGTGGGCCGCGGCGAAAGCGGCGTCTATACTTACGCCACATTTTCGCACACCGCCGAGATGGGCCGCGCCAGCATGGGTGAAAACCGCTACGGCACCAAACTCAACCCGCAGCTTTTCGACTGGCTCAGCGTTGATGCCAACCGCAACCAAATGATGGCCAAGAGCGCCGATTGGGACGCCGGCACCCAGATGGGCGGCATGAAGGAGGCCCGTTACCTCAACACCGGCATCTACAAGGGCCTGGTTGAGCACAAATACGATTATTGCGGCTACCAGTTTTTTACCCCTGCCTTCGGCTGGTCCAGCACTCAGCAACACATCGGTTTCTGGTTCATCAATCCCACCGTCGAATTTCTCGGCGGCGGCGTCACCAAGGACGAGCTCGACTGCCACCTCGACGACAACACCGGCGGCGATCCGCTGATTCTCGACTACTGGCGCGGCACCCACTACGGCGGCTGCGAATGCAACGTCGCCGAGGGCGAAGCTTGGTCCAAGGTCGTCGGCCCGATTTACCTCTATTGCAATTACCTTCCGACGCCCGCCGCCACTCCCGGCGCCAATGCCGATGCGCTGTTTGCCGACGCTCTTGCGCAGGCCTCGCGCGAATATGCCAAGTGGCCCTACGATTGGGTCAACGGCGTGGACTACCCGCACGCCGCCGAGCGTGGCACCGTCTCCGGCCAGTTGGTGCTGACCGACCCGCAGGCCAAATCCACGGCGCTCCCCAATCTTTTTGTCGGTCTCGCTTACCCGGACCAGACCACGGACGACACCGGCGTGGACTGGCAGAAGGACGCCAAGCACTATGAATTCTGGGTGCGTGGCGATGCCGAAGGCCATTTCACCATTCCGAAAGTGCGCCCCGGCACCTACGAGCTCCATGCCATTGCCGATGGCGTGCTCGGCGAATATGCCAAGGCCAGCATCACCGTGCAGCCCGGCGGTAAGGTAGACCTCGGCAAACTCACCTGGCGCCCGGTCCGCTATGGCCGGCAACTCTGGGACATCGGCGTGCCCAACCGCTTTGCCTCGGAATTTTTCAAGGGCGACAATTTCTGGCACTGGGGCTGGTATGTCCAATACCCGACGCTCTTCCCCAACGACGTGAATTACACCATCGGCCAAAGCGATTACCACAAGGACTGGTTCCTCGAGCAGGTGCCGCACCTCGAAAACCTCCAATACGCCAACAGCGACACGACCGGCCGCGCCACCACCTGGACGGTGAATTTCCATCTCGACGAGGCGCCCAAGGGCTGGGCCGTGCTGCGTCTTGCCATCTGCGGCGTCGGCAACTCTGTCGGTCGTTCGGGCCTCGGCATTGGCCTCAACGGCGAAAGCGTCACCACCCTTTACGGCCTGCGCTACATCAACGCCATCAGCCGCGATGGCATCGGCGGCTACTGGACCGAACGCGACCTCACCTTCGACGCCTCCAAATTAAAAGCGGGTGACAACAAACTGACGCTCACGGTTGCCGCCGGCGGCGCCACCGAGGGCATCATGTACGACTACCTCCGCCTCGAACTCGCCGACCGCGCCCCCGCCGCGCCATAAAAAACGGCGGCGCCGCTTGGAGCCGCTCCGCCGTTTCGGGCAAAGATGGGTGAGAACGGGCGCCCTAGTCGCCGATATACCACATCCCGTTTTCTTTGACGAACGAGATGTCCTTATGCTCGCCGATGGGCGGGTTGAGCGTGAAGGTGGCCTTGTTGCCGCTCGGGTCAATCGTCGGCGCCAGGTTTTGGACCTGCTTGAGCGCCGCGAGCATCTTGTCGAACTCGTCGGCCGCTCCCGGCACCGAGCTGATCATCGCGGCCATTTGCTCGGGCGGCACCGGCATCTGCGAGACTTGCGAGGGCGGGATAAAGTTCTTGAAGAACGTGGCGTAATCCTTCGCCTCGAGTTCCTTGATGGCTTCGGGCAGCGCGGTTTTGATATCCAGCCGCGCATCCGGTCCGGTGGTGGCGGCCGGAGCGGGGGTGGCCGGAGCCGGGCTGGCGGCGACCACCGCCGGCTTGACGGGAGCCGGCGTCGCGACGATGGGCTTCGGCGTGGTGGGGGCGGGCGCCGGAGCGGCGGGGGTCGGAGCCGCCGGCGCCGGAGCAGCCGAGGCTGCCGCCGGGGCGGACGAAGGAGCGGCGGGCTTGTCGTCCGCGGCAGGGGTAGAGGACTTCGAGCAAGACCAGGCGGAAACGCCGGTGATGGCCAAAGCCAGAGCAAGGGTGGTCGGTTTCATGGGAGGACAGTCAGGCAATCTGGTTTGGGAACCCGGTCAATGATGAAAACGCACAAAAATTCCGAAAAATCATCGTTGCGCCACCCGGCCCCTCCTCCGGCTAACGCCAGCCAGCTTAGTTTTTTTATTGCTTCACATGCCACCGTCCACCATGACAAAAACCACTGGCGGCGGCCCGCCGCGTCCAGCTTGGGCTTCAACCTGGCCAACCCTTACAGTTGCACTTCCAGCCCGTCATACGCGCCGACGATTTCCATGGGAAATTTTTCCGGCCCGTTTAGCTTCCGGCCCATTTCCTGATGGTAAAGCTCGGCGTACATCCGCGTGTTGAACTGGGTCTCCTCCAACTCGGCATCGCCGCTATGCGGGTCGTGGTGGAACAGCGCCAGGCGCCGCACTTGCGCCCGGGCCGCCAGCTCGACGCCGATGACGTTGCTCGAGTGTCCCCAGTCCGCTTTCGAATACACCGCCTCCTCGAGCGAATACATCGCGTCGAACACCAGCAGGTCAGCATTGGCGTAAAATTTCAACAACGGGTAGTCCGGCGCGGCGGCCTCCGCCTGCTTGTGCTCGCCGTCGGTGGAGTATACGAACGTCTTGCCGCCCTGCTCGAAGCGGTAGCCGTAGGCGACGCCCGGGTGGTTTTGCGCGCACAAGCGCACTTTCGCGCCCGCGATGTCGTATTCCTGCCCCGGCGCGAGCTTTTGGTAGTCGATCGTCGCCTTCAAAAATTCATAGGGCACCGGGAAAAATGGCGTCGAAAATTGCGCGCGCACCGCCTCCTCGATTTTGTCATGCGCCCCATACAGGGTGATGTGCTGGCCCGCGGCGTAAATCGGATAAAAAAACGGCAGGCCTTGCAGGTGGTCCCAGTGCAGGTGCGAAAGAAAAATATGAAACCGCCCCCCGGAGGGAAAACCGGGCTTCGAGCCGTGGCGGTGCTGCACCCGGTAGTCTTGCGCGAAATCGCGCAGGCCCGTGCCCGCGTCGAGCAGGAGGTAGTCGCCGCCTTCGAGGCCCACCTGCACGCACGCCGTGTTGCCGCCAAAGGTCCCGCGCAGGGCAAATGGCAAATGCTCGGTCACCCACGCGGATAATTCCGCCTCTTCCATCGGCAAATTCTGGCCCCGGGTGGCGGCCAGGGCCTGCACCACCTTGTCGTGCACGTGTTGCGCCGTCAACGGCGACGGCAGCGAACCGCGGGTTCCCCAGAACTTAATCCTCATGAGTGCGGTAGAGCATAGACAGGGCCAGATGAGCGCCGCCAGTCTGCCCCGTCCGATTGGGGCTAGCGAGCCAATTTGACGGAAAACGGAATAAAAAATCCGCTGAAATCTTACGGCTTCACGGTCACTGCGGGTGCCAGCACCAGCCGCAGGCCGATCGCGTTGGAAGCCGCTTCCGGCCGCTCCCCTCGCTCGCGCCAGGCCGAGCGGTTGTCGCGCGCAAAGTCGCTCCATCCGCCGCCACGGTGCAACCGTTGCGAGTTACCATCGCCCGCCTGCATTGCGGGAGCGGTCACCGTATCGCCCGGCAAGCGGGATTTGTAGGCATCGAGCACCCACTCCGCCACATTGCCGTGCACATCATACAAACCCCATGGATTGGGCGGGTAGGACCCCACCGGCTTTGTCCCGGCGCTGTCGTTCGACAACGTCGCCGAGCCGACGCCGGTCGGGTAGTTGCCTTTGAAGTTGCCGTTGGACGGGTCCGCGTGGTCGCCAAAGCTGAACGGCGTGGTCGTGCCGGCGCGGGCGAAATATTCCCATTCCGCTTCAGTCGGCAGCCGGTATTCATAGCCCTCCGGCAGTCGCTTTGCCGTCCGCTCGCGCTCGGTAAGTTTCTGCGCGAATTCTCGCGCCTTGAGCCAGGACACGTTCTCGACCGGCAGGCGGCCCCGGGTCGGGGAGTTCTTGCCAAAATCCGACGGATTTTCGCCCATGATGGACTGGTATTGGTCCTGCGTCACTTCATCCGCCCCGGCCCAGAAACCCTGCGGAATGATGACGGTCGTCTGCGGCCCTTCGCTGGCCAGATGGTTGCGCTCGTTGCCCGGGCTGCCCATGGTATATTGCCCGGGCTTGATCCACTTCAGCGCCAGGTTCAGGTAGGGCACGGTATAATCCTGGCCCAGCACCGGCGGCCTGAGCACCACCAGCGCCACATCCCACGCCGCCGACTGGTTCGGCCCGAGGTCGAATTCCTTTTCCGCGTCCGCAAAATTTTGCGCCTGCACGCGCACCTTCACTTTTTGCCCGGGTGGCAAGGCGTATTGCCCGTCGCTGCTGGAGGCCATTGGCGCATTGTTCAAATACACGACAATCGGCACCGCCGGCGTGGCGTGGATGGCGACGTGCGCGGGCTTGGGCCGCAGGTCGGCGGCCGCCGTGGCCGTCTGGCCAAACGCGATGGTCACCGGCTGCTGCACCGTTTCGTAATCCGGGTGCTCGAACGTCACCGCATACTGGCCTTCGAGCATGTCGCCGATGTGCTTGGTGGTCGCCGGGTAGGCCTGCTGTTTGATGACGATTTTCGCGTCGCGCGCCTCCTCGGGCGTGGGCGGGTGGCCCCCGAGTTTGAAATCCACGTTCAAGTCGCCCATTTGCGCGGTGAGGCTGCCGAGGTCCATCGTGACCTTCACGTTGGGCGACACCCGCAGCCGGCGCGGCACGCTTTTGTAGCCTTCCTTGTCGAGAGTCAGGTGCACGTCCGTGTCCACCGGAATTTCCGTCGTCGTGAACGGGGTCTGGCCCAGCACGTGCGAACCCATGGAGACCGTCACGCCCGGGGGCTCCGTCGTGATGGTCACGGTTGCGGGCTCGGCGGCGATTTTCAGGTCGAAGTGGTAGGTTTTGGTCAGTTCAATTTTCTGGTTCTCCACTTTCGCGGTCGAATAGTTTTCCTTGCTGGCGGTGAAAGTGTAGGTGTCGTCGCCGAGATTTTTCGTGACGCGCAATTTGCCCGCGGCGTCCGCCACGCCCAGGGTGATGGCCGGGCCGTTGGCCGGCTGCGCTTCGATGGTCGCGCCCGGCGCCGTGTCAAAATCCACCACCGCCCACGCCGGCACCAGCTTCACGTACAGGGTGTCTTCCCCGTTGAGCGTGGTGTAGTTCAGGGTCGAGCGCGCGTATTTCGGCGGCGACTCGATGGTGATGGTGTAGCTCCCCTTGGGCATCGAGATGGGCAGCTTGCCGTCGCTGACGTTGAACGTGCTTTTGTCAATGGTCACCAGCGCGATGCGCGGGGTGATGTTGAGCAGCAAGCGGACGGATTGCCCGGGTTGGGCGCGCACCGGCACGGCCGCCGCGGTGTCTTCGCTCGTTTCAATCTTCACATAAATGAACGTGGCCAGCGCCACCAGCAGCAGCGAGGGCAGCCCGATAAACAGCAGGCGCTGGGCGAGCGTGAGCGGTTTGCGCGCGCGGCGCGGCCCCTTGGGCGTTTTGACCTTTTTTTTCGGCGGCGGCGGTGGCTTCGCCGCTTTTTTCTTGTCCGCGGCGGGCGCGGGCGCCTCCGGGGCGAGCAATAATTCCAACGGCTGCTTTTGCGCCACCGGCGTCAAGTGCGTGATGTTGCGCAAATCCGCCAGCGCCGCGGCGGCCGTCGCGTAGCGCTCCTCCGGCTTGCGTTGCAGGCAGCGCATCGCAAACGCATCCCAGCCGGGCTCGATGCCGGGATGCAACTGCGACGGGGGCTGGTAGGGGGAGATTGGCTTGCGCCCGGTCAACAGCCAGTGCGTGTCCACGCCGATGGCGTAAATGTCCGAGCGGTATTCCAGCGTCTGGCGCAGGCGCGCCTCGGGCGAAAGAATGTCCGTCGTGCCGAGGAAGGAGCGGTTCGGGTCGAGCTTCAGCGGCGGAATCCCCGCCGAGACGAGTTGCTCGAACAACTCCTGCCCGAGGATCGCGAGGAAATGATAACCATACACCTTCACCTCGCCGCGCACCCCGCGCAAAATTTTCGTCGGGTTCAGGTTCAGGTGCATCACCTTGCACTCCTGCGCGTAGGACAAGCCCGCCAGCACCTGCTCGAGAATCGGCGTCACCTGCGCGGGCGGCAGGTTCACCGCCTGCCGGTTGTCGGTCGTGCTCAGTTGCGAGCCCGTCAGCAGCATCAGGTGGTCGGGCAGGCTCAGGCACTCGAAGGCTTCGCCCACCAGGCAGTAACTGTTGTGGATGATGAGCGGATGCGTGAAGTTCAGCAGGTTGGGGTGCTTCAGCGCGCACAATTTTTTCGCGTGCAGCGCAAAGCGCTCCGGAAAAGCCCGGTCGCGCCCCACCAGCGAGGGAAACACAAACAGCGTCTCGAGGTGGTT
>DASZWY010000080.1:0-4203 GCA_035546135.1 Opitutales bacterium
GGGTCGCCGCTGGCGGCGCCGGCCTTGTTGATGAGGGCCTGATTGATGATGGCGTCGATGGCGATGGCGGTCTTGCCGGTGCCACGGTCACCGATGATGAGTTCGCGCTGGCCGCGGCCAATCGGAATCATCGAGTCCACGGCCATGATGCCGGTCTGCAAAGGCTGGTCGACGGACTGGCGGGCGATGATGCCGGGGGCGATTTTCTCGACGGCGTAGGTCTCGGTCGAGGCGATGGGGCCTTTGCCGTCCATCGGGCGGCCGATGGCGTCAACCACGCGTCCCAGGAGACCCTTGCCAACGGGGACGGAGAGCAGGCGGTTGGTGGTCTTGCCTTCGTCGCCTTCCTTGAGGTGGGCGTAGTCGCCCAGGATGATGGCGCCGACTTCATCCTCTTCGAGGTTGAGGGCGATGCCAAACACGCCGCCGGGGAACTCGATCATTTCGTTGTACATCACGGCGGACAGGCCGTCGAGCTTGGCGACGCCGTCGGCGAGGGTGACGATGCGGCCGACGTTGCGTTGCGTCGAGCCGGCTTCGAGTTTGGCGATTTCCTGCTGGATTTGTTCGAGAACGGAGGACATGGGAGTGAAAGTGCTTGGGGGGGTTGGGTGCTGGGTGCTTGGTTCGGGAAAAATTAGCCGAGGGTGTTTTGGAGCGAGCCGAGGCGGTGGGAGACGGAGGATTCGTAAATGTCGTCGGCGACGGAAGCGCGCAGGCCGGCGATCAGCGCGGAATTTTCCTTGGTTTCGAGGCGCAGCGCGCGGCCATATTTTTTGGCGAGGCGGGCGCGGAGGGCTTCCAGTTCGCCCGGGCCGATGTTGCCGGCGTGTTCGACAAGCAGGCGGCTGCGGCGGTCCTCAATTTGCAGATAGCGCAGGTAGGCCTTGAGGATGGCGCGGCGGGCGCGGGGCTTGTGCCCCTGCAGGGAGGCCAGGACGGCATCCACGCGCGCCGGGTCAATCTGGCCGCCGGCTTCGAGGGAGAGCCGGGCCAGTTTCTTGGCGAAATCCTTGAGCTGACGGTCGAGGAGCATCTTAGTTTTTGCTTAAATCGGCGGCGGCGGAGGCGTTGAAGCGGGCGCGTTCCTCGGGGGTGAGCTCGCGGCCCAGCACGCGGTTGGCGGTGGCGACGACGAGGGTGGCGACTTCGCGGCGCAGGTCGTTGAGCATTTGCTGGCGCTCGAGGGCGGTGGCGGCCTGGCCCTTCTTGATAATGTCCTCGGCGGTGCGGGTGGCGTCCTGCGCGGCCTTTTCAACGAGGGCTTTGGCGGTGTCGCGGGCTTCGGCGATGACTTGCTTGCCTTCGAGGGAGGCCTGCTTGAGGACTTCGGCCTGCTGCTTCTCGGTGTCGGCGAGCTTCTTTTGCATGTCCTCGGCGTATTTCAGGCCGGAGGCGATTTCCTTGTTGCGGGCGTCCACGGTCGCAAGGACGGGGCGGATGGCAAAGTAGTAAATGAGGGCCGCGACGACGCTAAAATTGACGATTTGCGCGATGAGGAAGACGGGTTTGACGGCGAAGGGGCCGAAAATCTGCTTCACAATCTCCAGCGGGGAACCGCTCGAGGCGGCTTCGCTGCCGGTGGCGGCCAAAAGGGGAAGTAGGTCGTGCATGGCGGGAAAGTTGGGAGGGAGGAAAAGGGAGCGGGTATGCCGCCGCCTGGATTGGGCCAGGCGGCGGCAACCGGGCAAACAGGGTTAGTGCTGCGGGATGAGGAGGCCGTAGAAGGCCACGGCTTCGGCGAACGCCATGCCGAGAATGCCGATGACGAGGATCTTGCCGGAGGCATTCGGGTTGCGGCCGACGGCTTCGGCGGCTTTGAAGCCGACCAGGCCTACGCCGATGGCGGCGCCCAAGCAGGCGAGTCCGCCTTTGAACGGCAGGAACGGGCTGGCGATTTCAGGAGCCTGCGCCAGCGTGGTCGGGACGACGTGGCTGACGAGGTGGAGGATTTCGTTGGTCATAGTATGGTTGTTTTTTGTTGCGGTGCCTTCCGTCCACGCTCAGGGCATGGTCCCGGTTGGCAAAATTTGTGGTTAGTGAGCCGCGGCGGATTTTTCCTCGCCGTGGCCATCCTCGGCGTGGTCGTGGTCGCCGCCTTCATGGTTGCAGATGAGGCCGATATACACGGCGGTCAGCACCACGAACACGAACGATTGGACGACGCCCACGAGCAGCTCCATGAGGTAGAAGAGCGCGGGCAGCCCCCATGGCATGATATTGTACATCGCGTCGAGCAGGCTTTCTCCGCCAAACACATTGCCAAAAAGGCGGAAGGGCAGCGAGAGCAGGCGCGAGAGGATGGAGATGATTTCGACGAAGCCGACGAGGAAGAACATGGGGGACAGCGCCAGATAGAGCGCGATATGCACGTCCTTCTTGTTGGCCTTGTTGCCAAAGATGTCCTTCAGCAGCACCCCGATGCCGGCGTAGCGCAGCACAAAATACAGCCAGGCGCCGAAGGACACGAGCGTCAGCGCGAGTGTGGTGTTGAGGTCGGAATCCGCCGGGCGGAACACGGTGTGGAATTCGCCGTTGTCGCGCACGAACCCGATGGTGCCCGCGCCCGGGAGCAACCCGCTCCAGTTCATGATCAGGATGAAGAAGAAGAGCGTGATGAGCAGGGGAAAGACCTTGTCAATCATATGCCGCCCGACAATCGGCTCGAAAATATCGCGCAGGCTGGTCAGCACGGTCTCGACGACGGTCTGGCCGCGCGAGGGCACAAACTTGGGCCGGCCCACCGCCCAGCGCACCAGGAGAATCAGCGCGAGGGAGAAGAACCAGGTCGTCGCCATCGAATTGGTGACGGGCAGGCCGCCGATATTGAAAATCTCGTCCGCTTGCGGATTGACGCCTTCGGCGCCGAAGGCAGGCGCCGCCGCCGCAAGCCAGAGCGCGGGCGCAATCACGGCGAATTTCTTCCAGCGAAAACAGCGTGGAATCATATGGGCAGCGAGCAGCAGAAAAGGGTGGGTGGGAGGTCCGGTGAGGCGGGTCGGAAAATGGGGAAGGGAAACGATGGCGAAAAGCCCTGGGGAGCGTCAACCGGATTCTAACCACTTAAGGTAAAATTATGGGTGACTTCCGGTTACGATAAGATGAACTAATTCATGGTTTCGCCGCCCAGAGGGGCGAAACCATGCTTCCCAACCGGCGCGAATTCCCCTAGAAAAATCACCATGCCCGAATCCGCTCCCACCTCCGTGCTGGCCGGGCGGCGCATGCGCCAGGACCGCTTCATGATGGCGGCCTACGGGGTTTTGTTCGCTTTTTTGGCCATCCAACTGGTATTGATGCTCTGGCTGGATTTGCGGGGCTAGGAAGAGCGGCCCGGGGGCTAATTCGTCGTTTCCGCAGACAGGTCGAAGTGCTCGAAGGCCTTGCCCAGCAGGCTGACCGCCCAGAGGCCCTCAGCAATTAAGATGGATGCGCCCGCCAGCGCGGCCAGACACAGCGCAAAGCGCGTTGGCAGCAACAGGGCGCTGATGAATCCGACGATAAATGCCCCCAGCGAGGCGGGTAGCAGGGCGACAAAGAGCACCAGGAGCTGGCCGAGGGTCACGACAATGCCCAAACCGAGGTTTTCGACTCCTCGCGGAGCGTTGCGGTCGAACCGCACCCAGGTGGGAAACATAATCGCCACGGCGTTAGCGATGATGACCATGATAAAATCCATGGCAGGGACAAAGATGGCGGCGGCCAGTGCGATTACAGCACGGGCACCCAGGGAAGGCCCATGGGGGCCGAAGCTTAGGAAAAGAACGGCACCCAGCAGGCAGAGCCATTGGAAGACCGCCAGGATGGCCACTGGCGCAAGTGTCTCACCCATAAAAATTTGTGAGCCAGTCAGGGGGTAGGAAAGCAACTGTTCGGCCATGGTCAGGTCACTCCGCAGGTCAACCCGGAGCAGGTTGTGCCCGGCCATGACGCTGAAGAGGACCAAAAAGATGCACAAAGCGCCAATAAAGCCAAGGGGCGGGCCACCGGCATGGAAATTATGGGTGACGATAAACCCCAAGAGCATAATCAGGACAACGCGCAGAATAAACATCCGCGAGGCGAAATTGCCGCTCTGGATAAGGTTTTTCCACAGGAAGGCCAGGGGCGGCCAGCCCACCGGATTGAGATTGAAGGGAGCGCGGCGGGCCTTTTTGGGTGGCGCACCCCGGACCCGGCGGTCGGCGATGGCGGTGACCCGGG
>DASZWY010000081.1:0-4591 GCA_035546135.1 Opitutales bacterium
AATCCCGCCTATCGCACCTGCTGGGGCTCGCTGCATTTCATCCAACTTTTGCACCGCGACCACCCTCTGGTCATGCGCCCCGGCCAGCAATACCGCCTGACCGTCCAGTTCCAGCCGAACATCATCATGGCGGACGAGTAAATTGGTATTTTTTTTGCAGATTTTTTAAAAAAGTTTTCAGTGGGTTTGGGAAAAGTCTTTGTCAAGCAGTGCTTAGCGCACTTTTTTTACATTTTATTAAAACACTCGTTTGATATTGACGCAATGGATTGTGGTTGATACAATCCAATGCCAATGAGTGCTACCATTCCCCTCACCGCTGAAAAAAATGATAGCATCAAGTTGGCCGTAGACCTTGAGACGGCTGACTTTTCCAAAATCGATTTGCTGAAGCTTCAGTTTGGACAGTTTCTGATCGCGTTTGGACGGGGCAAGGCGACGCCGGGCATCGGCTCCGCTAATGCGGCGACGGCGGCCATTTGCTGCGCACTGCTCAAGACGGTCTGCACGCTTACGCTGAACCACCGGAGGGTTGATCAGGAACGCAAGGATAGGGTGAGGCGCTTTTATACAGGGATTTTATGCCCGAATGAACCGAATGTTCGCGATACCATTCAGAGGGATACGGTGGTCTTTAATGGCTATATTCAACATCTTAAGGCCTATAATGCAGCCAGTGAGGACAATGTAAGACGTTACCACGCCCATAACATGCTTTTGGAATTGCGCCCGGCCACAGATCTGCCGCTGAAATTGGCCGGTTGGTGTCTCGACATTGCGGAAGGCGGAGTCGAATTATTTGATAACCTGCTTGAAACCGCTCGGGGTGATTCTCTGGGTTCCTTAAAGGGGTTGGCGAAGACAGCCGAGGATTCGACTTACTTGGTTTATTTAAATTTGGATGAATCGGATAATATTAAGGCGAAGAACAAGATTGAGTTGGATGAAGCCTGGTGGACGCAAAAGTTCCAGCATGCCGAAGCCATTGATAAGCGCCGCAAGGCCTTGCAATCACGCCTGAACGAGAAGTCGGATTCTCTTAAGCAGGCAATCAGCATGAATCATGGATTGGTTTGATTCGCCGAAATGACCAACCCCAAGCTATCCTAAGCTTTTCCAAGCCAATATCTTCTTCAAAAGCAATGCCGATTACCGTACCGGTAATCCGGCTGCCCGCAGGCTTTCCTTGACCTGCGCAATCGTGAACGTTCCAAAGTGGAACAGTGATGCCGCCAGCACGGCGCTCGCGTCGCCTTTTTTGATTACTTCGGCAAAATCGTCGAGCTTGCCCGCCCCGCCCGAGGCGATGACCGGCACCTCGACGGCGTCGCTGACCGCGCGCGTGAGGGCGACATCATAGCCGTCCTTGGTGCCGTCGCGGTCCATGCTCGTGAGCAAAATTTCCCCGGCGCCGCGCTTGACCACTTCCTTGGCCCAGGCCACGGCGTCCAGCGGGGTTGGATTGCGCCCGCCATGCGTATACACGCGCCAGCTCTTGCCGTCCGGTTCGCGCTTGGCGTCAATCGCCACCACGATGCACTGGTTGCCAAATTTCCCGCTCGCGCGCCGCACCAGGTCCGGGTCCAGGATCGCCGCGGTGTTCAGGCTCACCTTGTCCGCACCGGCATTCAGCATCAATCGGATATCTTCCACGCTCCGCAACCCGCCGCCAACGGTCAGCGGCATGAAGCATTCCCCCGCCGTCCGTTCCACGACATCGCGCATGATCGCCCGCTCGTCGCTCGACGCCGTGATGTCCAGAAACACCAGCTCATCCGCGCCCTGTTCCTCGTATTTGCGCGCCGATTCCACCGGGTCGCCCGCGTCAATCAAGTTGAGGAAGTTGATCCCCTTGACGACGCGCCCCTTGTTCACATCCAGGCATGGAATAACACGAACGGAAAGCATGATGAGTAAAAACTATTCCGTGGATACTTTGCCGGAACCCGCCAGCGCCGCATCCAGCGCGTGCCAGGCGAGCGTCGCGCATTTTACCCGGGCGGGAAATTTTCGCACGCCTTTGAGCGCAATCGCGTCACCGACGCGTTCTTCGACCGCAATGGGCGGGTCCTTCTCCCCGGCTACCAGCGTCTTCATGTCGGCGATGGCTTCACGTGCCGCGGTCAGTGTCTTGCCCTTCACGCGCAGAGTCATCAAGGAGGCGGAGGCTTTGGAAATGGCGCACAATTCGCCGATAAATTTAACGTCGGCAATTTTATCTCCGTCCATTTTCAGGAAAACCGACAGCTGGTCGCCGCACATCGGATTGTAGCCTTCGCCAACCGCCGACGGCGCCTCCATCCGCCCGAAATTTCGCGGCCGGCGTGAATGGTCCAGGATGATGTCCTGGTAAAGATCGTCGAGTTCGTCGGACATGGTCTAGCCGAACATTTTTTTGACTTTGACCAGCGCGTCGGCCAGCCGGTCGGCCTCCGTGCGCGTGTTGTAGAAGGCAAAGGAGGCCCGCGCCGTCCCGGCGAGGCCGAGTCGCTTCATCAAGGGCTGGCAGCAATGGTGCCCCGCGCGGATGGCGATGCCCACGCTGTCCAGCACCGTGCCGATATCGTGCGGATGCACGCCCTCCATGACGAACGACAGCACGCCCGCCTTTTCCGGCGCCTCGCCGATGAGGCGGACGCCATTCACGTTGGCGACGGCCTCGGTCGCATACGTCAGCAAGTCACTTTCGTATGCGGCCAGCGCGGAGTGGTCAAACTTCGCCAGATAATGAATCGCCGCCGCGAGGCCGATGGCCCCGCTGATGTCCGGCGTGCCGGCCTCAAAACGTTCGGGCAACCCGCGAAAAGTCGTTTTCTCGAAGGTCACGCGGTCAATCATGTCGCCGCCGCCCTGATACGGCGGCATCTTTTCGAGCAGTGCGGCCTTGCCGTAAAGCACGCCGATGCCTGTCGGGCCAAAGACCTTGTGGCCCGAGAACGCGAAGAAATCGCAATCCAGCGCGCGCACGTCCACCCGCAGGTGCGGCGTTGACTGAGCGCCGTCCACCAGCACCAGCGCGCCGACCTTATGCGCCTTTTGAACCAACTCCCGCACCGGGTTGATGGTCCCGAGCGCGTTGGAAATCTGCGTCACCGCCAGCAGCTTGACCTTCGGTGTCAAAAGCTGGTCAAGCTGGCTCAGCTCGAGTTCGCCTCGGTCCGTGATGGGGATGACTTTGATGATTGCGCCGGTTGCCGCCGCCACGAGCTGCCATGGCACGATGTTCGCATGATGCTCCATCGTGGTGAGCAGAATCTCGTCGCCCTTTTTCAGGTTCGTCCGGCCCCAGCTCGAGGCCACCAGGTTGATGGCCTCGGTCGTCCCGCGCACAAAAATGCATTCCCGGGGCTCGGCGGCATTGAGAAAATTCGCCACCGTCACCCGCGCCTTGTCGTAGGCATCGGTCGCCTCGCCACTGAGGTAGTGCACCCCGCGGTGGATGTTCGCATTCGTCGAGGCGTAGTAGTGCGAGACGGCGTCAATCACCGCCTGCGGCTTTTGCGCCGTGGCCGCGTTGTCCAGGTAGACGAGCGCGTGCGCGCCGACTTGCGTGTCGAGGATGGGAAAATCCTCGCGCACACTGGCGGCATCGAACGGCGGAGCACTGGGGGCGCGCGTTTTCATCGTGGTGAAACCAGTCAGCCTAATCCAAGAACCCCCGCGCGGAAAGCGCGAAGTTGTTCCGGGCCGGCCAATCGCAGAACCCTAAATCTTGGTGCCGTCGCGCTTGACGAGCTGCTTGAAGGCGCCGGTGATTTGCTTCGTCACCTTGCCCGGCTTGCCGTTGCCGATGGTGCGGCCGTCCATCTCCGTGATGGCGACTACTTCCGCCGCCGTGCCGGTGATGAAGCATTCGTCCGCAATCCACGCATCGTAGCGCGTCAGGTTCTTTTCCTCGACGGTCAGCTTCAGCTTCTGGGCAATGTCGAACACCGCGCCGCGCGTGATGCCTGCGAGCGCCCCGGCCGAGAACGGCGGCGTCAGCAACTTCCCCTTGTGCACGAGGAACAGGTTGTCCCCGGTGCACTCCGCAATATAGCCCTGGTCGTTGAGCATCACCGCCTCGTGGAAGCCCAGGTTCTGCGCCTCGATTTTCGCCAAAATGTTGTTCAAATAATTCAGCGACTTCACCGTCGGCGGCAGCGCGGCGGGGTTGCACCGGCGCGTCGGCACGGTGATGATTTTCAGGCCTTTTTCGTAAAATTCCGGCGGATAAAGCTGAATCTTGTCCGCGATGATGATGAGTTGCGGGCTCGAGCACGATTTGGGCGACAGGCCCAGGCTGCCCACGCCGCGCGTGACGACCAGGCGGATATACCCGTTTTTCAACCCGTTTGCGCGGCAGGCCGCGCACGTGGCGTCGGCGATCTGCTGGCGCGTCCAGGGCAACTCCATCAGGATGGCTTTGGCCGAGTATTCGAGCCGCTCGAGATGCTCCTCCAGGCGGAAGATGCACCCGTCATAGAGGCGGATGCCCTCGAAAATGCCGTCCCCGTACAAGAAGCCATGGTCGAACACCGACACTTTGGCGTCTTTTTCGTCGAAAAACTGGCCGTTGATGTAGACTTTCATGGCGCGTAAACCACCCACG
>DASZWY010000082.1:0-23483 GCA_035546135.1 Opitutales bacterium
GCCAAAGCCGCGGCCACGCCGCGCGAGGCGGCCAAAGGCGCGGGCGTCATCCTCAGCATGCTGGCGGATGACCACGCGGCGCGGGCGGTGTGGCTGGGCGAGGACGGCGCGCTGGCGGGCGCGAAGAAAGGCGCGGTGCTCGTCGAGTGCAGCACCATCACGCCGGAATGGGTGAAGGAACTCGGCGAGGCGGCGGAAAAAAAGGGCTGCAAGCTGCTGGATGCGCCGGTGACGGGCACGAAGCCGCACGCGGCGGCGGGCGAGCTGACATTCCTGGTGGGCGGCGACGCGGCGGCAATCGAGAAGGCGCGCCCGGCGCTCGCGGTGATGAGCAAGGCGATTGTCCACGTCGGCCCGAGCGGCAGCGGCGCGCTGATCAAGCTGCTGAACAATTTTCTGTGCGCGGTGCAGGCGGCGGCGTTTGCGGAGGCGCTGGTGGTGATCGAGAACGCGGGACTCGACCGCGCCAAGGCGCTGGACTTGCTGACGAATGGCACGCCCGGCAGCCCGCTGGTCAAGGCGATGGCGGCGCGGATGACCGCGCGCGACTACACGCCGCAATTTTCAATGAAACTCATGGCCAAGGATCTCGTTTACGCGGGCCAGACGGGCTGGAAGCACGGCGTGGACCTGGCGACCGCGGCGCGGGCGCTGGAAATTTTCCAGAAGGCGATTGCGGAAGGCCACGGCGAGGAGGATTTTTCGTCAGTGGTGGAATTGTTGCGCAAAAAATAGCCGGCTGGGCGGTTTTGTTTTTCCTCGTTATGAAAATACCCCGACTCATTTCCGGCCTGGCCGGCCTGGCGCTGGCAGCAGCCGCCACCGCGCAAAATCCGGCGCCGGCCACCCCCACCCCACGCGCGCAACCCTACATTCTTGGGGCGGACATCAGCTGGGTTTACCGCGACGAAACTGCGGGCGCGGAGTATTTCGACCAGGGCGCGCGGATGGACATTTTCGACCTCCTGAAAAAATACCGGTTCAATTACGTGCGCCTCGGCGTGCTGGTGGACTCGGACCAGATGAATTTCGACGCCGGGTTCAACCTCACCCAACTCAAGGTGTTCGCGAAGCGGGTGAAGGACGCGAAGCTGGGGCTGCTGATTGATTTCATGATGGGGGACACCTGGACCTCGCCCGAGGGCCAGCCGAAGCCGGCGGCGTGGGCGAAGCTGGCGTTTCCCGAACTGGCGCAGGCCGTGCACGATCATGTGAAGGAGGTGCTGCTGGCGCTCAAGGAACAAGGCACGACGCCCGACATGGTGCAAATTGGCAACGAGATAACCTTTGGGATGCTGTGGCCGGACGGGCGCGTGACGTCGAAAATCTCGACCGGCAACCCGGACACCGACGCGCACAACGCGAACGTGACCGACGCCGGCGGCTGGGACAAACTGGGCGCGTTGCTGCGCGCGGGGGTCGCCGCGGTCAAGGAAGTGGACCCGCGCATCAAAATCATGCTGCATCATTCGCTCGCGCGCAACGACGCGCTGGTGCACGAGTGGCTGGACAAGCTGGCGGAGCAAAAGGTGGATTTCGACATCGTCGGGCTCTCGTGCTACGCGGAGCACAATCCCGACGACTGGAAAACGACCTTTGCCGACATCGCAAAGAATTATCCCCGGCTTTCGTTCATCGCGGTGGAATACAGCCCCAAGAAGCGCTATGTGAATGACCTGGTGTTCAATGCGCCCAATGGCAAGGGCCTGGGAAGTTTCATCTGGGAACCGACGCGCAGCCAGGAAACGATTTTCGACCGGCCGGCAGCTCCCGCCGCCGCCGTCGGCACCGCTGCTCCGGCGGGCACCGCGCCCCGGCGCAACCCCAACGGCGGGCGTTACGATACGAACGCGCTCATCGAGCTTTATCCGCAAATGGCGAAGGACTATGGGAACTGAGGTCCGGACCCATTCGCCCCATGCCGGAGAAAGGTTCGAGATTGCCCCGGCGGGCGCGGACAACTAGGGTGAAGATATCGCTGGCGCTGGATGCGCCGGCGCTTACCCCGGAGGCCGTCATGCATGAACCTATTTTTCGTCGCGGCCCTTGGCGGGCCGCCGTCTGGCTCTCGGCCCTCGGGCTGATGATTTTCGGCGGCGCGGCGGCGCGCGCAAACGAGCCCGGCGGTGGGACGAAGGGGCCAGACGTCACGCTGTTCCAGGCCGGCAAGGACGTCACGCTGTCGAACGGCATCGTCACCGTGGTGGTGGACACGAGCGCCGCGCAGATAACCGCGATTAAATTCAAGGGGCGCGACTTGCTGGGCGCCGGGGGCAAGGGCAACGTCTATTTCAGCCGGGACGGCGGCACGGATTATGAGCAACTGCCGCACTGCGTTTACTCGGTCACGAAAAAGTCCCCGGACATGGCGGACATTTCCTGCAAGCACATTTACACGCCCGGCCTGAAAGACAAGCACGCCTGGGACGTGGACGTGCATTTCGTTTTGCGGCGCGGGATGACGGGCCTGTATGTCTACACCATCAATTCGCATCCGGCGTCGTACCCGGAAATGGACGTGGGCGAATGGCGCATGGTGTGGCCGATGCCGGTGGCCAACGGGGAATACCTGCTGGAGAAGGTCTACATCGACCCGCCGCACAACCTGACGCTGCCGCGCCTGGCCGATTACCGCGCGGCGCAGCCGGTGCCCGGCGCGCCGAAGGAGGTGACGAAATTCGTCTCCGGCAGCTGGAACGGCAAATACGACTGCAAATACGTGTGGGTGGCGGACTATTGGGACATTGGCTGCTGGGGATATGCGAGCGACCGCAACCATCTGGGCGAATTTTACGTGTTCGGCAGCGACGAATTTTTCACCAACGGGCCGATGAAGCAGGACCTGACGGCGACGCAGTCCGCCATCAACCTCGTGCACCTGAACATGAACCACTTTGGCGGCACCGCGCTGCATTTTCCCGCGGGGACGGAATGGCACAAGATTTACGGGCCGTATCTGATGTATTTCACCGACCAGGCGACGGGCGACGCGTGCTGGAAGGACGCGCAGGAGCAGGCGAAGGTGGAGGCGGCGGCGTGGCCGTATGCGTGGCTGGACAACCCGGCGTATCCCCCGGCCAAGCAGCGCGGAACGGTCAGCGGAAAATTCGTGGTCGCGGACGCATTGAAACCGGACGTGAGCGGCGCGAACGCGTGGGTGGGCATCGCGCTGCCGGAGAACAGCCGCGAGGGCGGTTTTCAATTTCAGGGCGAGTATTACCAATATTGGGTGCACGCGGACGCCGACGGCAATTTCAAGATTCCGAACATCCGGCCGGGCAATTACACGCTGTATGCGTTCACGACGGGGGCCGTCGGCGAATTTTCCAAAAATGTGACGGTCAAGGCGGGCGACACACTGGAACTGGGCGACGTGACGTGGGCCGTGCCGCACAAGGGCAAAACCATCGCCTGGGAAATCGGCATCCCGGACCGGCGGGCGACGGAGTTCAAGCACGGCGACGAGTATTTTGTGCCGATGCTGTTCTGGCAATTTCCCAAGGAGTTCCCGAACCCGCTGGAGTACTACGTCGGCAAAAGCGATTACCACAAGGACTGGAACTACGCGCAAAGCTACTATTACAACGGCAACCAGCAGGTGCCGCATCGCTGGCGCATCCACTTCAACCTCGACCGCGCGCCGACCGAAAACGCGACGCTGACGCTGGCGCTGGCCGGTTCACACCAGGCGGCGATTGATGTTTATGTAAACAGCGACAGCGCGGTGAAGGAGCATCTGGTGCCGAAATTCCAGGGCGGAAACGCGCTGGTGCGCGAATCCGACCATGCCAAATACGAGGTGGATTACGTGACCATCCCCGCCGGGTTGCTGCACAAGGGCGCCAACACCCTCTCGCTCGTGCAGACCAATGTGAAAAGCGACCAGTCGAGCGTGATGTACGACTACCTGAGCCTGGAGCTGTAGTGATGCTGTCGAAAGCGCCGGTGTTATGGTTGGGTTGCGTGCCTTGCAGGTAATGCACGGAAAGGCGCAGCAAGGCGCCTCTCCAGCCGGCGATTTTTTCCGGATCGGCTTCGCCGCCAAAGGTAACGAGCAGATCATCCGTCATGCCATTGCGAATGCCGCCACGGACATTGCCCCAGATTTCCGTGGCCGCGCTGGCAAAAGGCAACCGCCCGGCATCATTGAGCTTGGTGCGGGCCCCGGACGGATCGTCCAGGAGATAACTGCGACTCCACAGGTCATCGGGGGTTGAGGCTTGCGCGAGGAGAACGGACGCAAGCACTCAGATGACCATGGCGCGAAATAATTGCATCGGGCTATATGCAAAAAATGGTGTCAACCGCTGCAGAGTCAACGCCAGGCAACACAGTTTGCAATGGGGTCGCCAGCATGGGTTGCATTTGTTCTTTCGAGTTGCTTAGTCTATTTTTCACACGCATTGACTCAAAAAACAATATTCGTATATAATTGCACGATAACATCTTAAAATAAAAATGAAATAGACGGTGAAAAAACCCTTGCCATATTTGAGAATATATCTCAATCAAGCCTTTAAAAGAGAATGAGTCTCGATTTCACGAGAATCCTCTCTCAACCTTATGAAAAAACACCGTTCTTGCTCGAAGGGGAATTCCCACATTCGGCAGCGCTCATTGCAACTGACCACGCTCATCATGGCCCAAGGCCTTGCCGCCAATGCTCACGCCCAAACCACCGCCCCGGCGAACAATCCGGATGGTGTGAACGCGTCTCCGCAATCGCTAGACACTGCGGCAACAGCGGGCAACAGCACTGCTCCCACGCAATTGCCCGAGGTCGTCGTCGTCGGAAGCGATGCGGAAAATTCGTATCAAGCCAAGAGCGTCACGTTGCCGCAGTTTTCGGAGCCCTTGCGCGACACGCCGCAGTCCGTGACCGTGGTGCCGAAGGTGGTGATGCAGGACCAGAACTCGATGACCTTGCGCGACGTGCTGCGCAATGTGGCGGGCATCAGCATCGCCGCGGGCGAAGGCGGCTCGCAGGGCGACAACCTGACGCTCCGCGGCTTCACCGCGCGCAATGACATCTTTCTCGACGGGCTGCGCGACTACGGCAGCTACTATCGCGACCCGTTTAACTATGAACAAGTGGACGTGCTAAGCGGGCCGGAGTCGGTGATGTTCGGCCGTGGTTCGACCGGCGGTGTCATCAACCAGGAAAGCAAGACGCCGGAAATGAATCCGTTTGTCGAAGGAGCGCTGACGGTCGGCACGGACCTGACCCGCCGCGCCACGGCGGACATCAACGAGCCCTTGCCCGATCTGGCCCAGGGCGCCGCCTTTCGCCTGAACCTGATGGGGCACGAGTCGGAAGTCGCCGAGCGCGACGTGGGCCGGAACCGCCGCTACGGCATCGCGCCCTCCTTGGCCTTCGGTCTCGGGACGCCGACGCAGGTCTCCGTGAGCTACCTGCACCAATCGGAGGACGACATTCCGGACTACGGCATTCCCTGGCATTACAACAGCCCGGCCAATGTGCCGCGCGCCAACTATTACGGATTTCAGGACGACTACCTGCGCACGGACGTGGACATGGTGACGATCCAGGTCAACCACGACAGCGGCGACTCGCTCAGCCTGCACGATGCGTTCCGCTTCGCGAATTATTCGCGCGAGTTCCGCATCACCGAGCCGAAGCTGGACCCATCCACCACGCCCGCCACCCCGGGGCCCGCGACCATCGTGGACCGCAACGAACTTGGCGGCCATAGTGTCGAGACGTTCCTGTGGAACCAGTTCGACGCCACCAGCCGCTTCGACACCGGCCCAATCCAGCACACGCTCATCACCGGACTCGAAGCAGGCCGCGAAACCTCGGACCCCACGCGCTTCGGCTACACCGGCGTGCCGACGACGAATCTGATTTCGCCCAACGAGGACCAGGATTTTACAGGCGTGGCGACAGTAAAATCGCGGGTCACGACGACGGCAGAAAGCTTCGGCGCCTACGCGCTCGACACGCTCAAGCTCGGCTCGCATTGGGAATTGAGCGGCGGTGTGCGTTGGGACTATTTTCACGCCGATTATCACGAATCGGTGGCGGGCGTCGCCTTCAGCCGGACGGACACGATGCCGAGCTTCCGCGGCGCGCTCGTCTACAAGCCAACGCATAACGGCAGCATCTACTTCGACTACGGCACGTCGTGGAATCCCTCCGCGGAATCGCTGTCGCTCAGCGCCGCCAACGCAAACACCCCGCCGGAAAAAAATGAGACGTTTGAATTGGGCACGAAGTGGGACCTGTTCTCGAACAAATTGTCGGTGCGTGGAGCCCTCTTCCGCACGGAAAAGACGAATGCCCGCGAACCCGACCCGTCCGACCCGACCCAGAATGTGCTCGGCGGCGACCAGCGGGTGGACGGCGTGGAACTGGCGATGAGCGGCCATCTGACCGACCGCTGGCAGGTGCTGGGCTCGTATGATTACCTGCAAAGCGAGGTGATCAGCTCCAAGTTCTACCCCGGCTCGGTCGGTTACCCGCTGGCAAACGTGCCCAAGCACACGCTGAGCGTGTGGACGACCTACCAGTTGCCATGGCACCTCGAAGTGGGGCTGGGCGCCGACGTGGTCTCAAGCCGCACGGCGAGCAGCACGGCGCCGCTCGACCCGACGACCGGCCTGCTCAAGGAAGTGGGCGGTTACTGGACGCTCAATGCAATGGTGAAATACCAGGTGAGCAAGCGCGTCGACATCCAGGTCAACGTCTACAACCTGACCAACCGGTATTACTACGACCAGATCCACCCCGGCCACATTATCCCGGGCGCGGGCGTCTCCGCGCTGCTCACGGCGAACTTCCACTTCTAATCCAAAAAAACCCAATCCATGCTCCTCACCATCCCTGATGTTCTCAATGCCGAGCAAGTGAAGCAGGCCCGGCAAATCCTCGACCAGGCGGAATGGGTGGACGGCAAAGTCACTGCCGGCCACCAGTCCGCCCGCGCCAAGGACAATATGCAAATCCCGGAGGGCTCGCCGGCGTCGCGCCAATTGGGCGACCTCATCCTCGGCGCGCTGGGTAAAAACGCGCTGTTCCTGTCGGCGGCGCTGCCGGCGCGGGTGTTCCCGCCGCTGTTCAACCGGTATTCCGGCGGGCAATCCTTCGGCACGCACGTGGACAACTCCATCCGCCAGGTCACCGGGACGTCGCACCGCATCCGCACCGACATTTCGGCCACGCTGTTCTTTGCCGGGCCGGAGGAATACGACGGCGGCGAACTGTGCGTGGAGGACACCTACGGCGTGCACCGCGTGAAACTGCCGCCCGGCCACATGGTGCTCTACCCGGCGACAAGCCTGCACCACGTCACGCCCGTCACGCGCGGGGCACGCATCTGTTCGTTCTTCTGGATCCAGAGCATGATCCGCGAGGACAGCCGCCGCTCGCTGCTGTTCGACCTGGACCTGGGCATCCAGGGCCTCAACCAAAATCTGCCGGAGCAGCCCTTCGCCGCCAAGACGGCGGTGCAGCTCACCGGCGTCTACCACAACCTTCTGCGCCAGTGGGCGGAAGTCTGACCATGAAAAATCGCGCCATCGGCCTGACTCGCGGAATGCAAACGGGCGGCGACAGCCGCATCCAGAGGCTGTCGCATCTTTCGATCCGCTTGTTCCGGAGCAACCCGGCCAAGAGACCTCGCCATTCCGGCCTGCAAGCGGCCCGCTACAGTTGCCATTGCGGGAATGTCAGTGTCGCCGCGGACAGCCCGCTCCTCGCCGCCAAAGGCCTGGCCGCCATGTTGAGTGGCGAACGGCCTTGGCCGCGCGGGGTTTAGCCCGCATTGATTTGGCCTAATCCCGCACAGCCCTTTACCATGAGCCAAAGCTTCACCCGCGGCTTTTGCGACCACACAGCCAACGCCGCCAACCGCCGTGCTTCCGCTTGGATGAAACTCGGCCTGGCGCTGCTGGAGAGCAACGTTTCCGCCAGGTTGCGGGAAGCGCTGGTCCATTTTGACCGGGCCATCGAACTACGCCAAAGCCTGCCGCTAGACGGCGATCCGCTGTTCCGTTATGGCCTGGCCGCAAGCTGGATGAACCGGGGCGAAGTCCTCACCCGGCTCGGCTCGCCCGGGGATCTCATGCAAGCAATCCAGGCTTATGATGCTGCGCTGGAGGCGCTGCAGGGCCTGCCGCTGGAGGGAAATCCGCTATTTCGCCGGCGGCTGGCCATCGCCTGGCAAAATCGCGGCTTGGTGTTGCAGGCGCAAGGCCTGGGCTCAAAGGCCGGCCAATCGTTCGAACAGGCCACCGCCCTGCTGCAACATGCCCATGCGACGGCGATTTCCGACCGGGACCAGCTTCTGGCGACCGTTTACGTAAACCGCGCCCGAACGCTGGCGAAGAATCATGCGTGGATGCCAGCGCGAAGCGCGGCCCGCGAAGCGCTCGCCCTGGCGGCGACGGATGAAATCCGCAACCTGGCGATGGCGGTGGCCGGCTTGAATGCGCGGCACCTTCTTTGCCAAGCCGTCACGGCGTTGCTGGAAGACAAGAGCCCGGGCAATTTGTCCAAGGACCAACTGGCCGATGAGGCCCTGGACGCGGCTGATGATGGCCTGGCCCTGGCCCGAAGCTGGGCAAACCGGGACCACGGGCGGCTCCGCCCGCTGGCGCTGGAACTTTTCCGCTTCGGCGCCCGTGCCCATCAAATTTTTTATCCCTCTTTCCTCGGTGAATTCCTGCTCGAAAATCTTGACCCGGCCCGTTCGCCCGATGCGTTTGCCGACGACGTGGCAATGCAGACGGCCGCCCGGGAATCGCTGTGGGACGCAGTGCGCGGGAGTTGGCGCAGCGAATCCTCCCGACCGGCGGCGCAGTGGGAAACGCTTACCGAAAGATTGGACGAACTGCGGGCGATTGACCGCCGATTGGCTGAATTGCGCCAGAGCACCCCCGCGCCGGGCAGTTTCACCCGGCCATTTTTTCCCGCCAGCCTGGCCATGGAATGAACGCCCATCTCATCACCCACCCTTATGATCTCCCTGTTTCTTGAAGGCGGCCCCATCATGTGGCCGCTGCTGGTGTGCTCAATCATCAGCGTCGCCACGGTCGTGGAGCGGCTGATCTTCATCCTGCGCGAGCGCGGGCGGCGGCGCCCGGCGGACGTGGAGGAGATGTTGCGCCGGGTCGAAAAAAGCGACGCCGCGGGCGCGCTGCGCGCGGGCCAGGCCAGCCCGGACTTTGTGGCGCGCGTGCTGTCCTCCGCGCTGGAGCATCGCGGCGACTCGTTCTCGAGCGCGGCGCTGCGCGCGGCCAACCAGGAGTTGAAGCGCTTCAACCGCGGCCTGGCCGTGCTCGACACGATGATCACGCTCTCGCCGCTGCTGGGCCTGCTCGGGACCATCACGGGCATGATCCACGCCTTCGGGCTGATGGGCGCACAGGAGCTGGGCGCCCCGACGGCCATCACCGGCGGCATCGCCGAGGCGCTCATCGCGACGGCCTTCGGCCTGGGCATCGCCATCACGGCGCTCATCCCGTTCAACTACCTCAACGCCCGGCTCGAGGAAGCGCGCCACGACCTCCAGGACGCCGCCACGCAACTGGAGCTGCACCTGGAGCGCGACCGCGCGGCCGCCGGAGGCTAAGCCATGACCATCCCCTCCCCCCGCGCGCAAAAGCGGGCGCGCATCGAGATCATCCCGCTGATCGACGTCATCTTCTTCCTGCTGGCGACGTTCATCATGGTGTCGCTTTCGATGGTGAAGAACCGGGGCATCCCGGTGAATCTGCCGGCCGCGGCCACCAGCGCGCCGCAGCCGCGCGACCAGGACACGACCATCACCGTGAAAAAGGACGGGGAGATATTTTTCAACAAAGAGGCCCTGCGGCTCGACCAGTTGCCGGCGCGACTGCGGCAGTTGCGGGCCGAGCAAGGCGACCCGAAGGTCTTCCTCAACGGCGACGAGCAGGCCTACTTCGGCGCGGCGGTCGGCGTGCTGGACGAGTTGCGCAAGGCCGGCATCACCAAGGTGGCGATTGAGACGAAGGCCAAGCCATGAAGGCGCCGGTGGGTTATCTCGTGGCGGTGGCGCTGCACGCCGCGGTGCTCTTCGGCATCGCGCCGCGGGCGCCGCAGCCAGTGCCCCCGCCGGAAAAGAAATACCTCGAGGTCTCCCTGGCCACCGCGCCCGCGGACATGCCCGTGCCGCCGGCGGCGGCGGCGACCCCACCGCCCCCCGAGCCGCCACCGCCCGAACCTCCTCCTCCACCTCCGCCAGAGCCTCCGCCAGAGCCCCCGCCCCCGCCACCCAAAGTTGAGGAGCCCTTCCCCGAGCCTGCCCCTCCGCCGCCAGCAGCGCCGCCGGCGCCAGCCCCCGTGGCTTCAGCGCCGGTTCCGGCCACGCCGCCCCCGCTCGTCCCCCACCCGCAAAGGCAAGCTTACGGCCCCGTGACAAGCAGCGCGCCCGCCGCTCCGGCGCAAGGAACATATATCGCCGTGACGGATCCTTCGTATCTTGAGCGCGTCGAGCCGGAGTATCCGGCGCAGGCGCGCCGGATGCACCAGCAGGGCAAGACGACGCTGGCGTTGTACATCAATGCGCTCGGTTCGCTCGACAAAGTGGAAATCATCAAAAGCTCCGGCTACCGCCTGCTCGACGAAGCGGCGGCGGAAGCGATGAAAGCATCCCGCTTTCGGCCCGCCTACCAGGGCACAACTCCGATTCCCTCCCGCGCGGAAGTCACCATCAACTTTGTTTTGAACTGAGGACCTGCTTCGCGATCAAAGGGGTGCGTTTTGCCGTCAAAAGCGGTAGGTCAAACCGGTAAAGGGGTTGAAGTCCGGCGCGGACTTGGTGACGCCAAAATTGCAGCCAAAGTCAATTTGCAGGTTTTTCGACAGCAGGTAAGTCCAGCCCACGTCCGCCTGGCCCTGCCAGTGGAAGCCCGGTGCTGAACTGGCCACGGTGTAAAATTCGACATACATCCCGAGTTTGTCCGTCAAGTCGTGGTCAAGCACGACGGAGTTGACGAATTGTGTATCATAGCTGCCCGCGTCGGCGGCCACGCAATCAAACTCCGTCATGGCACCCACACTCCAACCTTCGGCGAAATTCACTTGCAACGGGAAAATGACTCCGCCCTCCGTCTTGCCATTGCGCAGGCCGGACTGAGGCAGGGGCCACTTCACATACGGCATGACGCCAAAGGCGGTCGTCCCGCCATCGTTGCCCCAAAAGTTGATCTTGAGGCGCGTTTGCAAATCGCCGAACCCGGCAGTCTGGCTTACAGTTCCAGCCACATGATCTTCAATTCGTGAATACACGTAAGGATCGAGGATGAATTGAACGTCCACGTTGTCCAAGAGTCCCGCCTTGAGGTTGAGCGTGCCCGCCCGGTAAATCCGCGTGCTCACATCCCCGCCACCCGACCGGTCCCGGTCAAACGTGGCGTTCAGGAAGTCCGTTTCCACCTGAAAATGTCCGGCGTCCACCGTGTAGGGCGACTCCGTCTGGTCGGGTCGGTCGGCATTGAATTCGCGCATGGATTCGACCGGGGTGGGATTGAACAAGTTGTAAGCCGACTTGTCGGGAGCGGGTTGGGTCGGAGATGACGGCGTGTTCTGCGCTTTGGCCGCGGCGGCCGCCCCTAGGCATGACAATAGGCAGGCCCGCAAAAGCATTCGCCGGCCAGTCTGGCGTCGGGTTAAGTTGCGCGTTATATTTTTCATAAAATTGTTCAATCAAGCCGAAGGCTGGAATGCCGCAAGGGATCAAAACGCCCGCCCCTCATTACTTCCCGGCGAGAATAGCCCAGGCGTCGTGCAGCGCGCCGGGTAGGCCGTAGAGATCCAGCGCCGTGATTAGCAAGCACGAAGCCCAGCCGGTGATCATCAGAAACTTGCCGAGGCGATGGATGCCCATGTGCCGTTTTGAGCAGGTAAAATACATCAGTGGAAACATCGCCAAAGGAAGCTGCATGGCCAAAACCACCTGGCTCAGCGTCAAAAGGTCGTTGACGCTATTGTCTCCGCGAACGGCGATAAAGACGATGGCGGGAACAATAGCGCACAGGCGGGTGATAATGCGGCGCAGCCAGGGGGCGATGCGCCAGTGCATGAAGCCTTCCATCACTACCTGGCCGGCGAGCGTGCCGGTGATGGTACTGCTCTGGCCGCTGGCGAGCAGCGCAACGGCGAAGAGGATGCTCGCGGCGGCGGTGCCGAGCAGCGGGGCAAGCGTCAGGTAGGCGACCTGAATCCAGTCCGAGTCAGCATCAAAGGTGACGACCCTTCCCGAGCCCAAGGTCACGTGGTCATGACCGTAGAACACGATGGCCGCGAGCACCAGGATTGCGGCGTTCACAAAAAACGCGACGCCCAGCGCAACCGAAGTGTCAAAAGTGTAATACCGCACGGCGCGGCGGATGGAGGCGTCGTCCGGCTCCAGCTTGCGCGACTGGACCAACGCCGAATGCAGGTAAAGGTTGTGGGGCATCACGGTGGCGCCGATGATGCCGATGGCGACGAAAATAAGATCCTTGCTGCGGAAAAAGCCCCGCAAGTCGGGGGCCAACAGCGCGCGGCCCATTTCGCCAAAGCTGGGCGTGATCTGCGGCAGGACAAAGACCTCGATGAAGTAGCAGGCGGCGATCGTGGCCACGAGCACCAGGACGAAGGCTTCGATCATACGCATGCCGAACCGCTGGAGCGACAACAGCAAGAGCACGTCCAAAGCCGTGATGCCGACCGCGGCCAGCAAGGAGATGCGCGGGAAGAGCAAATGGATGGCCACCGCGCTGCCGAGCACCTCGGCCAAGTCGCAGGCCATGATGGCGATTTCGCAACTGAGGTAATTGGGCCAGCGCGTCCACTCCGGGAGGAAATCACGGCAGCACTGGGCGAGGTCGCGGCCGGTGACGACGCCGAGCCGCGCGGAGGCCACCTGCAAAAAAATGGCCATCAAGCTGGAAAGGCCGACCACCCAGAGCAGGGAATATTTGAATTGGGCGCCGCCCTGGAGATCGGTGGCCCAATTGCCGGGATCCATGTAGCCCACGCTGACGAGCAGGCCCGGCCCGAAGAAAGCCAGGTAGTGCGCCCAGGGCCGGGCCTGCGGCTTGGGCAGGCGGACGGTGCCGTGCAGGCCTTCGAGGGACAGGCCGGCGCGCGAGGGCGCGGGGGCGGGCTTGGCGGTTTCGCTCATCCGGATGAAACGAAGAATAAAGAAAATAATTTTGATTAGTCAAACAGTAAATTTTGCTGGCGTTATGTCTCCTCTTTTATCAGTCTAACTAATCATGCCCACCAGCACCGTGGAAAATTACCTCAAGGCGGTCTTCCTGCGCGCGCCGGGGACGGGGGCGACCGTCTCGACCGGGGCGATGGCGGAGGCGCTGGGGGTGACGCCGGGAACCATCACGACCATGGTGAAGCACCTGGCGGCGCAGGGGCTGCTCGAACACAATCCGCGCGCAGGGGTGCGGCTGACGCCCGCCGGGCGCGCGGTGGCGGTGGGCGTGCTGCGCAAGCACCGGTTGGTGGAAACTTTCCTGGTGCGCGTACTGGAGATGGACTGGGCGGAGGTGCATGCCGAAGCCGAGGCGCTCGAGCACGCGATTTCCGACCGATTGCTGGCACGCATTGACGCCTATCTCGGGCACCCCAAGGTGGACCCGCACGGCGACCCGATTCCGACCGCTCAGGGCAAAGTGCCGGAGGCGGAGAAGGCCGCGACGCTGGCGGATTGCCCGCTGAAAAAGTGGCTGCGAGTCGCGCGCATCACGGACCAAAGCACCGCGTTTTTGGAATTTGTGACCCAGGCGGGCCTGAAACCCGGCGCCCGCATCCAGGTGCGCCAGCGCGAGGCGGCTAGCGGCGTGGTACGCTGCGATTTGGGCCGCGGACGGCTCGCGGTGCTCGGGCTGCCGGAGGCGGCAAAAATCCAAGTGCGGGCCGAAGCTTGAGGCCGGCTTTTACGGCGCGGGCTGGATGACCAGGCGCAGGAACACCGTGCCGCTGGCCGGGATGGCCACCTGGGCCTCGTAGCGGGAGGTCTGCGAATTCGGGTCGACAAGCTGGACGGTGTAGGTCGGGGAGACCGGCTGCCAGGTTTGGAGGTCGAAGGAGTATTGCGCGATGACCTGCTCGCCGACGAGTGCCTTGTTCACGTTGTAGTCAAGGGTGAGGTAGGAAATGCCGCCGACGCTTTGGACAGTGAGCGCGGGCAAATCCGCCGGGGCGGGGTGGGCGCCGAGGTTCATCGCAAAGCGCGCGAGGTTCGGAATCGTGTCGCCAAACGGTTGGGCGGACAATTGCGCGCTGGCGCCGGCCAGGTTAAGCCCACCCGCCCAGAGGAGGTAGCCCGGCGGATAAACGGTGAGCGTGGCCGCGGTGGAAGTGGCATTCGGGCTGACGCCGTTGCTGGCGACGGCGCGGAGTTGGGCGCTGCCGAGCGCGATGTCCACGAAGCCGAGGGTAAGGACGGAGGTGTTGGAGCCAGTGACGGTGCCATTGTCCGTTAAGTTGGCCCACGTTCCACCGTTGAGCTGCAGTTGCCACTGATAGGAGATGGCGGCAGGGAAGCCGGAAGCTGTGGCATTGAACGCCGCATTGCCGCCGGCGGTGACCGCCTGATCAGCGGGCTGAAGCGTGAATTGCAGCGGAGTATAAATAGCCAGCGTAACGGCATTGCTGGTGAGATTGCCCACGCCGTTGGAGATGAGGCACTGGAATTGGTCGCCATTCATCGCGGTGGTCGTCGCGTTGATCGCGAGGCTGGCGGTGGCGGTGCCGCTGTAGCTGCCATCGTCCGTCAAGTTAGCCCAGGTGGCATTGCCGGCGGGAAGACGCTGCCACTGGTAACTGGGCGCGGGCACGCCGTTGACCGTGACGTTGAAGCCGGCCGGGTCGTCGGCCAGCACTGTCAAGTTGCCCGACTGCGTTTGCAACTGCGGCGCGGTCGCGACCTGGATTTGGCGGACGGTATGATTGAACAAGTCGGCGATGTAGATGACGCCGGTGGAATTGTTCACAACCACCCCGTAGGGTTGGTTGAATTGGGCTTCGGCGTTGAAGCCGTCATTCGAACCTTGCACCCCCGCCTGCCCGGCGATGGTGGAAACATTGCCTGCCGGCGTGATTTTGCGGATGGCGTTATTGTTGGTGTCGGTGACGTAGAGATTGTTGGCGCTGTCAATGGCGATGCCGCTCGGGTAATTGAACCGGGCGAAGGTGCCGGGGCCGTCGGCGATGCCCTGAACCTGCGCCGCGCCGGCGAAGGTGGTGACATTGCCCGCCGGCGTAATTTTGCGGATGATGTTGTTATTGGCGTCGGCCACAAAGATGTTGCCGCCGCTGTCCACGGCGACGGCGGCGGGGAAATCGAACCGCGCGTGGGTGGTGGTGCCGTCGGTAAAGCCATTGAGGCCCGCGGAGCCGGCGAGGGTGGTGACGTTGCCCGCGGGGGTGATTTTGCGAATGAGGTCGTTGCTGGAATCGGCGACAAAGACGGTGCCGTTGGCGGCGACGGCGATGCCGGCGGGGAAATTGAAGCGGGCATTGGCGCCGGCGCCATTGGTATTGCCGGAAAGGCCCGTGGTTGAGCCGGCAAAAGTGGTGACGTTGCCGCCAGGGGTGATTTTGCGGATGGCGTTGTTGTTCGAATCGGCAACATAAATGTTGCCGCCGCTGTCGAAATCCAGCGAGTTGTCGAAATTAAACTGGGCGGCGGTGCCGACGGCGTTGATGTAGCCGGGGATGCCCGTTTGGCCCGCGAACGTGGTGACGTTCCCGCTGGGCGTCACTTTGCGAATGGCGTCGTTGAAGGTGTCGGCGACAAAGATGTTGCCGTTGGCGTCGAGGGCGACGTCGTTGGGCAGGTCGAATTGGGCATTTTCCCCCTGGCCGTCGCTGATGCCGGGGCCACCCGGGTTGCCCGCCAGCGTGGAGATGTAAAGCAATTGGGGCAGAACAATCAGCGTGGCGGAAGGCGTGATGCCGATATTGACGACGCAGCGGAACTGGTCGCCGCTCATGGCGGCGGTCGTGGCATTGATGGTGAGCGTGGAAGCAAGCACGCCGGCGTAGGTGGAGTCTTCCGTCAAATTGGCCCACGTGGAGGTGCCCGCCGCCATGCGCTGCCATTGGAACGAGGTGGCCGCGGTGCCGGCATCAATGGCGAAACTGGCGTTGGCGCCGGCATTGACCTCGGCATTCGGCGGCGCGTTCAAGGCAAACAACAACTGGGTCAGCAAATCGGGAAAAACCGGCACACCCACGCCGGTGACCAGATCGTAACCGCTGGCGGCGTTGAATCCGCCGTTGCTGCCGCTGGTGATGTCGCGAAAACTGGAAGTGCCCAGCAAGGGATAAATTTTGGAATTGAGCAGGCCAAGCGGGGTAACGTGGTTTTGGGCGCGGCCCTGGTTGATGAGCGCGGCGAAACCCGCCCAAGTAGGGGCGGACCAACTGGTGCCGCCGACGGTGGTGCTGCTGCCGCCATTCCACACAATCAGGCAGCCGGTGCTGGGGTCGGCGGGCGCGGCGAGGTCCGGCACCTGGCGAAAGCTCGAGGTGGTTAAAACACCCGGGCCGGTTTGCCAGGATGGCTTCGGGAAAAAGCCGCTGGTGTTGCCGCCGCTGCCGGACCAGCCCGTCTCGCTTGTCACCACCCCGGAGCTATTCATCGTGATGCTGGTGCCGCCGACACCGGTGACATTGGGGTCGCTCGCCGGGCTCTCGGCACCGGAGCTGGAGCCATTGTCGCCCGAGGAGGCAAAAACCGTGATGCCTAGACTGACCAATTGGGCAAAGAGCTGGTCGTCGGTCAGCAATTGCGAGGAGGAAGATTCGGAGCCGCCAAAGCTGAGTGAGACGACGTGCAGGCCGAATTCGGGATGGGCGGAGGCGTCGTTATAAATTTTCTGGTAGGCGGAATCGGTGTCGGTGGAGGAGAGTGAGCCGATGCCATAGAAGCGGATATTTGCGCCGGGGGCGATGGAGCTGGACCATTCGGCGTCAAGGCAGGCTTCCTCAGCGTCAATCGAACTGGCGGAAGCGCGGGGACCGGCGCCCACGGCGATGGCGGTGTAGGTGCCGGTGCGGGTGATGCCGGTGGTGGTCCAGAACGTGTTGAGGTTGGAAGTGTTGCCCGAGGTGCTGACGTTGCCGGAGGGAAACGCCGACATGACGATGGCGATGGTCTGGCCGGTGCCGTCGAGGCCGAGTGAACTCGCGCCGTAGGCCTGCTTGATTTGGTTGGGAAAAAACGGCGGGACAAAGCCGGTGGAGGAATTGGGGTGCATCAACAGATTGGGGTGCTTGCGCAAATGCGGCTGAAGGCCGTTGATGCCGACCAGCATGGGCGCGAGCGCGGCGGGCACGCTGGGCGCGGTGATGGCGGAGGTGAATTCCTGGCCATCGCTCGAGACACGCGCGAAATTGACCTGAAAGACATTGCGCACCTGTGCGACCGTGCCGGCGGCGGTGATGAGGAGGCGGCTGGGCTCAGTGGTTGAGAGCGTGAAGCCTTGCTGCTTCAGCCAGTCGGCGGCGGCGGTGTAATCGGCGGGCAGCGGCCAGTAGCGCTCCTCCATTTCCGCGGGGGAAATTATTTCACCATTGGCCAGGCGCGCTTGCAGCTCGGCAAAATTGCGCATCTTGAGGCTGAGCTGGAACTGCATCGTGGAGCCATATTCGGAAGCCAGCAGGGTTGAGCGCGCAATATGGGGCGTGGCGGTGGAGGCGCCGACGGGCGTGGTGGCGGGCACCGGATGGATGCTGCCGGGAAGGGCGATGCGTGGGTCGCTGGCGCTGATGGCGCGCAGCGCGGGCGGCAAGGCCAGGAGCCCCAGCAGCACGAGCAGGCTGCAACGCCGCGCGCCGGCAAAAAACGACCGGGGCGCGAAACGCTCGAACCAAGAGTGGGGCCGCGGCAAGCTTCCCATGAAAAATTGAAAATCGTGGCCGCCGGACGGTGCGAACGGGGTGGTGAGACCCCGCGCACGGCGGGGATTCTGGTGAAAAGAGAGGCTACCATCCCCACCCTTGCCTTTCAAGGTCAAAGGGGCGTTAATATCCGGTAAAAACATGGCGGAAACTTCCATCAAAGACTACTACAACCAGCCGGGCGTGGTCGCCGACTACGCGCAAGCGGTGAGCCGCGTGGGCTTGTGGCGTTCCGAGGAGAAAGTTTTCACGCGACTATTCAAGCCTGCGGACACGCTGCTGGAACTCGGCTGCGGCGCCGGGCGCATCGCCCTCGGACTGTGGGAACTGGGCTACCGCAACCTGCTCGGCGTGGACATCGCGCGCGAGATGGTCGAGGAGGCGCGGCGCATCAACCGCACGCTAGAGTATGGCGTGAGCTTCCGCGCGGGCGATGCGACCAGGCTGCCGTTTGGCGACGGGGAATTTGACGGCGCGATTTTTGGCTTCAACGGGCTGATGCAAATTCCTGGACGGGAAAACCGGCGCGCGGCGCTGCGGGAAATTCGGCGCGTGACGCGGCCCGGGGCGTGGTTCGCGTTCACCACGCATGACCGCGCGAATGAAAAACACCGTGAGTTTTGGGTGGAACAGGAACGATTGTGGGAACAAGGCACGCCGCCAGCAGGCGTGGCGGAACTGGGCGACCGCGTGGTGGACAGCCCGCACGGCCCGATGTTCATCCACATCCCGACGCGCGCGGAGGTCGTGGAAGATTTGCAGGCCACCGGCTGGCGGCTGGAAGCCGACGTGCTGCGCGTGGAACTGGCGAATGAAAAAGAAGAAGTGCGCGCCTTCGGCGACGATTGCCGCTTCTGGGTGGCACAGAAGCCCACCGCTTAATAAAAAGAATAATCCACGAATGTGCACGAATTCTGGTAATGTCCGAATTTAAAGAACCAGTTCTAAAACGGGCGCAGCAAGACTGCGCCTCTACGAGGGGTACAAGGCGTTTTTGTAGGGGCGCAGTCTTGCTGCGCCCGCAAATTAGGACACTGCCCGAATTCTATTCGTGCACATTCGTGGATTAATTCTCGGCTTACTTCAAGGCTTCCGCATCCAAGTAAAACACGCCGACGCGGGTGGCGGGGCCGGTCATGGTGATCGAGTAATCGGGGGCGATCTGGATTTTCAGTTTGCCGCCGGGCATGTGGACGGTGATGTCGCCGTCGCAGAGGCCGAGGCGGTGCGCGACGGCGGCGGCGGCGCTGCTGGAGCTGCCGGAGGCGAGCGTGTAGCCGGCGCCGCGCTCCCAGATTTCGATTTGGATGTTGGCCCGGTCGAGCACTTTCAGGAATTGCACATTCGTGCGATTCGGGAAGATGGGATTGGTCTCGAACTGCGGGCCGAATTGGTGGGCGAGCGCGGGGGAAATCTCGTCGAGTGGCAGCACGCAGTGGGGATTGCCGACGGTGGCGGCGCAGTAGCGCCAACTGCGGCCGCCGACTTCGATTTCCTGATTGAGCATTTCGCGCGGCGGGCGGACGCTGACGGGGATGGCGCGGCTGTCGAAGCTGACCCGGCCCATCGCGACGGTGATTTGCCTGCCGTTGGCCGACACGGCGCAGGTGACGACGCCGCCGGGGGTGTGGACGGTGAAGGGCTGGTGGCAGACGCGTTTTTTGTCCCAGAGGTAGCGGGCGAAGATGCGCAGGCCGTTGCCGCTTTTTTCGGCTTCGCTGCCATCGGGGTTGTAGATGCGCAAGCCGAAACCGGCCTTTTTGGTTTTCAGCGGACCATAGAGAATGCCGTCGGAGCCGAGGCCGAAATTGCGGTGGCAGATGCGGACGACGTCCTTGGTCTTCGGCGCGCGCGGGGCGTCGGCGGGGTCGAGCACGAGGTAATCGTTGCCGAGGGCGTGATATTTGGAGAAACGGAGCGGTTGGGCGGACGGCTGTCTCATCCTTGACACGGTGGCGGGCGGGCGGTAATTTCTCAACTCTTTGTTTCACGCGTCCCGGGCTTCCGGGGTTCGCGACGACAGGCTCGGGTGGTGGAATTGGCAGACACGTACGCCTCAGGAGCGTATGCCGCAAGGCTTAAGGGTTCGACTCCCTTCCCGAGCACCATTCTTCGCCCGCTGCGAACGACACGGCGAATCTGGCTTGGCCCATGTTTACCCCCGACCCCACCACGCAAGCCTGGCTGGAGAATTTTGTGCGCGCGCAGGGGGGCGTGGCGGGGACGGTGCACCGGCGGGTGGGTGATAATTTGGCTTTGGCCGCGGCGGTGAATATTCCGCCGCCGGTGCTGGCGGCGACGCGGACAATTCCCCAGGGCAAGGGCATGGCGGGGCTGGCATGGGAGCGAAAGGCGCCGGTGCAGACGTGCAACTTGCAGGAGGATAAATCGGGCGAGGTGCGGCCGGGGGCAAAGGCGGTGAAGGCGCTCGCCGCAATCGCGTTGCCGGTCTTTGATGCGCAAGGCGAAATTCGCGCGGTGGCCGGGCTGGCCTTTGCGCGCGAAGGCGAGATTGGGGAAGCTGCGGCCAGGCAATTTTTGGCGGCGGCAGCGAACCTGCCGGCATAAGGGCGGGGCCCGGCCAGCCGACACCCCCGCAAGAGATCCCGCGCCGCATCCATCCTTGTCAGAGTCAACGAATTCTGCCAAGTTGACCGCTTCCGCCTCATGAACTTTTCCAACCTGCTTAAATCCCCCGGCTGGTGCGCCAGCCTGGCCATGCTGGGCGCGCTGGCGGCGTGCTCGAAATCCGCGCCCTCCTCGGCGGCAGCGGGCACGAATGCCACGTCCGCGCCTCCCGCAGCGACAACTCCCGCGCCCACGGCGGCGGTGCCGGCGGCGGGCTCGCCGGAGCAGCGCATCATCGCGCAGGGGCGTGCAACCATCGGGCCCGAGGCCAAACTTGAGGCCATCAACGGCATTTTAATGACGGGCCAGATACTCGATGACAAAAACACGCCAACGGGAACCTTTGTCATCCTGGCCCAAAAGCCGGCGCGCCAGCACACGGAATTGCACGAGGGCAACCAGACGATGGTGCAGGGCTCCGATGGCGTGATGGGCTGGGCGCTGGGCATTGATGCCAACGGCGGCAAGAAACTCGCCGTGCTCAAGGGCACGGACGAGGCACAGAACAATTACGAGACGATGGAGAACCTGTATTTCTACCGTGCGACCGAGCGCGTCAACGGCAGCTCCGTGCGCTATGAGGGTGATGTCGATTACCGCGGGGTGAAATGCCACAAGGTGTCCTTCAATTACCCGAATGGCATCAGCTACGTGCGCTACTTCGACGCCGCCACCGGACAATTGCGCGGCACGGTGCTGCTGCCGGGGGAAGGCGAGGCGGTCGAGGAGGGCACGCTGGTGGTGGACGGCGTAAATTTTCCGGCGCTGCTGAAAAATTACTCCAAGGACGGCAAACTGCAGCAGGTTTTGAAATTCGAGAAAATCGTCCTCAACCCGGCGATTGACCCGAAGTCGAAACCGTTTGACCTGCCGGACATGGTGGCGCTCGCGAAGGCCGCGGCGGCCACGAGGGCGACGGCCTCCGGTTCCGCGAGCGGGATGGCGCGGCCCTTGCAAAGCCGGCCGGCAAGCACCGCCCCGGCCCAGGTGACCATGCCGCAACAACCGTTCCTTTCGCAGCCCTTGCTCCCCTCCAAAAACTGAGCCATGCTCGTCCTGGACACCAACGCGTCCGGCTTTTGGAAAAAGTTGGCGGCCTTTTGCGCCGGGGCGCGGCCCGATGCGGCGATGGTCCGCAATGTCGCCGCCATCCTGGAAGACGTGCGCAAAAACGGCGACGCGGCCGTGCGGAAATACACGCGCAAATTTGACGACGTGGAAGTGCCGCCGGCGCGATTGCGGGTGAAGGCCGGCGAACTCGCGGCGGCAAAGAAAAATTGTCCGCCGAAGCAGCGGGCGGCGTTTGCGGAGGCGATTCGCTGCGTGAAGGCGTTTCATCAAAAGACGCTCCCGCAGAGCTGGAACGAGCGCAATCCCCACGGAGCGCAGGTGGGCGAAAATTTTTATCCGCTGCGGCGCGTGGGCATCAACGTGCCGGGCGGACAGGTGCCGCTGGTCTCGACGGTCATCATGACGACGGTGCTCGCACAAATAGCGGGCGTGCCGGAAATCGCGGTGTGCACGCCGCCGGACAAAAACGGCGGCACCCATCCCGGACTACTGGCGGCGCTGGCCTTGTGCGGCGTGGAGGAGGTTTACCGGATGGGCGGCATCCAGGCGATGGGCGCGCTGGCTTTCGGCACACGCACGATTCCCGCCGTGGACAAACTGTGCGGCCCGGGCAACGCGTATACCATCGAGGCGAAACGGCAGCTTTTTGGCACGGTGGGCGTGGACTTGCTGCCCGGCCCGAGCGAAGTGATGGTGCTGTGCGACGCGTCGGCGAACGCGCGCTGGGCGGCGCTGGATTTGCTCGCGCAGGCGGAGCATGGCACGGGCAAGGAGCGCATTTACCTCGTTTGCACCAACGCGGCGAAACTGCAAAAAATCGTCGCCGAGGTGGTGCGCCGCGCGCCGGAATTCGCCCAAGGCAACCGGCTGCCGGCCGTGCTGGAAAAAGGATTCGTCGCCGTGCGGGCGAAAAATTTGGACGAGGCGGCGGCGGTGGCGAACTATGTCGCGCCGGAGCACCTCGAATTGCAGGTGAAGCGCAGCGCGCTGACGGGCCTGACGCGCCAAATCAAGACGGCGGGCGCCATTTTGCTCGGCGGTGAAACGCCGACCGTGCTGGGCGACTTCACGGCCGGCCCGAGCCACACGCTGCCCACGGGCCGCACCGGCAGATTTTTCAGCGGCCTGCGCGTAGCCGACTTTATGCGACGCTCGAGCATCGTGCAGTATGATGCTGAAAGCCTGCGCAAAGCTGCGAATGTCGTCGCCGCTTTTAGCGCGCTGGAGAGTTTGCCCGCGCATGGCGAGAGTCTAACGGCAAGATTAGGCACTGAGGCACTTGGACACTAAGGCACTAAGAAAAACGCCGATTCATTCTGCCATGCCTGTCACGCCAAAAACTTATCGTGATTTAATCGTTTGGCAACGGGCGATCGGGTACGTGACAAATATTTACCGGGCTTCGCATAACTGGCCACGTGACGAAGCCTTTGGACTCACGACTCAAATTCGCCGTTGCGCCGTTTCCATACCGAGTAATATCGCCGAAGGCTCGGCCAGGCGTTCATACGGAGATTATTCACGGTTTCTCAATATTGCGCTCGGCTCGCTGTTTGAACTGCAGACTCAGTTGGAAATCGCCCGAAACCTTGGTTACATAGACGAATTGAAATATGGTGAGCTATTCGGTCAATCCCGGGAAATCGAGGCGATGTTGTCCAAATTGATCCAACGGGTGAACGAGTCCAAGAAAACTCCTGCGCCATAGCTCAATAATTTTTCCATTAAACGTGCCTCTGCATTCTCACCGCAAAACGGCGACGCGCCGACGACCCTCAGTGCCTCAGCGCCTCAGTGCCTCAGTGCCTCAGTTGGCCAACGCCACGATTGTGGCCATGCATGCCTACACCCCGGGCGAGCAGCCGCAGGGGCCGGGCTGGGTGAAGCTGAA
>DASZWY010000083.1:0-10365 GCA_035546135.1 Opitutales bacterium
TCCCGGCAGGCCACTCAAAGGCGGCAGGGTGATTTGCAATTGCGAAGAATTGACCACGCCCGCGTTGCCATTGGCCGGCGCGGTCAGCGTGGTCTGGGAAATTTGCACCGTCATCGTTGACCCCGCGTTGCCGGAATTCGCAGAGGTGGTCATCGCCGGCATTTGCGAAGTGGTGTAATTGACTTGCACCGAATTGTCCGCCGGTTGACCGGCCGCCGACTGGTAGATGGTGGCATGCATGGCATCGTCGGGGTTGCCGCCATGTCCTTTTTGCAATTCGCGCAACAATTCCTTCCGATCCAGCGGGCCAAACGATGAATTGGCCGCGGAATTTCCACTCGGCGTAGCCGGATCGACTTCGTCCGTCGAATGAGACCCCAACAAAGCGTACAAACCCGCGGCACCGACCATGGCAAAGACCGATGCAATCAACATGCCGCTGGGAGAGGTGAAAAAGGAAAATGCCCCACCACCCCCACCACCCCCGCCTGAACTGCTTTCTTCGTTGCGAGAACGACTCGACTCCAGGCTGACTTTGTTCAAATCCACAGTGCCAGCCTTGCCCTTGCCCCATTGATGCTGGGCAAGCGTTCCCGTTGAAAGGCCACGGTAAGCGTGGCTTGAACGGCTTGACGATGAATTGCCCCCACTTCCCGATGACCGCGACGAGCGGTGCGAAGACACCGCCTCCGTCGAACCCGAACCGCGGTCAGACTGCGGTTCGCGGTCGGTGCCGCCCGATGGTTCGTCGTGTGAAACCAAGGCCTTGCGGGCGGCCTGGTGTAATTGACAGGCCCGTTCAAACTTCATCCGGCGCAACGCGTTCTCGCGAATCGTTTGCTTAAGATCCGCCAGATCATGCCGGCCAATCTCGTTGTCGAGGTAGAGATTAACCAATTCTTCAAAACGTGCTTCCGTCATGCGGCTTGCTCGCTCAGGACCTGTTTCAGCGCTTCGCGCGCCCGGGCGATGCGGCTTTTCACCGTGCCCAGGCTCAGGTCCAACAAAGCGGCTATCTCTTCATATGACAGATCCTTCACATTGCGCAAGGCCAGGATTTCCCGATGGGCCGGGCTGAGGCGCTCCATCGCCGCCTCCACACGGTGCACCAATTCCTGGGTCACAGCCTTTTTGCCCGGGTCCGGGTCTTCGTCGGGCAACACGTCGGCCAGGGTCAAATCGGATTCAGGCCCGGTGGTGGCGTCCAGCGAAACGGCGGCATGGCGGCCCCGGCGCCACCAAAACCAGTAGCGGTTGTGCGCGAGGTTGGTGGCAATCTGGTAAAGCCACGTCGAAAAGGCCGCGTCGCCGCGAAAGTTTTCCAAGCCCCGGCGGGCGCGCAGGAAGGTGTCCTGGGTGACCTCCTCGGCGTCCTCATGGTTCTTGAGCATCCCAAAGACCCGCCGAAAAATCGGTTCGCGGTAGCGGTGAACAATATCGGTGAAAGCGCGCTCATCTCCCTCACGGAAGCGCTCGAGCAGCAGCTTGTCGGCGGTCAGGTCTTTGCAGCTCATGGTGTTTACCCAGCAATATAACTTCTTTTGAAAATTTGTCCGGCGCATTCTTAAACCGTTCGCTGATACAGGAGGCCTGGAATATCGTAAGATGCTTGTTATAAATATCTTAAGAATTGTTTAAGCGTTTGTAAAAGCTGTGTCATGGACCCAGAGTTGTTTTCAAACACTCGTTTGAATGCTGGTTTAAGCCGGAAATGGCCGGCGGGCGGGCAAAAAATGCCCGGGCCCTGCTTCGTTGCCACCGGCCATTTTGGCCGAAAATCCGCCCATGAATGAATTTCATGGATCCGGCCAAAATTATTGACGCCGTTTTTGTTACAATTTGGCGACTTTGGCACCGCAACGGCTGGCATGCCGGGCGTATGAAAACCACCTTACCGCTCTGCTTCTCCCGCGCAAAACGCCCCGCGTTATCGCTCCTCGCCGCATTTTGCGCCTTCGCCCTCCATGCCCAAACCCCCGCGCCGGCCGCGACGGGCCAAGGCTTCCTCGACTTCGGCGCCCCGCCAAAAGATTTTGCCCCGGCCGCCAAAGGCACCACGCTGGAAATGAAGGCGCTGCAATTCCTGCCGGCGCCGCTCGAAGAGGGCCGCATCATCCTTAATCAGCGTCTGCGCTACGAAGGCGTTTCGCAAACCGGGGTGAACTCGAGCAAGGCGCTGACGCTGCGCACGCGCCTCGGTTATGAAACGCCAAAGTGGTACGGCCTCTACGGCGTGGGCATTTTTGAAAACACCTGGGCCATCAACAGCGGCAGCTACGCGCCCTACCCCGGCTTCACCGGCGGCAAGGCCGTCATCGGCGACCCGCGCAACAACCAGCTCAACGAGCTCTACCTCGGCTACGCGGGCTTCAACAGCGAGTTCAAGGGTGGCCGGCAGTCCATCAATTTGGATAACCAGCGCTTCGTCGGCACAGTGGACTGGCGGCAAAACGACCAGACCTACGACGCCGTTCGCGTCACCACACAGGCGTTCAAGGACGTATGGCTCTCCTATACCTGGAACTGGCAGGTCAACCGCGTGTATGGCGATTATGCGCCGACCTCCGCGCTCCGCCGCTTCGACGCCAACAACCACCTGTTCAATCTTCATTACACCGGCCTGCCGAAAATCGGCACTTTCGGCGCCTATGTCTATTACCTCGACCTCGACAATGCCACCGCGGCCCGCGTGACTTCCGCCGGCACGCAGAAACTCTCGAGCACCACCTACGGGCTGTTCCTCGACGGGCGCTACGCCATTGATGCCGACTGGGCGGCGATTTACCGCCTCGAATATGCGAACCAATCCGACAATAAAGCCGACAACCCCGCTTCCTTCTCGCAAAATTACTACAACGTCACCCTCGGCGGCGCCTACCAAAAATTCGAAATGGGCGGGACTTTCGAGAGCCTTGGCGGCAACGGCACGCAGGCCTTCCAGACGCCGCTGGCCACCCTGCACAAATTTAACGGCTGGGCGGATCAATTTTTGACCACGCCCGCCACCGGCTTGCGCGATTATTTCCTCTGGCAGCGTTCACCCTTGCCCCTCGCGCTGAGCCTCTCAACGGAACTGCACTACTTCACCGCCGTGCAGACCGCGCAAACTTTCGGGCGCGAGGCCGACATCGCCTTGAGCCGCAAATTTGGTGAAAACGTCACCGCCACGATCAAGCTGGCCCGCTACTGGGGCAATGGCGCGCCGAACACCGGCATCCGCGCGGACGTGACGAAATTCTGGCTTCAACTGGAATTCAACCTCTGAGCAAATTTCCCCGGAGGGAAGGCAAGACATAGGGTTGCAGGTTCGACCGCCCGGTGGCCCAAGCCGCCGGGCGGTCTTTGCCTTCAATCAATCGCGGCGCGATCTCGCGGGATTTTCTCTTCGCTCTGCAACGCCAGGTTCGCGCACACCCCGTCGCACAGGCCGACAAAGGTTTCTTCCGCCAGATGCAGGCGCCGCGGCTTCAACGTGGCCACGCCCCAATGCCGGCGCAGCTTGCGGCGGCCCAGCGGCAAATCCACCAGCGAGCCTTCCTGAATTTCTCGCCGTGCCGTCCAGGGCGGCAGCAACGCGACGCCGAGGCCGATTTTGGCCAGTTCCTTGATGGCCTCGGTGCTGCCAACTTCCAGCGGATTGCCCAAATGGATGTCCTCCGCGCGGAAATATTCGACCACGAGGTGGAAGGTGCGGCTGCGCTTGCCGTGGAGAATCAGCGTCTGCGAGGGCAACTCGCGCAAGACCGCCCGGCCGCGCATGGCCCAGGGATGCCGCGGCGAAACGAGAAAACGCACCTCGTCGGTAAAAAGCGGGCGAAATTCGCAATTTTCCGGCGCGGGTCCCAGCGCGAGCGCCAAATCAATTTCGTGGTTGCACAGGCGTTCGAGTGAAGCCGGCGAATCGCCGACTTCGAGCGAGACATGATATTCGGGAAAACACTGCGTAAATTCGCGCAGCACGTCGGGCAACAGGAACTGGCAGGCGGCGGCGCTGGCGCCGACCCGCAGCCGGCCGCGGTCCCAATGCCCGCGCTCGCCGAGGCTCAACCGCGCTGTGGCCATCTCGTCGAGCACGCGCACGGCCATGTTGAAAAGCTCCTCCCCCGCCTCAGTCAGGTGCGGTTGCTTGTGCTGGGTGTACAAAAGTTTGCAGCCGGCGTCCTGCTCCAACGCGCGCATGGCATGGCTGACAGCGCTCTGTGTCAGGTTCAGCGCACGGGCGGCCTGGGTAAATCCGCCCTCGCGCATGACGGCGACGAGGGCACGAAGTTGGCGGGCTTCAAAGACTTCCTGCATGGCTAAGGGGAAAATGCGTGGAGGCAACCCGCGGTAGCACAGGCCGAACCAGCGCGGGGGAAACAAACATGAATAGTTTTCATGGTTTTACGGAAAAATATGAATAGCAATTCTGCTGCCAATTCCACCGGTTGGCATTGTTTCGGCTAAAACTATCGGGCATGTCCGCCCTCCTTGACGCCTCGGAAACCACCGGCTCCGCCGCCCGAAGCGGCCCGCCCGCCCGCCCGCCGCGCCCGCGCCCCTTGCGGTTGGGCTATGTGCGGCTGACGGACGCCGCCCCGCTGATTGTCGCCGCGGAACGGAGCTTGTTTGAGCGCCGGGGGCTGAACATCACCCTCTCGCGCGAAATCGGTTGGGCCGCGTTGCGGCACCGCGCCACGTTTGGCGGGCTGGACATCATGCACGCGCCCGGTCCGCTGCCGCTGGCGCTGACTTTGGGCTTGGGCGGGTCGGCGCGCAACTGCGTGGCCGGGCTGGTGCTGAATTTGCACGGCAACGCCATCTCGCTCGCGGGCCATCTGCGCGAAAAAGGCATCATCGACGGCCCGACGCTAGCGAAGCACGTCTTTTCCACCCGCCGCCATCAGCCGCTCACGCTCGCGGTCGTCTCCTGGCATTCCTCGCACCTGTATTTGCTCACGCGGTGGCTGCGGCTCTACGGCATCGAACCGAAACGCGACGTCCGCCTGGTGGTGGTGCCGCCGGAACAGATGGTGCGCCACCTTTCCGCCGGGCACATTGACGGCTTTTGCGCCGGAGAGCCGTGGAACTCATTCGCGGTCGCCGAGGCCAAAGCCTGGTGCCCGGCCACGAGTGCCGAGGTGGACTTTGGCCACCCGGAAAAAGTGCTCATGGCCTCGCAGGACTTCGTCGAGCAACGCACCGAGGAATACACCGCGGTGGCCGCCGCCGTGCTCGAAGCGTGCGCGTGGTGCGACTCCCCGGCCGGCCGCGCGCAACTGCCCGCGCTGTTGAGCCGCCGCGAATACCTGAACCTTTCCGCGGAAATCATCGCGTGCGGTTTGCGCGGCCCGTTCCACCGCGGCTACGGGGAAAATTTCACCGATGCCAATTTCGTCGTGTTCCAACGCTATCAAGCCAACGAGCCCACGCCGGAAAAGGCGCTCTGGATGCTCGAGTGCCTGCGCCAGGCGGAATTTCTTCGCCTGCCCGAAAAAGAAATGCAGACCGCCGCGCTCGGCGTGTTTCGCGCCGACCTCTACCGCGCCGCACTCCAGGCCGGCGCCGCCAAAGTCTGAAGCCCACTTTTCCTCCACCCAGGAAATCTTCCCACCCATCCAATCACCGAACTACCATGGACAACATCAAGCCCGTCGAAATCGTCAAAAACCTCGTCAGCGCCGGCGACCTCAAAGCCGGCCTCTCCATCAAGGACCTGCTCATCCGCGGCTTCCTTTCCGGAGCCCTGCTGGGCTTCGCCACCAGCCTGGCTATCACCGCCACCATGCAAACCGGCCAGCCGATTGTCGGCGCGCTCATCTTCCCGGTGGGCTTCGCCATGATCGTGCTGCTTGGCCTCGAACTGGTCACCGGCAGTTTTGCCGCAGTCACCCTCGCCGGGGTGGACGGCCGGCGCAACTGGCTCGCCGTAGGCTCGAATCTCTTTTGGGTGTTTATCGGCAATTTGCTTGGCAGCATGGCTTACGGCGCATTGCTGTATCTGACGCTCACCACCTTCGGGTCAGAAGCCGCCGCGGCCACCACCATCGCACCAAAAATCATCGCCGCCGCGGAAGCGAAGACCATCGCGTATGCCGCCCACGGCGCCGCAGGCTGGGGCACGGCGTTCATCAAAGGCGTCCTGTGCAACTGGATGGTCTGCCTGGGCGTCGTCATGGCGCTGACCTCGAACTCGACCATGGGCAAAATCGCCGCGATGTGGCTGCCCATCCTGACGTTTTTTGCGCAGGGTTTCGAGCACTCGGTGGTCAATATGTTCCTCATCCCCGCCGGGATAATGCTTGGCGCCAAGGTTACCGTTTCCGACTGGTGGCTGTGGAACCAAATTCCGGTCACTTTGGGCAATCTGGTAGGCGGTATGCTCTTTACCGGGCTGTTTCTCTACTGGACCTACAAGCCAGCCAAGGAAAAGGCCCCGGCGACCGTGGCGGAATCGCTGCCGGCCGGCGTGCCCGCCAACCAGCCGGTGCGCGCGTAAGCCCAATGGCGCTGGCCTACCATCCATGAACCCGCCCGTTCCCACCGCCGGTTTTACCGACGAACAAAAACAGTACCTGGAAGGCTTCTTTGCCGGACTGGGGCAGTCTTTGTTCGTCGGTCATACCGCCGGCGGGCAAATCACCGCCACGCCCGGCGAGGCGCCGGTCAATTTCGCCGAGGCGCCCGTCGAGGACACGGTCTTCGGCACCCCGCTGAGCGAATTGTCCAAGCCCGAGCGCTGGAAATACGAACACAACCCCCTCGACATCTGGGACAAGCTCGTCGCCCACGCCGAGGCCGACAAATTCCCCGACGAAACCGACACGTTCCGCTTCAAATACTACGGGCTGTTCTACGTCGCGCCCGCGCAGGACAGCTTCATGCTGCGCGTGCGCATTCCCGCGGGCGAGCTGAGCTCCGCGCAATTGCACGGCCTGGCGGACCTGGCGGCGGAATACGGCGGCGGCTATGTGCACATCACGACGCGCGCGAACATCCAGATCCGCGAAATGCGCCCGCGCGACATCATCAAGGTGCTGGTGCGGCTGCAGGAACTCGGGCTGACCTCGCGGGGCGCAGGCGCGGACAACGTGCGCAACATCACCTCGTCGCCCACGAGCGGATTTGACCCGCGCGAGTTGCTGGACGTGCGCCCGTATGTCAAGGCGCTGCACCATTACATCCTCAACCACCGCGACCTCTACGGCCTGCCGCGCAAGTTCAACGTCGCCTTCGACAATGGCGGCGCCATCTCCGCCGCCGCGGACACGAACGACATCGGATTTTTCGCGCGCCAGGTGGCGGAACCATCGCTGGCGGCGCTGCCAAACGCACCGGCGGGCATCGCCCCGGGGGTATATTTCCGCGCCGACCTCGGCGGCATCACCGGCCACGGCGATTTCGCGCGCGACACCGGCCTGCTCATCAAGCCGGCCGAGTGCGTGGCGGTGGCGGCGGCGATGATTCGCGTCTTCAACGAAAATGGCGACCGCACCAACCGCAAGAAGGCGCGCTTGAAATATCTCCTCGAAAAGATGGGCGTGGAAAAATTTCTCGAGGAGACGCAAAAGAAACTCGCCTTCCCCCTCGTGCGCCTGCCCGCCACCGGCTGCGCCCCGCGCCCCGCGGAAATCAAACACGGCTGGCTGGGGGTGTACAAACAAACGCAGCCGGGCCGCAATTACCTCGGTGTCGGCGTGCCGGTGGGGAAGCTGTCGGCCAAGCAACTGCACCGCCTCGCCGACCTCGCCGCCAATTTCGGCCAGAGCGAGGTGCGCCTGACCGTCTGGCAAAATTTTCTGCTGCCGCATGTGCCCGATGCGTTTGTCGAAACCGTCAAGCGCAGCCTCTACAAACTCGGTTTCCACACCGACGCCGCCTGCGCCACCGGCGGCATCATCGCGTGCACCGGCAACCAGGGCTGCAAATATTCCGCCTGCGACACCAAGGGCCACGCCATCGCGCTGGCCAAATCACTGGGCCGACCCGGCGTTGCCTTGGATTGCCCGGTCAACATTCACTTTACCGGCTGCCCCAATTCCTGCGCCCAACATTACATCGGCGACATCGGGCTGGTCGGCACAAAAACGTCCGACGGCGCGGAGGGCTATCATGTCCTGCTCGGCGGCGGTGTGGGCAGCGAGCAGGGCTTGGCCCGGGAAATTTTTCGCAGCGTGCGCGCCGAGGAAATCAACCCGCTGGTGGAAAAAATCCTCGGCGTGTATGTCGCCCGCCGCGAGCGCGGCGAAACTTTTGTGCAATGGGCCCGCCGCCATAGCGTGGACGAGCTCCAGCGCCACCTCAGCGAATGAATCCCCCGCCACTCGTCCCCTATATCCCGGACAACGCGCCCTTCTCCACCGAGCAACGGGCTTGGCTCAACGGCCTGCTCGCCGGAATGTTTTCGCGCACAGGCGCCGCGCCCGCCGCGGCGCCCGCGGCCCGGCCGATGTCGCCACTGACGATTTTGTTCGGCTCGCAAACCGGCACGGCGGAGGGCCTCGCCAAGCGCGCCGCCAAGGAGGCCGGCAAACGCGGGTTCGCGCCCACCGTGCTCGACATGGCCCAAACCAGCGCGACGAAACTCGCCGCCGAGAAAAACCTCCTGATCATCACCAGCACCTATGGCGAAGGCGAACCACCCGACAACGCCAAGGCCCTCCACGCCGCCCTGCACGCGGAAGGCGCGCCACTTTTTGCCGGCGTGCGCTACAGTGTCTGCGCGCTCGGCGACCGGAATTATGCGCAATTTTGCCAATGCGGGCGCGATTTTGACCAGCTGCTGCATAAACTCGGCGCCACCCGCGCGCTGCCGCACGCGGAATGCGATGTGGACTACGAGGAAATGTTTTTGAAATGGCTCGATGCCTCGCTCGGCGCGCTCGGTCAAAATGCCGCCGTTCCCGCCGCACCCGCGCCGGCCGAATCCACGGAAACCAGCGCCGAAGGCCTTTCCGGCTATTCACGGCAAAATCCCTTTCCCGCGCCGGTGCTGGCGGTGCGCCGATTGAGCGGCGCCGGCTCCGCCAAGGAAGTCAACCACGTTGAATTTTCCCTCGAAGACTCCGGGCTTCTCTACGACGTCGGCGATGCGCTGGGCGTTTACCCGCAAAATTGCCCGGAGCTGGTCGCGGCCGTGCTGGCGGCGTTGCAGTGCGACGGCGAGGAAGCCGTGCCCACGCCCGAGGGCGAATTGCCGCTGCGGGCGGCGCTGCTCAAGCATTTCGATTTGGGGAAGCCCGCGCCGGATTTGCTCAAGCAGTTCACCACCGTGGCCGCGGGGAGCGCGGTCACGTCCGGCCAGGGAAATTTCCTCGATGTGCTCGACGTGCTGCAGGCCCATCCGGGGCGCACCCTGCCACCGCTGGATTTCGTGCGCGCGCTGCGCAAACTCCAGCCGCGGTTGTATTCCATCGCCTCCTCGCCCGCGGCGCACCTCGGCCAGGTTCATCTCACGGTCGGCGCGGTGCGTTACGAATCCGCCGGCCGGCCGCGCAAAGGCGTGTGCTCGACTTTCCTGGCCGAACGCGCACACAGCCATGGCCGCGTCGGCGTGTTCGTGCATCGCAACAAAGCTTTCAAGCCGCCGGTGGAAGGTGCGCGCGCGATGATCATGGTCGGCCCGGGCACGGGCATCGCGCCATTCCGGGCATTTTTGCACGAACGACGCGTCACCGGCGCCACGGGCAAAAACTGGCTCTTTTTTGGCGACCAGCACGCCGCGCATGATTATTTATACCGCGACGAGTTGGAAGGTTTTCACCGCGATGGCGCACTTCACCGCCTCGACACGGCATTTTCCCGCGACCAGGAACAGAAAATCTACGTCCAACACCGCCTCCGCGACCAGGCGGCGGAAATTTTCCGCTGGCTGGAGGAAGGCGCGCATTTCTACGTCTGTGGCGATGCCGCGCGCATGGCGAAGGACGTGGATGCCGCCTTGCGCGAAATCGTGCAAACTGAGGGCAAATTGAGCGACGATGCCGCCGGTGCGTATCTCGACCGCCTCCGCGCCGAAAAACGCTATGCCCGCGACGTCTATTGAGCGGGCGGGACCGTGACCATCCAGCCAAGGCCGAAGCGGTCCGTCAGCATCCCGAAGCATGGTGACCAGAAAGTTTTGCCAAGCGGCATGATTACCTTGCCGCCGGCGGAGAGCGCGGCGTAGGCGCGATTGGCCGCGGCCTCATCGGGCATCACCAGGGACAGCATGAAGTTCTTGAAGCCGCCGGTTTCCGACCCGTCGCCGTCCGACGCCATCAAATGCGTGGCGCCGACGCGAAAGCTCGCGTGCATCACCTTGTCGGCGAAGCCCGGGGCGATGCGGTCCGGGGGGACCGGCTGCGGGCTGTCCTTGTAATGCATCAGCAGATCAATTTCGGCGCC
>DASZWY010000084.1:0-4372 GCA_035546135.1 Opitutales bacterium
GCGCATCGGCCGCGTCATCGTCTCGACGGACGACGCTGAAATCGCCGCGGCGGCGCGGGCCGCGGGCGCGGAGGTGCCGTTCATGCGCCCGGCGGAATTCGCGCAGGACCTTTCCCCCGACCTTGATGTTTTTCGCCACGCCCTGCACTGGCTGAAGCAAAATGAAAACTACACGCCGGAATTGCTGGTTCATTTGCGGCCGACCGGCCCCGTGCGCCGGGTGGAATTGATTGACGAGGCCATCCGCCGGATGGAAGCCGACCCGACGGCCGACGCGCTGCGCGCGGTGAGCGTGCCGGCGCTGACTCCCTACAAGATGTGGCGCATGGAAGCCGGCTACCTGAAGCCGCTGCTCAGCGTGCCGGGCGTCAAGGAGCCGCATTCGATGGCGCGGCAGATGCTCCCCGAGGTCTATTGGCAGAACGGCTACGTGGACATCATCCGCGCGCGCACCGTGCTCGAAAAGAACAGCATGGCCGGCGATGTGGTGCTGCCGTTCGTCGTCAACGACCGCATCTACGAGCTCGACTACGAGGAGTCGATCCCCGAAGTCGAGGCCGTGCTGGGCAAGCTGGCCCGGGGCGAAAAAGTCGATTTTTCCCGCGATCACCGGCACGCCGTGTGACGTGGCGGGCGGGAACACTTGACGCTTCGCCGCCGGCGCATTATTTTCCATTCCGCAGCCGCCGGGCGGCCACCCCTTTCCTTTCTTTAACCTCCAACACCTCTCCATCATGTCCAAATCCGTCACTCTCGGCGACCGCGCCGTCGGCGAAAACCACGCCTGCTTCGTCGTTGCCGAAATCGGCATCAACCACAACGGCGACCTCGCCATTGCGAAGAAGCTCATTGACGCCGCCCTCGACGCCGGGTGCGACGCGGTGAAATTTCAAAAGCGCACCGTGGACGTCGTTTACACCGCCGAGGAACTCGCCAAGCCGCGGGAAAATCCCTTCGGGCCGACCAATGGCGACCTCAAACGCGGCCTCGAATTCGGCAAGGCCCAATATCAGGAAATTGACCATTATTGCCGCGAGCGCGGCATCATGTGGTTCGTCTCATGCTGGGACGAGGCTTCGGTGGACTTCATCGAAAAGTTCAACCCGCCGTGCTATAAAATCGCCTCGGCCAGCCTGACGGATGACGGCTTGCTGCGCCACCACCGCAAGACCGGCAAGCCCATCATCGTCTCCACCGGCATGAGCACGCTGGCGCAGGTGGACCACGCCGTCGAGGTGCTCGGCAAGGAGGAGCTGATTTTGATGCACACCAACAGCACCTACCCCTCGAAAATCGAGGAGTTGAATCTCCGGGTCATCCCGACGCTGGAAAAACGCTACGGCGTGCCGGTGGGCTATTCGGGCCACGAAGTGGGCCTGGCGCCCTCGGTCGGCGCCTTCGGCCTCGGCGCCTGCATGATTGAGCGGCACATCACCCTCGACCGCGCGATGTGGGGCAGCGACCAGGCGGCGTCGGTCGAGCCGCAGGGTTTTGCGCGTTTGGTGCGCGACATCCGCGCCATCGAGCTGAGCTACGGCGACGGCCACAAGCGCGTTTACGACAGCGAAGTGCCGATCATGAAGAAGCTGCGCCGCAAGGGTTGAGCGCGAATCGTTTATTTCGTGAACGTCAAAGACCAATTCGATTTGTCCGGGCGCGTGGCGGTCATCACCGGGGGGGCGGGCCTGCTCGGGGTGAAGCACGCCGAGGCTGTTGCCGAACTGGGCGCGATTCCGGTGCTGGCCGACGTGGATGCGCGCGCCGCGGGCGCCGCCGCCGCGGGTGTTTCCAAAAAATATGGCGTGGGGGCCTTGGGTTTGAAAGTGGACATCACCCGGCCGGCCTCGGTCAAAAAATTGCGCGACACCCTCCTGCGCAAATATGGCCGGGTGGACATCCTCATCAACAATGCCGCGCGCAATCCCAAAGTCGAGGGCGGGGGCATGGCCTGGTCGCGGCTCGAGAATTACCCCTTGCCGCAGTGGGAATTGGATTTGGCCGTGGGCCTCACCGGCGCGCTGGTATGCTCGCAAATTTTGGGCGCGGAGATGGCCCGCGCGGGCCGCGGCGTCATTCTCAACATCGCCAGCGACCTCGGCGTCATCGCGCCCGACCAGCGCATTTACCGGAGGCCGGGCTTGCAGGACGATGAGCAGCCGGCCAAGCCCGTGAGCTACTCCGTCGTGAAACACGGGCTCATCGGCCTGACCAAATATCTCGCCACTTATTGGGCGGAGCAGGGCGTGCGCGCGAATTCGATTTCTCCCGGCGGCGTTTTCAACGAGCAGGACCAGGCCTTTGTGCGCAAGCTCACCGCGCTCATTCCGCTCGGGCGCATGGCGCGGCCGGATGAATACAAGGCCGCCGTGGCTTTTCTGGTTTCCGATGCCTCCCAATACATGACCGGGGCCAACCTGGTCATGGACGGGGGCCGCAGCACGTGGTAAAAAAAATCAAACTGCTGGCGCTGGACATTGACGGGGTGCTGACGGATGGGCGCACGACCCTGGGGGCACGCAAGCCCGAGCGCAAGCGCCTGGCCTTTCAGGACCTCGACGCCATCAACGCCGCCCGGCGTGCCGGGGTGCGGATTGCGCTGGTCACCGGCGAAAGCGACGGCTCGGTGGACTTGGTCGCCGCGCGCACCGGGGTGGAGATCGTCCGCCGGGGCGCAAAAGACAAGCTTGCGGCGCTCACCGCTTTGGCCAGGGAACTGGGGATCAAACTTTCCGAAATTGCCTATGTCGGCGATGGCGACCGCGACGCCCCGGCGCTGGCCGCGGTGGGTTTCAGTTTCGCGCCCAGCAACGCCGCCTTTTCCGCCAAAAGCACCGCGCAGGTTCTGCTTAGCCGCGCGGGCGGCCACGGCGCGGTCAACGAGGCGGTGCACTTGGTCTTGCGCGGCAATGATGACGAGCCGCGCCGGCTCTATTTTGAATGCGTGCTGCGCCAGGCTTTGAAAAAGCCCCAAATATCCGCCCGGGCGATGAAGGCCATGACCGGCCTGGCCGTGGAAATTTCCCGCGCCATCGAACGGGGCCGGAAAATTTTGCTCGTGGGTGAGGGCGCGGAAACCGCGCTGAAACAATTGCCGCAGGGGAAAATCTCCTGGCCGGCGGTGACCCTGTCGGCCGATGCCAAAATTCAGTCCGCCCAGTTGCGCGCGCTGGCCCGCACCGGCGACGTGGTGATTTCCTTCACCGGGCGCGAAAGGGTGGGGCGGGGGGCATCGGCGTGGTTGGTCATCACCAGCGCAGTGGCGGAATATCTTCCCAAGTCCAAGCGTGGTTGAAAACTGGCAAATGCAGCAGGCAGGAAACGTCCTCCCGGCACAAAAACGGCGCCTGACTGTGGGGTTGAGCGTCGAGCATTTCGATTTTCGGGTGGATTTGCACCGGTTTATCGAAACCATGAGCGAACAGGCCGAAGTGATTGTTTTCACCGACCGGCCGTTTGCCCAGCGCCTGGCGGGGCTGAAGGAAGTGCGTCTTTACCGGCCGCAACGCAACTGGAGGGCCTGGCTGGCGCAACGGCTGTTTTTGGTGTTTCGCCGCCTGCCGAAGAGCCGGAATAATTTTTTTGTGACTGAGCTGTTTGGCATTTCGCTGCTTCCACCGGCACGCCGGCGCCGGGGCCTGCTTTATTTGCGTCTGCGCCAGTTGCTGCCGTGGGGAATTTCCGTGGATCGGGTGCTGCCGTGGATGGGCGGGGGCGACGCGACGGCGCTCGAGGGCGTGGATGTCTTTCTGCATGTGACGCGCATCGGCTGGCTGCCGTTTTTGCAACGCACGCTCGCGACGGGCAAACCCAATGCCGCTTATATTTACAGCTGGGATCACCCCTGCAAGCATACGACGATACCGCGCCACGGCTTGCGCGCTTACTTTACCTGGAACCATGGTTTGAGCGAAGACATGGTTAATTTGCAGGGCGTGGACGCGAAATTGCTGGAGGAAGTTGGCGCGACGCAACTGGCGCCGCTCAAGCAATACCTGGAGACCCCGGCGGCGCGCTGCCGGCTGGTCGCCGAAGATTACATCTATTACGGCTGCGGCACCGGCACGCTGGATTTGGTCCGACAGGAAGTCGCGATCATCCGGCGCCTTGCCGCAGCACTGCGTGAGGTTGCACCGGGGCTGACACTTTTGGTCCGTCCGTATCCCAACATCATGGACTGGAGCTGCTACGACTCGCTGAAGTCGGAGCCCAATGTGCGCTTTGACCGGTTTCGCGGCGAAGGGCAGGGGCGCGAGCTTTCGCCGGCCCAAGTGTTTGAAAAATACAATAAAGTTGAACACGCCCGCGCCTTCATCCACCTCGGGACGACGCTGGGCTGGGAAGCCTGTTACTTCGAAAAACCGGTTTTGTTTCT
>DASZWY010000085.1:0-8936 GCA_035546135.1 Opitutales bacterium
GCTAAAACTTTTTTTACAAAAATGTAAAGTAATGCTTGCGAGAAAGTCATTCAGTTGACATTTTCTGTCCAGCGCGCGTCTGGTTGTTCACGTCCGCGGCCGCTCGGCCAATCCGGACGGACCCGACGCCATCCACTCCCAACCACTCCGGAGGAATTCCTTATGGCCAAGAAAAAAGCGAAGAAAAAGACGGCGAAGCGCAAGACGTCCAAGAAGCGCTAGTCGCAGTCCCCACCCCAAATCTTCGGATGCGCCCCCGTGGCACACCCGGAAAGGCAAAGGCCGTCGCGAGACGGCCTTTTTTTTGCGCGAAGGCGTCGCGCCATTGCGCCATGGCCCAGGATTGCGTCGGTTGCAAATTGGTTCGCCTGCGGGCGATTTCTCATTTTAAGTTTTCCGCTTCATGGATTTCTCCAAGCAGCAACTCACTCTTCTCATTGTTGGCTCCGGCGCGCGGGAACATGCGCTGGCGAAGGCGGCGCGGCGCAGCGCGATGGCCGGCGCGGTGTTGGCGGCGCCGGGCAACGCGGGCATCGCGGAGGACGCGACCTGCCACGCGGTGAAGGCCGATGACGTGCCGGGGCTGGTGGCGCTGGCCCGGCGCGAAAAGGCGGATTTCGTCATTGTCGGGCCCGAGGTGCCGCTGAGCCTCGGCCTGGTGGACGCACTGGAGAAGGAAAGCATCCCCGCGTTTGGGCCCCGGCAAGCCGGCGCGCAATTGGAGGCCAGCAAGGTTTACACCAAGAATTTCCTGCTGCGAAACCGGATTCCCACGGCCTATGGCGAGACCTTCACCGCGGCGGCTGCGGCGCTCGAGTATATTAAGCACAAGCCGCTGCCGATTGTCATCAAGGCGAGCGGGCTGGCGGCCGGCAAGGGCGTGACGGTCGCGCAGACCCGCGCCGAGGCGGAGGCGGCGATCCGGGCGTCACTCGACGAGAAAATTTTCGGCGCGAGCGGCGAGGAAATTCTCATCGAGGATTTCCTGCCCGGCGAGGAGGCCTCGATGATGCTCGTGGTATGCGGCGAAAAATACCTGGTGCTGCCGCCCAGCCAGGACCACAAGCGCGCGGGCGACGGCGACACCGGCGCAAACACCGGCGGCATGGGCGCCTACGCTCCGGCGGCGGTCGTGGACGCGCCACTCCTGGCGCGCATCGAAAAGGAAATCATCCGCCCCACCCTTGCGGCGTTCACGCGCGAAGGGATTGATTACCGCGGCGTGCTCTACATCGGCCTCATGCTCACGCCCGCCGGCCCGTCGGTCGTGGAGTTCAACGTGCGCTTCGGCGACCCGGAATGCCAGGTGCTGCTGCCGTTGCTCGCGACGGACCCGATAAAAATTTTGTGGGACTGCGCGAACGGCGCGCTCGACGCGGCGGCGGTGAAACTCCAGCCCCAGTTTTCCGCCGCAGTGGTGCTGGCGGCGCATGACTACCCGGCGAACCCGCGCGCGGGCGATGTCATCACGCTGCCGCCGGCCGCCGCCTTGCCGAAGGGCGTGGATATTTTGCACGCGGGCACCAAGCGGCGGAACGATGGCGCGCTGGTCACGGCGGGCGGACGCGTGCTCAACGTGGTGGCGACGGGAACCTCGCTGCGCGCGGCGCTCGATGCGGCCTACGCCGTCTGCGCGCAAATAAAATTTGCGGGCATGCACTACCGCCAGGACATCGGCGCGCGGCAACTTGCCCGCGAGCAACGGTAAAAAATGGCCTTTGCTTCACGAGGGAATTCTGCGAAATTCGGGGTTACTCCTTTCATGCTGGCTTTTGCATTCATGGCGCTGGCCGCGCTGCCGCTGCCGCCCGAAACCAATCCCGATCTGTTTCCCGGGGCGGACCAGTATTCCGCCGCCGAGGTGGAGCTGGCGGGGATGATGGCGCTTTACCCCGGGCATATTTTACACGGCCCGCCCCGTGCCAACGACCCGGCCAACGCCACCCGCCCGCCCAAAACGGCGCAACTGCCGCGCGAGGTTTATTACCTGCGCATTTACGACTTGGGCGCGTCGCTCACCCAAATCGCGCAAGGCCTCAACCAGCAACTGGTCATTCTCGATTTTCGCTACGTGACGGCGGACGCCGCCGCGTCGGAGGCGTTTGCCGGATTGCTCGCGAAGGCCGGGCTGGCCAGCGCGCCGGTGCACGGCATCGGTTCGATCAAGGAACCGGAGCCCTTGCCACCGGCCAAAGCGGAAGACAAAGACCATCCGCCCCCGGTCGTGCTGGCGCTGGTAAACGGCCAAACCTCCGGGCCGCTCGAGGCGTGGCTGGAGGCGTTTCAGGAAAAGGAAAGCGTGCTGGCGGTCGGCGCGCCGACGGCGGGCCAGCCGGGCCAGTATGACAAGTACGACGGCCAGCCCGGTTATTTCATCATCACCGGCGAATTGCGGCCCGAGTCCGGTTCCTTGACCGGCGTGGGGCTGAAGCCGCGCTTTTTGGTGGACGTGACCCCGCAGCAAAACGACGTCGCCTATTTCACCGTCGAGCGCGGCACCGTGGACGTCTCGACGATGCTGCGCCGCGAACGCACGACGACCACCGCCGCGCCCGCCGCCACCGGCAACACCACGGCGGCGCCTGCCACCCAAAGCGTGACGGTGACCACGGAGGCCAGCGACCTGGTGCTGCAACGCGCCGTGGACGTCGTTGCCGCTTTACAAGTGCTGGGGCGGGTGCCAGCATCGAAAGACGCGGGCGCCGCCAAGCCGGCGGGCACCACGTCCGCAACGCCCTAACTTGCCACCGCTTGATTGAGAGAAGTCCGGATGCCTGCGCGCAATCTTATTACCTTCGTTTGCACCGCGAACATTTGCCGCAGCCCGATGGCCCAGCGCCTGCTCGCGCACGCCTTGCAGGCCGAAGCCGAGCCGCTCCGCTCACTCCAAACCGCCTCGGCCGGGATTTCCGCATTTGGCGGCGACGCCGCGTCCCTGAACTCGGTGCGGGTGCTGGAAAGCGTGGGGATTGACCTGCGCGACCACGTCAGCCAGCGGCTGACCCAGGAACTCATCGACCGCTCCTTCGCCCTGTTCAGCATGACGGAGACGCACAAACTCCTCATCGAGACGCAATACCGCCTCAGCACGCCGCACAATTACCTGATGCGTGAATTTATGCCCGACGGGGTGGAAAAGGAAATTCCTGACCCCTATGGGCTGGACTTGGAATCCTATGCCGCCGCGCGCGACGCCATGGTGGAGGCGGTGCCTTCGCTGCTGCAATTTCTGCGGCAGGAATACCCCGGGAAATAGTCTTTGCGGAAAAATATTGCACCATGAAAATTTCCCTTGGAGCCGACCATGCCGGAGTGGACTTGAAGGACAGCATCGCGCAGGCCTTGCGCGCCGCCGGCCACGAAATCGTGGACCGTGGCACACACGGGCACGACTCGGTGGACTATCCCGATTTCGCCGTGGCCGTGGCCAGCGACGTCGCGGGCGGGCAGGCCGAGCGCGGCGTGCTGGTGTGCAGCACGGGCATCGGCATTTCCATCGCCGCGAACAAGGTGCCTAAAATCCGCGCGGCGCTCGTGCACAACGAGGACGGCGCGGAATTCTGCCGCCGGCACAACGACGCGAATATCATCTGCTTTGGCCAGAAATACATCACGCCCTACATGGGGCAGAAGCTGGCGCTGATTTTCCTCAACACCGCCTTTGAAGGCGGCCGTCATGAGCGCCGGGTGGACAAGATTGCGAAGGAAGAAGCGTCGTAATTTTGCGCCGGTTGCCGCCCGTTTCTGGGTTGCAACTTCGAGGTTTGTCCTGTGAACTAAGCACCAGGAACCCGAACATCCCGACATTCCGCTTTTATGATTACTGCGCCGTCCATCCTGCCCGCCGAACCGCTCGCCGAAATTGACCCGGATATCTTCTCCGCCATCGAGCAGGAGAAGGCGCGCCAGCAGTCGCACCTGGAATTGATCGCCTCGGAAAACTTCACCCTGCCGGCGGTGCTCGAAGCTGCGGGCAGCGTGCTGACAAACAAATATGCCGAGGGTTATCCCGGCAAGCGCTGGTACGGCGGCTGCCAGTATGTGGATGTCGTCGAGCAACTCGCGATCGACCGCGCCAAGGCGCTGTTCGGAGCCGAGCACGCGAACGTCCAGCCGCACTCCGGCAGCCAGGCCAACTTTGCCGTTTACATGTCCGTGCTGGAGCCGGGCGACAAATTGCTGACGATGAATCTGAGCGATGGCGGCCACCTCACCCACGGCAATGCGGCGAATTTTTCCGGCAAACTCTACCAAATTGTTCACTACGGCGTGTCGCCCCAAACCGGGCGCATTGACTATGATGATCTGGCGCGCCAGGCGGAGCGCGAGCGCCCCAAGATGATTACGGTGGGCGCCTCGGCCTACCCGCGCATCATTGATTTCGCGAAGATGGGCGAAATTGCCAAGAGCGTCGGCGCCCTGATGCTGGCGGACATCGCCCACATTGCGGGTCTGGTGGCCACCGGTGAGCATCCCAACCCTTTCCCGCATGCGGATTTCGTCACCACCACCACCCATAAAACCTTGCGCGGACCGCGCGGCGGCCTGATTCTCTGCAAGGAGCCTTTTGCCAAGAAAATTGATTCGGCGGTGTTCCCCGGCAGTCAAGGCGGCCCGTTGATGCACATCATTGCCGCCAAGGCGGTCTGCTTCCGTGAGGCCGCCAAGCCCGAGTTTAAGGACTATGCGAAACAAATTCGCAAGAACGCCGCCGCCATGGCTGCGGAATTCGTCAAACGCGGCTATAAACTGACCTCCGGAGGAACCGACAACCACTTGATGCTGATTGACTTGCGCCATAGCCACCCCGACCTCACCGGCAAGGTGGCGCAGCAGGCGCTGGACGAGGCGAACATTACCACCAATAAGAACACCATTCCGGGCGAGACCCGCAGCCCCTTCCAAGCCAGCGGCGTGCGCCTGGGCACCCCGGCGGTCACCAGCCGCGGCATGAAAGAGCCGGAGATGGTTCGCATTGCCGAGGCGATTGACACCGTGCTCGGCGGCCCAACCGACCCGGCCCGCATCGCCAGGGCCAAGGCAGTGGCGCTGGAATTGTGCGGCCGCTTCCCCCTGCCCTATTGACGCTATTTTGGTGGCCGGCCCCCGGCTAATCCCGGGTTGCCTTCTTGTTAAAATTCTCTTTCATTTGCATTTTTAAAGGTATAGGTTACTTCATCCTACCCATCATAACCGTCCGCTCCGGACGCTACTCGCTCTTCCCCATGACCTCCCGCAAACACACCACGACCAAGGGTTTTACCCTCATTGAACTCCTGACGGTGATCTCGATCATCGGCATTCTTGCCGCGATTTTGATCCCGACTATTGCCAGCGCACTGACGACGGCCAAGCGCATGGCCGCCTCCTCCAACGCCCGCTCCATTGCCGGTTCCTATCAGGCCTACACCACCAGCGGCAGCAACTCGCGCGTCATCGCGACGCCGGAGCAAAGCAGCGGTAACGCCAACAACGGCGTGGCCAAGGACATCAATGACGTCGCCTTTATTCTCGCCAAGAACGGTCTCAATGACGCCGCCCTCTGGTACATTAAGAGCGACATCAACCTGACTGGCAAATCCCTGCCCCGCCTGGTGATTGACTCCGACATCGGCTCGGCCACCGCCCCCTCACAATCCTTTGTGAACACCAAACCGAAGTCCTGGGCCTTTGTGACCGGCCTGCCCAGCGGCTCGCCCCCGACGACGACGCCCCTGCTCTGGACCTACGGTCTCGGCTCCGACGGCAAATGGGTCAACGCCTCGCCGTGGGAAGGCAAAGGCGGCCACGTCGCCTATTATGACGGCCACGTTGAATGGGTGGACGGTGGCCTTTCCACCGACCAGGGCGGCACCTATTTTGTGTCCTACCCGACCAATTCGCAGGGCGCCAACAAGCCGACCGTGAATTATAAGGACGCCATTTTCCAAAAGTCCAAGGTCGTGAACGAAATGGGCACGGAGTAAATTCCGGCCTGATTCGCCAAAAAAGCCCGGCTGAATTTCAGCCGGGCTTTTTTGTGCGCATTTCCGATGGCAGAACCAATTGCTACGCCGATTGGCGGTAGAATTCGACAAAGGCCGGAGCGAGCTTCTTCCAGCTTGAGTCCACCGCCAGCCCGCGCTCGCGAATGCTGGCGCATCGCTCGCGGTCATCATGCAGGGCCAGCGCGCGGGCCAGGCCATGCCGCCAGCCTTCCAGGGAGGGCTCAAACAAAATGCCCGTGCCAGAATCGGGGTGTTCGCCAGCATCCACGATGACATCCTGCGGGCCGCCGGTGCGCGGCATGACGGGGATGGCGCCATACAACAGCGCTTGCTGGGCGTGGTGCGGGCTGGGCTCAATGCGACCGGTGCCGAGACAAAAATCCGCCCCCGCCAGCGCACGGTGCAATACGCCGCGGTCATGGTCTTCGAGCAGGACCACCCGGCCGGGGCGCGCACCGACCAGGGAACGCCAAGCCGCCGTCTCCGCCTGCGCGGTGGAGCCCAGCAGCATCAGCATCGTGTCCTCGCGCAGAAAAGGCAGCAGCTCCCGCGGATCGCCAAAAGCAAACACGCCGGCCAGCGGCAGTTCGGCCACAATCAACGCGCCGTGGCGGATGGCCGGGTCAAAGCCCAGGCTTTTGCAGAGAGCTTCGCGGCACAGGGTTTTGCCCGTGAGCGCGCCCGCGCGGAAACCGGCGGGCAAATAATGGTCGGAGGCCGGGTTCCATTCCGCGCTGTCAAGGCCGTGGAGCAGTCCGCGTGTGTCATCCCGCCGCTGGGCATAGACGCCTTCGAGACCGAAGCCGTAGGCCTCCGTCAGCTCCCGCGCCGCAGTCGGGCTGGGTGCGAGCAAAGCCTCGGCGTAAACCAGGCTGGCTTTGAGAAAATTGACCTGGCCGAAAAACTCCAGCGCATCCGGCGCAAAGAATTCCTCCGGCAAATTGGTCAGCCCGAAGGTCCGGCGCGGGTAGACGCCCTGAAAAACCGGGTTGTGCACGGTAAAGAGGGTGCGGCCGACGTTGCTGAGGTTGCGTTTGCGTTCTTCCACGCGCAGCAAGAGCGGCAGGAGGGCCGTCGGCCAGTCGTGGCAATGCAGCACTTCGACGGGATTATCGAAACGGCAGAGCGCGTCGGCAACGGCCTTGCAGAAAATGACGAAGCGCGCATCGCTGTCCTCGTATTCGGCATCCGGCGGGCCATAAGGATACGAACGGTCGAACGATTCGTCGCGGCGGACCAGGTAAAGCGTGAGATTCCGGGCCACCGGCAGGCGGAGCGTTTCCGCCGTCGCGGTGCCGTCGCCCAATTCGAGCGCGTGCTGGAAAACGACTTCCGCCGCGGTGGCGCGCGGGTCGGCCAAAACCTGCCGGTAGCCCGGCAGGAAGACGGAAACCTCATGCCCTTCCCGGGCCAAGGCCGCGCACAATCCGCCCACGGCATCGGCGAGATGCCCCACACGCACCCACGGGGCGAATTCGCTGGCGACATGGACGATGCGCATAAAAAATAACGTTTAAACCATTCCCGGCAAATCGCAAACCCCGAATGCTCGGGCAGATTCCTCAGGGCCTTTCGCAAATACAAAACCAGGGTTGCGGCGGATGGCCGCCGTCAGCTTCGCAGCAGACGCTCGACCGCTTCCAGATAACGCCGCTGGGTCTGCCCGATGATTTCCGCCGGCAGATGCGGGCCGGGCGGGGTCTTGTTCCACTTGAGCGTTTCGAGATGGTCGCGCACGTATTGCTTGTCGAAAGCCATTTGCGCGCGACCGGGCTGGTAGGAGTCGGCCGGCCAGTAACGCGAGGAATCGGGCGTGAGCACTTCATCAATCAGGTAGAGCTTCCCGTCGGCATCGGTGCCGAACTCGAATTTGGTGTCGGCGAGGATAAGTCCGGCCCGGGCGGCTTCCCGGGTGCCGAGCTCGAAAAGTTTCAGGCTCAGCTCGCGCACTTCAACATAGCGTTGTGCCCCGAGCAACGCGGCGCACTGGGTTCCGGTCAGCGGTTCGTCGTGGCCGGCATTGGCCTTGCTCGTGGGAGTGAAGATGGGCTGCGGCAGTTGGTCGCTCTCGCCCAAGCCGGCGGGGATGACTTGGTCAAACAGCCGGCCCGTTTCCTTGTAGGCCTTGAGACCGCTGCCGGCGAGGTAGCCGCGCACGACGGCTTCCACCGGCAATGGGCGCAGCTTGCGCACGAACATCGAACGGCCCTGCAACCGCGGAAAGTCCTTCAGCCGTTTCGCCACTTCGGCATCGTGGTTGGGCAGCACGTGGTTGGGCGTGAGCCTGGCCGTGCGCGCAAACCACCACAGGCTCAATTGCGTGAGCAGGATGCCCTTGCCGGGGATGCCGTCCGGCAGAATCACGTCAAAGGCCGACAGCCGGTCGGTCGCCACAATGAGCAGGGCGTCGCCCGCGTCAAAAAGTTCGCGGACTTTGCCTGAACCGATTTTCGGCCACGGCAGGCCTTCGATGCGCGTGAGGGCTTCGCGCGGCAGCGCGGCTTTGATTTGGTCGTAGCTCCAAGGCATGAGGAAAGCTTGCGAATTGGCGGCGGATTGTCTATATTATCCTGTTCCGGGCCAGTCGGCCCGGGTTCTTTGAGAGCGCGGCTCTGATTCCTTTCCCCTTTCGGGGGTGTTCCGGATTCGACCTTGGGACAACGGACTTGGCTGCAGGCCAGAGATGGTGGTTGGCTCTGTCAAAACTCCACCAAAGTATTAGTCGCCAACGACGAATACGCCCTCGCTGCTTAAATCGCAGTGACACGCCGCCTTGAAACCTGCTAGGGGACGGCGTGCTACCAGCAGGCATAGCTGCGCCGGCGTCAACGGCAGCGCAGTCGTAACTTACCGGAGGCTCGGGACCTGGGGCAGCCTGCTTGGGGCGGCCCCGGCCTTAAATAAAAACACCAGCTAAGCCTGTAGATGCTCTGTTTGAAGGCCCAGGGG
>DASZWY010000086.1:0-5315 GCA_035546135.1 Opitutales bacterium
TGTAAGCCCCACCCTCGGCGGGACGAATTTGCGTCTGCCCGTTGGCGCGGCCCTCGGCGAGCCACTGGCGCAGTTGGGTGGCGGTGACCGGGCCGTATTCCTTCCCGTCGCCGCCAATCATGTAATAGTTGCCCATAAAAAAACTCTGTGCGCCCCCTCCCCGGCGCCGCCGACCCTTTGACGGTGGCCGAGACGGGCGAGGTTGGCAACCTTCAATGCGACGGGGCATCGCCGAATAATGTAATCCGTTTGCCAATCGGGGTAGGGACGCCTTTCCGAGGCGTCCGCGGACGTTTCGGAGAAACGTCCCTGCCCAAGTCGCCAAACAGATACAGTGCGCCCGCCCCACCCTTCACACCGGGGCCGCGGCGGCCACCCGCTTCGCGATTTCGGCGACCGGCAACTGGGCCAGCTCGCGCGGGGAGATGCGGTTGGCGTGAATCCACGGCAGCGCGCGCAACGGCTCGCTGAGCACCAGCGCGCGGTTGGCGGCAACGTCGTCCACCCGGTCCACCGGGGTAAAGTAGGGCGCGCCTTTGAGCACCTGCGGCCGCTCGCGCACCAGGCGCAGGATGGCCAGCACGGCGTCGGCAAAACGGTCCAGCTCGGCCTGGGTGTAGCTCTCCGTCGGCTCAATCATCAGGCCAAAAGCTTCCGGCCAGGCCACCGTCGGCGCGTGGAACCCGAAATCAAGAAACAGCTTGCCGATGCGAGGGATGACCGAGGCGTGCGGCACGCCGACCTTCGTGGCGAGCGCGAAGTCCTCCGGCGAAAGCGTGAGGATGAACTCGTGCATGCGCGGCTGGCTGCTTGCGCCTTCGGGCAGGCTGCCATAGACCGGGCTGAGCTTCGCATAGAGATAGCGCGAGGCCAGCACCGCCACCGCCGACATGCGCCGCACCCCGTCGCGCCCGAGGCGCAGCAGGTAAGCATAGGCGCGGACTTTGTGGCCGAAATTGCCCCAATGGCGGTGGATGGAGCCGATGCTCTTGGGCGCTTTAACAGGAGTGAAGCGGCCGCCGCGCTTTTCGATTTGATAGCCCGGCACAAAATCCTTGAGGCGCTCGCTGACCGCCACGATGGCGTCGCCCGGGCCGCCGCCACCGTGCGGGATGGTCCAGGTCTTGTGCAAATTATTGTGCAGCGCATCCACGCCCATCGCGGCGAGGTTCACCCAGCCGGCGATGGCGTTCATGTTCGCGCCGTCCATGTAAACGAGGCCGCCCGCGGCGTGCACGTCGTCGGCGATGCGCTTGAACTCGGTCTCGAACAACCCGCAGGTGTTCGGGTTGGTGATCATCACGCCCGCCAGCCGCGAGCCGAAGCGCGCGATTTTCGCCTCGCAGTCGGCCAGGTCGATGCGGCCATCCGGCGCGGCCTCGAGGAGCACGATGCCCGCGGGCTCGCCGTTTTCCTCGCGCGAGACAAAGCCGGCCATCGCGGCGGTGGCAAAGTTGGTGCCGTGCGCGCTTTTCGGAATCAGCAGCACGTTGCGGTGCGCGTCGCCGCGCGCACGGTGGTAGGCCTGCATCATCTTGAGGCCGACGAGCTCGCCTTGCGCGCCGGCGAGCGGCTGCGTGGTGACGGCGGCGAGGCCGGTGATGCCCTTGAACCATTCCTGGATTTCGTAAAGCACTTCGAGGCAGCCCTGCACGTCCTCGGCCGGCGCTTCCGGGTGCGCATTGACGAAGCCCGGCAAATTCGCCGCCCAGTCGTTGACGTACGGGTTGTATTTCATCGTGCACGAGCCGAGCGGGTAGCAGCCGTCGTCGGGGCTGACGTTCAGTTCGCCGAGCTTGGTGTAATAATCCACCAGCGTCGCGTGCGGGAACGCGGGCAACCCGGCGGGCTCGGCGCGGCGGGCGGCGGCGGGAATTTCCGGCGCTTTCGCCAGAGCGCCCGCACGCGGGCCAAACTCCGCGCCAAAAAATGCCTCGAGCTTCGCCAGATCGGCGTCGCTCTGCGCGTCGGTGAAGGCGAGCTTGAGCAAATGGCGGCCGCCCGGCACGCGCGCGGAAACATCCACGCCAACATGCAGACCGGCGCGGCGGGCCTTTTCGATGACCTCCGCCACGGGTTTGTTCAGCGCGAAGGTCGGCTCGTTGAAGAACGGCGCGGCAAACGCGAGCGCGACCCCGGGGCGCGAAAGTTTCTCGACCATCAACGCCGCGCGGTCGCGGCCTTTTTTCACCGCGTCGGCCAGCCCGCGGTCGCCGCGGGCGAGAAGCGCGGCGCCCGCGAGCGTGGCGAGGAACGCCTGATTCGAGCAGATGTTCGACGTGGCCTTGTCCTTGCGGATGTGCTGCTCGCGCGTGGAGAGCACCATGACGCAGCAATCGCGCCCGGCGAGGTCGTGCGCCTTGCCGACGAAGCGGCCCGGTGTCGCGCGCACATCGCTCTTGATGTCCTTGTTGTGCCGCACGGCGAACACCCCGAGGCCGGGGCCGCCGAAATTCGGGCCGATGGCGAGGTGCTGGCCTTCGCCAACGAGAATATCGGCGCCGTGGCCGGAGGCGCCCCATTGCGCGGGGGGCTTAAGCCCATCGGTGGCGAACAAAATCGGGTCCACCACGGCGATGGTGCGCGTGGAAAATTCGGCGGCAAGGTCGGTGAGCCCGTCCACGTCCTCGAGCAGGCCGAGGTTGTTGATTTGCGGGAAAGCGATGGCGGCGAGGCGGGGGCCGAGCGCCTGCGCGCAAGCGCGCAAGGCGGCGGCGTCCATCCGGCCGGTGGCGGGATCGAGCGGCACGACTTCGAGGCGCAAGCTGGTGTCGGCAGCGTGGGTGTGCAGGACTTCGAGGTCGCTGGGGAGGAGCGAACCGGCGAGGAGCACCGTGTCGGCCTCAGGCTTTTCAGCCAGGCGCAGGGCGCAGCAGCAGGCTTCGAAGAGCGCGCTGGCGCGGTCGTAAAGGGAGGAGTTTACCGCCTCGAAGCCGGTGAGCTGGGCCATCAGGCATTGGTAAATCCAGTGCGTGAGCAAGGTGCCCTGGCTGCGCTCGGGCTGATAGGGCGTGTAGGCGGTCGTCAGGTTGCGGATGCGCGAAACCTCGCCGACAATGGGCATGACCCGATACGCCGGCAGGCCGTCGCCGAGAAAGGACGCCGCGGTGGCATTGCGCGCAGCGATGGCGGCCAAGGTGTCCTGCAGGGCGTCGTAGGAAAGCTCGACTGGCAGGGGCAGCGGCGGCTGGGCGCGGATTTCCGGCGGCAGATGCGCGAAAAGGTCGTCGAGCTTCGTCAAACCCAGGGTTTGGAGCATCGCGGCGAGGTCGGCGTCGCTCGCGGGGATGTAGTGCCGGGCCGTTTCGCGCGGAAGGGCGGCGGGGTCGTAACCCAAAGGCGGACGCGCAGACGAATTCGACATCGGGCGGGTGGATGGTGCGGTCGGCGGTTCGAGAGCGGACGAAGACGGCATGTTATTACAGGTTTGAAGGAAATTGGCGGAAGTTGCAAGTGGGAGGTTGCGGGCGAGTGCCAGGTCGGGCAGTTTTTATAGTCTATTCGCACCATGAATCGTGTCGAACGCGCAAAATTCGTCGCCCGCCGGCTGGCCGAGCTTTACCCGCGCCCGACCATCCCCCTGCTGCACCGCGACCCATATACCCTGCTTGTCGCCGTCATCCTCTCGGCCCAGTGCACGGACGCCCGCGTCAACCTCGTGACGCCCAAGCTCTTCGCGCTGGCCGACACCCCGGCGAAAATGGCGGCGTTATCCGTGGCCCAAATCGACGCCATCGTGCGGCCCTGCGGGCTCTCGCCGATGAAGGCGAAAAATATCCGGGAGATGTCCCGGCTGCTGCTCGAGCGCCACGGCGGCCAGGTGCCGCAGACCTTTGCCGAGCTGGAGGCGCTGCCCGGCGTCGGCCACAAGACGGCCTCGGTGCTCATGGTGCAGGCGTTTGACCATCCGGCCTTTCCCGTGGACACGCACATCCACCGCCTCGCCCTGCGCTGGAAACTCTCGCGCGGGCCGTCGGTCGTCCAGGTCGAGCGCGACTTGAAAAAGTTGTTTCCGCCCGAGACCTGGCACGACCTGCACCTGCGCATCATCTATTATGGCCGCGAACACTGCACCGCCCGCGGCTGCAACGGCCACACCTGTGAAATCTGCCGGACGCTGAATGGCGAGAAATGAAGCGGCAGGCTCAGCGCCGCCTGTAGTCAGCCTTATGTTTGCCATTGCCAGAGCAATTGGCGCCTTTTATGATAAAATTATGGCCCTGACTCTTCAGGTTGATCGCATGAGTGCCGAGGAAAAGCTTCGGGCAATCGAAGAATTATGGGTTAGTTTGCGAAAAAGGGAGGACGACATCCCGGTGCCGCAGTGGCACAAGGATTTGCTGGACGCGCGCGAGCGTGAAAGCAAGCAAGGACGGGCGCGATTTACGGATTGGTCCACGGCGAAACGCGAAATTGCCGATGAAATCCGCCAAAATCGCCATTCTTGACCGAGCCCGAGCGGATTTGGTCGAAGGCCACTGGTTTTATGAGGGTCAGCAACCTGGCTTGGGAGCGCGATTTCTGGAAAACATCTATGCCGACATTGAATCCCTGCGTAATTTTGCAGGCATCCACCGCGAGGTGCATCGCAATCATCACCGTTTACTGGCCAAGCGGTTTCCTTACGCAATATATTACAAATTGGCTGATCAAACAGCATCCATCACTGCCATCGTGGATTGCCGGCGTAACCCCGGGACGATCGCGGAAAAGCTGCGGTGAGACCCATGGGAACTCGCGAAAAATCAACCCGCCGCTTTTTTGACCAGGAGTTTGTAATTGTCGCGGCCGGCGACGATGAGCGCGTCGCCGGGGTGCAGAAAACCGTCGAGGCAGGAGGCTTCGTATTGGCGGCCGTCGATCTCGGCGAGGCCGGTGGGCGCAAACGCCGTGGCGGCGCGGCCGGGCTTGCCGACGAGCTCCAGGGCCGTCGCCGTGCCGGTATCCACCGCGCGACCGCCCGAGGCGGATTCGTTGTAGAACTTTTTGCCGGCGCGCGTGTGCGGGAGCAGTTTCAGTTCGACATACACCGCCAGCGCCGAGACGGCCAGCCCGCCGACGCCGACCAGCAATCCGACAAAGACGTTATACCGGCTCACGCCCAGCGCCGCCGCGGCGAACAGGCACAGCCCGCCGAGCGTCGCGATGATGCCGCTGGGCAGGAACACCTCCGTGCAGATGAACAGCACGCCGGCAATTAAAAATGCAATGATGAGGGACATGGCGGAGGGATCAGGTGTCGGCGTTTTTCACCGCGAGCGCAAAATCCTTGCGGCCGACGACCTCGACGGGCGCGCCGCGGTCAATCTGCCCGT
>DASZWY010000087.1:0-5991 GCA_035546135.1 Opitutales bacterium
CATGGGCAAGAACCGCAAACACATGCTCAGCCGCCTGGACAAAATCAAGGACTTCTCGGAGCTGGGCGAATTTTTCGACATGCCGGTCTCGACGTATTCCTCCGGCATGGGCGTGCGCCTCGGTTTTTCCGTGGCGATGGAAACCGAGCCGGAAGTGCTGCTGATTGACGAGGTGCTCGGCGTGGGCGACGTGCGCTTCTCCGCCAAATCCGAACAGGCTTTGCGGGAAAAATTCACCGAGAACCGCACCGTGGTGCTGATTTCCCACGACGCCTCCACCATCAAGAAATTGTGCACCCGGGCGGTGTGGATTGAAAAAGGCCGCACCATCATGGAAGGCAGCGTCGACCAGGTGGCCGACGCCTACTTGCAGGCCGTCAACGCGGAAGACACCAACAAGGTGCACGAACTGCGTCCAGACTGACCCGCCCTTGCTGCGTCAAACTCCGCTCCATGCCGCCCCTCCAACCCATGGCTTCCAGCCACTCTGCGCCACTGGCCCCCGACCGATCGGCCTGGCCGCGCATCTCGGTGGTGCTGCCCAATTACAACCACTGCCATTTTCTGAAAATCTCGCTGCCGGCGCTGCTGAGTCAAAGCTACCCGCCCTATGAGATAGTCGTGGTGGACGACGGTTCGAAGGATGACAGTGTCGCCTACATCGAGGCGATGCGCGAAAAACATCCCCTCATCCGGCTCTACCGACACGAGAAAAACCAGGGCGTGGTGGCCGCTCTCAACACCGGTCTGCGCGAAATCAGCGGCGACGCGGTTTACCTAGCCGGAGCGGATGATGAAGTTTATCCCGGTTTTTTCGAGGAAGCCGCGCGCATGCTGGCCGCCCATCCGGAAGCCGGATTTTTTTGCAGCGATGGCGATATTTTCCATGAACGTGACCAATTTTTGATCACTCACCGCTTGAATCTCGCCGACCAGCCGACTTTTTTCACCCCGGAAGAATTCCTGCACCGCATCCGCCAACTGTCCAATTTTTATTTTGAAAGCCATACCATCCTTACCACTCGCAGAGCCTTGGCCGAGGAGGGCGAATTGGACCCTCAACTTGGTTATCGCTCGGATTGGTTTATCAACTGGGTGAGCGTTGCTCGCCATGGCTGCTGCTACTCACCCCGAACCCTGGCCAAATTTCTTGACCGAGGGACCAATTTTTCAGTGGCTACCGCCAAAAATATTGAGGCAGAAAAGCGTGTCTGGCGCAATGTCATTGCCAAACTGCGTAGCCCCGCCTATCGGGACGTGCGACCGTACATACTCGACCCGGTGCAATACCGTGGCGATTCGCGCTTACTCGAAAATCTCCTGGCCATTCTGCTGATTAACCGCGCCAACTGGAAAATGCTGCCCGCGCGCCTGCTCTTCGCTTGGGCGTGTCAATGCCTCCGCCGCATCCGAGGTTTTTGGCGGAGAAATCTTACCCCTGCCCAAATTCGAGACGACCTGTTTAATTTTACCCGGACTGTGTTCTGGCGGAGCTGCTGGATCACCTGCCGGTTGTGTGCGCACATCTCTCCGGCCCGGACTAACTTCCTGCGCATCTCCACGCTGACGATGCTCGGCGCCAAAGTGGATCCGGAGTGCTGGATTGACCCCAGCGCGCAAATTTGCCGACCGTGGAAATTACGGCTGGGTCACCAGGTTCGCATCGGGGCCCGTGTAAAAATTTTCTCCCACAGCCCGACCTTCATCGGAGATGCTACCATCGTTCAGGAAGCCGTCGAGTTGCTCCCCCTGCCTCCGGGCGAAAACTTTGGTTCGGGGCGCGCCCCCATTAATATCGGGGAACATTGCACCATTGGCGCCTACGCCCGAATATTTGCCGGAAGCAATATACCCTCGCATACTCAGGTGCCTTTCAAGGCGGTCATCACTGGCCAGCCAACGTCCCGATAAGGCAGGTCCAGAGAAATTATTTATTCACCATGACCACAAAATCTTCACCTAAAACCCGTGAGTCACAATATCAGGTTCTGCTCCAAAAACAGAACGAGGAAGGCCTCGCCCGCCTTGGGCTGATGTCGAGCCAGGTGTATCTGGACGACCCGCGCCGGCTTACCTTCTTGCTGTCGCGCTACAAATTCGTCTCGAAAATGTTCAGCGGCCTGCACCGCGTGCTTGAAGTCGGCTGCGCGGACGCCTTTGGGACGCGCCTCGTCCGCCAGGAGGTGCCGGAGGTGGTCGCGGTGGACTTCGACCCGATTTTCATCCAAGACGCTCAAGCGCGCCAGGATAAGAAAATGTCCATCGAATTCCGTGTGCATGACCTACTCAAGGGTCCGGTGGAAAAAGGCGGCTTTGACGGCGTCTACTGCTGCGATGTGATTGAGCACATTTTGCCTAAGGACGAAAATGTCTTTGTGCGCAACCTCACGCGGTGCCTGAAGCCCCACGGCGTGCTGATTGTCGGCTCGCCGTCGCTGGAGTCGCAAATTTACGCCTCGGCGCAAAGCAAGGCGGGGCACGTGAATTGCAAGCGGGGACCGGAACTGAAGGCGCTGATGCAAAAACACTTTCACAACGTCTTCATCTTTTCGATGAACGACGAGGTGGTGCACACCGGCTTCCAGCCGATGGCGCACTACCTGTTCGCGCTGTGCTGCGCGCCGCGCTCACGCGCCCGCTGATGCCGGACTCGCCCACGCTGTCGGTCGTCCTCACGAATTTTAATCATGGGAAATTGCTGCGGCGCTCCCTGCCGGCGCTGGCGGCGCAAACTTGGCCGCCCTTGGAATGGATTCTCATTGATGATGCCTCAACGGATGACAGCGTGGGGCAATTGGCGGAATTTGCCCGAGCCTGTCCGAAGGCCACAGTCATCCGGCACGAAAAAAACCAGGGCATCATCGCCTCCCTTGACGAAGGCCTGCGCCGCGCCCGCGGCGATTATGTTTATTTCGCGGCGGCGGATGACGTGACGCTGCCGGATTTGTTTGCACGGCTGCTGGCGGCGGTGGCGGCGCATCCGGGGGCCGGCGTGGCCTTGGCGGATTTTTTTCTGTTTGATGAGAAGGGCGCCATCCAGCGGCGCTACGTGAGCCAGTCCTGCCGCGCTGCGTTTCTTTCGGAATCGGACTTTGGTGACCTGTTGCTGAGCGGGGCGCATTTTGATTACCCGCCCAGCGGCGCAATTGTTCATCGGGAGACGCTGTTAAATTGCGGCGGTCATGATGCGCGGGCAGGGTGGATGACCGACTGGTGGTCGAATCTGCGCGTGGGCCTACAGCGCGGCGTTTGTTTTGTGCCCGAGCCGCTGGCAGGTTTTCGCGTTACCGCCGACAGCTTCAGCGGGGCTGGAACCAAAAAAGCGCCCGATGCCGCCGGGCTCTGGAACCTGGCGCGCGAACAAAATGCTGATGCCCGCGCGCAGGAAACCTTCTGGATCGCGGTGATGGCGGCTCTGCCTGCGGCGGTGCGCCTGACCATGTGGCGGGAAATTTACCGGCGCCCCGGTTGCTGGCCGTGGGCGCTGCGGCATGGCTGGAAACTGCGGGCATGGCCGACGCTGCGGCCATGGCTGTGGCCGGCGGTGCAATTTGTGGTTCGGTTTGGACCGTCTCCACTGTACGTTGCCGCGCTGAAAACATTTGGGGCAAAAATTGCGGACGACGCCAAAATCGGCCGCCGTGTTTTGGTGAACCGTCCCTGGCGGCTGCGGGTGGACCAAGGCGCCGCGATTGCAGCCGGAGCGAAAATTTTCGCCGACCGGACCGTTGTGGTTGGCGCGAAGCCTTCGGACGCCGCCCAACGCGCCTTGGAGAAAATTCTCGAATGGCCCGCAAATGCCGCCGGATGAAAGTCAGCTGTATCATCCCCAGCTACCGCCAGGCGGCGTATTTGCGCGCCTGCCTCGACAGCATTGCGGCGCAAAATCTCGCGACGGGTGAATTTGAAGTGAGGGTTTACGACGGCGGCAGTGACGACGGCACCACGGAAATCCTCGCCGGCCATCCGCTGCATCCCTGGTGGGTTTCCGAGCGCGACGCGGGCCAGGGGGCGGCGGTGAACCGCGGCTTGCGCGAATCGCGCGGCGAAATCATCGCGTGGATAAATTCCGACGATTATTACCTGCCGGAAGCACTGCCGGCGGTCCTCGAAGCATTCGCAGCGAACCCAACGGTGGAGGTGATTTACGGCAACGCGCGCAACGTGGACGAAGCCGGCCGCGACCGCGGGCCGCATCCGGTCGAGCCGTGGTCGTATGCGGCGCTGGCCGACCGGTGCTTTTTGTGCCAGCCGGCGGTGTTTTTTCGCCGAAGCGTGGTGGAGAAAGCGGGCTGTCTCGACGAATCATTGAAGCTAGCGCTGGATTACGAGTATTGGCTGCGGCTTGGAAAAACCCGCGCGTTTCTCCATTTGCCGCGCGATTTGGCCGCCAACCGCGTGCATGCCGCAAGCAAAACCAGCCGCCTGCCCGTTCAAGGCCGTCGCGAGGCCCTGCTCGTCTCGCACCGCCACACCGGCCGATGGTCGGCCGCATGGCTGGGTTCGCTGGCCTCGCGCACGAGCGAAAATTTTTGGGCGCAGCTAGGACTGCATTCCTCCGCCCTGACCTGGCTCGGCAAACAGCTCCTCCTGCCCGTTTACCGATTGCGTTTGCGGCGGAGTGGCCATCCTTAAGCGATTATTCCTTCGATGACACACGATGTCGTGGTGGTTGGCGGCGGCTTGGTGGGGCTGGGCACGGCCTGGCAGCTTTTGCGCGCCCGACCGGGGTTGTGCCTGGCGGTGCTGGAAAAAGAATCTGGCTGGGCCCGGCACCAAAGCGGCCACAACAGCGGCGTGCTGCACGCGGGATTGTATTATAAGCCCGGCTCGGAAAAAGCGCGGCTCAGTGTGCGCGGCTTGCAGGAGATGGTTGCGTTTTGCCGCGAATATGGCGTCGCCTACGAAACCTGCGGCAAAATCGTCGTCGCCACTTCCGAGACGGAATTGCCGCGGCTCGAACTGCTCTGGCAGCGCGGCCAAGCCAATGGGCTCGCGGGTTTGCGCAAACTGAACGCGGAGCAAATCCGTGAAATCGAGCCGCACGCCGCGGGACTTGCGGCGATTCACGTGCCCCAGGAAGGCATCGTGGATTATCCCGCGGTGGCGGCGAAGCTCGCGGAATTATGCGCCGCGCAGGGCGCCGAAATGCGGCTGAATACGCGCGTGCAGGCCATGCGGCGCAGCGCCGGCGGCTGGATGCTCGAAACCAACGCCGGCGAAATCACGGCGAAATTCGTCGTCACCTGCGGCGGGCTGCATTCCGACCGGCTGGTGCGCGCGGCGGGCCTCCAGCCCAAGGTGAAAATCGTCCCGTTTCGCGGCGAGTATTATCTGCTCAAGCCGGAACGGCAGCGCCTCGTGCGAAATTTGATTTACCCGGTGCCCGACCCGCAATTTCCCTTTCTCGGCGTGCATTTTACGCGGATGATTCACGGCGGCATCGAAGCCGGGCCCAACGCGGTGCTGGCGCTGGCGCGCGAGGGGTACCGCTGGACGGACATCCACCCCGGCGACGCCGCCGAGTCGCTCACCTACCCCGGGCTGTGGCGCTTTTTGAAAAAATACCCGTCGATGTGCGGATATGAAGTGCGGCGCTCGCTCTCGCGCGCGGAATTTTGCCGCTCGCTGCAAAAGCTGGTGCCAGAAATCCGGAGCGAGGATTTGCTGCCCGGGGGCGCGGGCGTGCGCGCGCAGGCGATGACGCGCGATGGCGCGCTGGTGGAGGACTTCGCGTTCGAGCAGGCGCCCGGGATTTTGCACGTCGTCAATGCGCCCTCGCCGGCGGCCACGGCCAGCCTCGCCATCGGCGCGGCCATCGCCGCCCAAGTGCCGGCGTGATTATTTCGCCTTCACGGGCTTGAACCAGATCGCCGCGAGCGTCGGCATCACGAGCAGGTTCAGCGCCGTCGAAGTGATGAGGCCGCCGAGGATGACGATGGCCATCGGCCCCTCAATTTCGCGGCCGGCCTCGCCGCTGCCGAGCGCCAG
>DASZWY010000088.1:0-10743 GCA_035546135.1 Opitutales bacterium
ATAGATGAATGGCGACATTTGCCGCAGCAGGCGCAGCGGCTGGTTGCCCGGATTGAAACGCAGGGGTGGCAGGCTGGCGACGTTGGCCCAATCGTGCGACAAGATGGCCACTCCGCGGTCGCGGGTCTCCCAAAAAGCTTCAAGCATGTGGCGTTCAGGCATGCGAACAAAGGTGCGAGCCGCTTTTATAGCAGGTGCGACGCCATTATGTAAGCTGGTTTTTACTCGAAATGTTCCTGGCAAAACCCGAAACTCGCAACCCGCGACTCGCAACGGATTTATGGCCCGGATTCTGGCAGCACTCTCCGGCGGCGTGGACAGCGCCGTGGCCGCTCTGCTTTTGCACGAACAGGGCCATGAGGTCGTGGGCGCGTATATGCGCACGTGGATGCACGAGGAGGGCGCGGCGGTGTTCGCCGATTGCCCGTGGGAACGCGATGTGGAAGAAGCCCGCGCCGTCGCAGCGAAGCTGGGCATTCCGTTCCATGTGCTCAACTTGATTGAGGACTACCGCACACGGGTGGTGGATTATTTGGTGTCCGGCTATGCGGGCGGGCAGACGCCGAACCCCGATTGCATGTGCAACCGCGAAATCAAATTCGGCGTGCTGGAAAGCCAGGCGGAGCAGTTGGGCTGCGAATTTGTCGCCACGGGCCATTATGTGCGCCGACGCAACAACGCGGATGGCTCGGTGGACATCCTCACCGGCGAGGACCCGAACAAGGACCAGTCGTATTTTCTCGCGATGGTGCGGCAGGAAAGCCTGCGGCGCGCGCTGTTTCCCGTCGGCCAACTGCACAAACCACAAGTGCGCGAACTGGCGCGAAGTGCCGGCCTGCCCAATGCCGAGCGCAAGGACAGCCAGGGCATCTGCTTTCTCGGGCGCGTGCCCATCAACGCGTTTCTCGACCAATATATTGCCGAAGCGCCCGGGCCGATTGTCACACCGGCTGGCCGCGAACTCGGCACCCATCGCGGGCTGCATCGCTACACCCTCGGGCAACGCCATGGCATCGGCGTGCCGTCGAACACCGACCACAAGGCCTACGTGGTCGTCGGCAAAGACCGCGCGCGCAATGCGCTGGTGGTGGCTTTCGATGAACCGGACGCGCCTGGCTTATGGGGCCGCGAATTTTCCCTGCGGGACTTGCACTGGACGAACCGCGCGCCCGCCGGCGCCGGGCCGCACCCCCTGTTGGTGCGCCCGCGCTATCGCGACCCGGCGATGGCGGCGACGCTGGAAATGAATCCAGCCAATGCGTCGCGCGGAAAATTGATTTTTGCGGAAGCCCAGCGCGCCCTGGCCCCGGGGCAAATCGCCGCGTTGTTCGATGGCGAGGTGCTGCTCGGCGGCGGTGTTTACGAATAGAAAATTACGAACTCTGCTGGAGCCGGCCTTTGTCGGTGAAAATCAGGAACAGGCCGCTGAACGTCATCACCGCAAGGAGGCAAACGCTGCCCCAGAATGCCAGCACCGCATCGAAACCGTAAATCCAGCCAAAAGCGACCGTGGGCGCAAAAACGAGAATGCCCGCCGCCAAACCAAAGGCCGCAAAACCGAGCCGCAGCCGCCGACGCGGGCCGGCGTTGGTGCGCGGGGGGGCGCCAGGCTTCACCCGCGCGGTCAGCACGAGAATCGTGCCGATGGCGCAAAGCAAAGTAATATACGCCACCCAAATCCAGTGATGCAGCACGGCCTCGGCCCCGAATTGCTGCCAAAACACCACCGTCGGGGCGATGATGAGAATCGCCGCCACAAGAAGCAAAAGAGTGACACCTAAACTAAGCCGCCGCATCAGGTTAATTGGGGGGAAAGGACGCTTATTTTCCACCGCTTTCCCCGCTGAGGCAAGCCCGCAGTATGTGACAATCGGGAACAGGGCGAAGGCGCATCAAACCCCCGCGAGCAGCGCCTTGGCGTGCTGTTGGGCGGATTTGGCGGAGCGGTCGCCGAGCATGCGCGCGAGCTCGCCCACCCGCGCGGCATTGTCGTCGTGGATATCGCGAATGGCGACGGTCGTGACGCGCGCGGCGTGGTGTTTTTCGACGACCAGATGCCGCGCCGCCCGGGCTGCGACCTGCGGCAGGTGCGTCACGCAAAAAACCTGGTGCCGCGCGCCCAGCGCTGCCAATTCCTGGCCCACGGCCGCGCCAATTTCGCCGCCGACGTTGGCGTCCACCTCGTCGAAGACCAGCAACGGCGTGGCGTCGGCCTCGGCCAATACGGCCTTGAGCGCGAGCATCACGCGCGCGGTCTCGCCACTCGAGGCGATTTTGTTCAACGGCAGCGGCGCCTGGCCGGGATTAGGCGCGAAAAGGATTTCGACCTGCGCGTCGCCATGTTCGCGCAACTCGGGCGCGGCGGTGACGGTGATTTGCAAACCGGCCTGCTTGAAACCGAGCGCCTTGAGCAACCGCGCCGCCTTTTTCTCCAAAGTTTGCGCGGCCTCGGCACGGGCGGCGCGCAGCTTGGCGGCGTCGCGGCGCAGGGCCTTTTCCCGCGCCGCGGATTCGGCGGCGAGCTTGGCAAGCGTGCCCTCGATATCCGATTGCGCGGCGACTTTGCGCGCCAGTTCGTCGCGCTTGGCGCGCAAGGCGGCGGGATCGGCGCCATAGCGGCGTTGCAGCTCAAGCCACAGGCCCATGCGCTCCTGCAAGGCGCGCGCGGTTTCCTCGTCAAAATCCAGCCCGGCGACGAGCCGGCCAAAGTCGCCGCCGAGTTCCTGCAATTCGACGACTGCGTTTTCCAACCGTTGCGCGAGCGGCGCCGCCGCCGGATCGAGCGCGGCCAATTCGCGCGCGGCGCGGACCAGCGCGGGGAATTTTGCGGCGACACCTTCTTCACCGGCCAAGCCCTCCTCCAGTTGCGTGGCAAAAGTGGCGAGTTCCTGGCCCTTGTTCAGACGGTTAAAATCGCGTTCGAGCGCCGCCAGCGAATCGGGCGAGGGGTCGAGGCGGTCAATGCGCTCGATTTGCAGCCGGGTGAAATCGATCTCGTCCGGCGACATCCGGCCCGCGCGCGACAATTCTTCGGCCTCGCGCAAGCCATCACGCCAGGCCTGGTATTGCGCGGCGAATTTTACCACGGCGTCATCGAGCCGCGCAAAGGCGTCGAGCATTTCGCGCTGGTGCTTTTCCTGAAAAAGTTTTTGCGGCTCGCCGGGGCCGTGAAAGTCCACCCAAGCCTCGCCGATTTCCTGCAAAGCGCCAAGCGTGGCGAGCGCGCCGTTGACCTGCAGCCGTGGAACCTTCGTGGTGGATAGCGCGCGGCGCAAGATTAGCGCGCCATCTTCGCAAACAGGCAGGCTGAGTTTTTCGAGCAGGGCATTGACGCGGACGAGCGCCGGGCCGCTGAAGGAGAGCACGCCCTCGACCTCGCAGGTTTCCGCACCCTGGCGGATGACGGTTTTGTCCACGCGATTGCCCGCGAGGAGGGCCAGCGCGCCGAGCAGGACGCTCTTGCCCGCGCCGGTCTCGCCGGTGACGGCGGTGAAACCCGGGCCGAATTCCAGTTCGGCGCGCTCGACCAGCGCGAGGTCCCGGATGCGGAGGAATTGGAGCATGGACACGAGCAACATCGAACATTCAACGCCCAATATTCAATCTTGAATTTTCAAGCCGGACGCGCGCCCGGGTCGAGTTGCTGGATCAAATCCTCCTCGAGATGGGCCAGCAGGCGGAAGCAGGCGTAACCCTGCTGCTCGGCGGACGGCAGGCGGAAGACGTCGATTTCGCCCTGGGCCTCGGGAGTGGTCAGGTCGCGCAGGAGGGTTTCGCGCAAATGCAGGCGCACCTGCACGCTCGCGCGGGCCAATGCTTCGGCAGCGGGAGGCGCCACCGGCAGGTCGGCCTGGCCAAATTGTGGGTTGGCGGCGAGCGCCTGCAGCGCATCGGTGTCAAAGCCCGCGCGCTCGCGCAGACTGTCGGCCCAGGCGGCCTGCAAATCCGGGTCGGGCGGTTCATCGGGCAAGCCGGACGGTGGCGTGATTTCTTCCGGCGCAGCGGCGCGGGCGTTATCGACACGCTGGATCAGGTCGAGCAGCACCCCGCGCAAGAGCGGCGAAAACCGCAGCCGCACGCGGAGTACGCCGGGTGAGGGAACCGGGCCGGATTGCTCAGGCATGGGACTCCATCTTCGCGCGCAGATGCCACTGATGCAAGGCATGGACGTAGTGTTCGGCAGCCTCGCGCGCGCCCGTCCAGACCACCGAGCGGCCCTCCTGATGGACTTCAAGCATGAGCTGGCGAGCCCGGGCGGCCTCGTAGCCAAAGACCCGGCGAAAAACATGGACGACGTAGGTCATCAGGTTCACGTCGTCATCGAGCACGATGACGTCCCACGACGGTTCGACCGCGGGCTCAGTGCGCGTGCGCGGACGGGGGGCCACGTGCGGGCTGGTTGCCGCCGCGGGGATAAGGCGCGGCCACTGGGCGGGCGGGTTCATGGCAAAGTGAAGATTGGGATAGCTTATCTTTCTCCGGCAAAAATGCAAGCGGGGCACCGCCGGCCGCACCCCGCCCCGCCCTTTTCCCAGGCTTGACCTTTTTTAGAATTATTCTAAATTGGCTACCCTCCCATGCCCGCACCCGCAGCAGACGCGCTCGATGAATCCTGGGTCTCCGGCCTGGCGGAATTCCTGAACACGCAGGAGAACGTCGAGGCGCTCGTCGTCGAGCCTGGCAAGCGCCGCATCGCCGTGGCCACCCTCGGCCCGGTGGATGAGGTGCGCCTGCGCGCGCGGCTGGCGGAGATTTTGCGCGTCCTGCACGAGCATGAACACACGCATGACCACCACGGCCATGCGCCTACCCAGGAGCGCCTGCCCGCCGGAATGAAGGTCAGCACGCAGGCCGGCGAAATGCTGCTGGAAAAGGGGCGCCCCTGCCAGACGGCCGCGCGTTTCCGCAAATGGCGCGAAATCCCCTGGCCGGAAATGGGCCATACGCACACTTTTGAAACCGGCGAAGACTGGAAACTTTTGGCCACGCTGGCGGGCACCTGTCTGGTGTTTTTGTTGGCAGGCTACATCGCGCCGATGCTTGCGCCGGGAGTGGCCTGGCTCGGGCCGGCATTGTTCATCGCGGCGATGGGCGCCGGCGGCTGGGATGCGCTGGTGGATTCGCTCGATGGCCTGCGCCACTTCCAGGTGGACATCCATTTCCTGATGATCGCGGTGGCCGTCGGGGCCAGTGCCATCGGCCACTTTGGCGAAGGCGCGCTGCTGCTGTTTTTGTTCTCCACCTCGGGCGCCCTTGAGGAATTCGCGATGCACCGCACCCGGCGCGCGATTGACGCGCTCTTCAAGGCCGCGCCCAAAACCGCGCGCCGCGAAATGCCCGGCGGCGGCGAAGAGACGATTCCCGTCGAAGACGTGCGCCCCGGGGACATCCTGCTCGCGCGCGAAGGCGACGCCTTCCCGGTGGACGGCGAGATGCTCTCCGGCAAGACCGCCGCCGATGAATCGAACCTGACCGGCGAATCCACGCCCGTCGAAAAGCAGCCGGGCGATCCGGTGTATTCCGGCACGCTCAATCTGTGGGGCGCGGCGCGTTTTCGCGCGACGGCGCGGGCGGCGGAAAGTTCGCTGCAAAAAATCATCCGGCTCATCCAGGAGGCGCAGCACCTCAAGGCGCCGAGCCAGCGCTTTACCGACAAATTCGGCACGCCCTACGCGCTCGGCATCATGGGCGCGGCGCTGGCGCTGTTTTTGTTCGACTGGCTCGTGCTCGGCACCGCGCCATTCCACGATGCCGCAGGCGGCGGCTACTCGGCCTTTTACCGCGCCATGACGCTGCTCGTCGTCGCCAGCCCGTGCGCGCTGGTCATTTCCATCCCTTCGGCGATTCTCGCGGCCATCGCGTGGGGCGCGCGACGCGGCATCCTGTTCCGCGGCGGCGCGGCGCTGGAAAAACTCGCGGGCGTGGACGTCGTCGCACTCGACAAGACCGGCACGCTGACCACCGGCGAACTCGTCGTCGAGAGCGTCGAGAGCTTCCCGCCCGGGCGCGAGGAAGAGGTCACCACCTTTGCGATGGCCCTCGAAAAAGAAGCCAGCCACCCCATCGCGCACGCGATTGTGCGCTACGGCCGCGAGCGCGGTTTGCAGCCGCGCGAGGTCGAGAAATTCCGCGCCATCACCGGCGCGGGCGTGCAGGGCGAAATCGGCGCGGCCCGCTGCGTGCTGGGCCGGCGCGAACTCCTCGAGCAAGGCTCGCTGGCGGAGTGGGCGAAATCGCTGCCGCTGCCGCCGCCGGAGTTTGCGGAGGTCTGGCTCGTCACGGAAAATTTGCTGGGGCGGCTGCTGCTGCGCGACCAGATCCGCACGCAATCCGCGCCCGTGCTCGCGGCGCTCAAGGCCGAGGGTCTGCACACCGTCATGCTCACCGGCGACCGGCGCGAAACCGCCGAGGCCGTGGGCAAGCAAATCGGCCTGAGCGAAGTGCGCGCCGGGCTGCAACCCGCGGACAAGGTGGCCGTGCTGCGCGATTTCAAAAAACAAGGCCGCAAAGTCGCGATGGTCGGCGACGGCGTAAACGACGCCCCGTGTCTGGCCGCGGCGGACGTGGCCGTCGGCATGGGCGCGCGCGGGGCCGACGCTGCGCTCGAACAATCGGAAATCGTGCTGATGGGCGACAAGATTGAGCTGTTCCTCGACGCCTACCATTTGAGCCACCGCACCCGGCGCATCATTCACCAAAACCTCATCGTGTCGCTCGGCACGATTCTCGTGATGGTCTGCGCCGCCCTCCCGGGCCTCGTGCCCATCACCCTCGGCGTCGTCGCCCACGAAGGCTCAACCGTGATCGTGTGCCTGAACAGCCTGCGGTTGTTGTGGACAGGGAAGAAGGACCGATAACCCAGACTCACGACATGAAATTTCGACCCACGATAAAGAGCAGCGACCAAGCCTACCTGCTGACCATTCCCGGCATGCGGGCATCCATTCGCAAAGGGGTGGCGACGCCGTTATCGAAGACATCAAAGCAACCAGGCTGGAAAAAGAGCGGCGCGCTGAGGCCCCGGATTTGATCAATAGCCTCCCCAAAGAGCCTCTTTCCAGGATTACTAGTTTTCTGATTTTGAAAAAACATTCTCAGCCAGACTTTGTGCAATGTGTTCATTTAGCAAATCTGATGGGCCAATAATAACCCAATCGGCATTAGCATGACGGCGATTGTCCTCCCGAGAGCGGATACGCAACTCGTCATCTTCGGAAATTAAAACCCCCGCGACTCCGTGCCTGCCGCGCTCATAAATAAAGTTCAACAACTTCTCACGGCCCGATTCCGCCTTTCCCCCTTCCATCTGCGTTTCGATTTTAAGCAGACCAGCACTCTGAAGCTGATCAATACGACGCATTGCAATTTTTGCACATTTTTTGTGATTAGGATCTTTGTGATTTATACTGTTTTTAATCGAGTTGAATTGTATCGTTGTAACAATGATTTTTATTTTCCTCTTTCCGGAAAAGCGATAAAGCATATCAAAGAAATGTTTTTGCTCTGATCTCGGATCAAGCCAAATTTCCGTGCCGATAACCAAATCACCATTAGAAACTTCCGCTAAATTTCTGGCGAATCTTGCTTCTCGCCTTAATTTAAGAACATAACGAAATATGCTAACAACAAGGGCTGCGATAAGAGCTATAGCCAAAATCAAAATGGTAATCAAAATTAACCATGAAATAATATGAGCAAGCACGTCAACGACAATGTAAAACAAAACAATAAGAATCAAAATTTCAATGACATTGTTCATGCAAAATTATGAATTTTCTTAAATTATAAAATTTCAGCGAACAAAATCTCATGAATAATAAAATAAATGAAGGCTTCACACCCCCGCGGGCACCAGCTCCGGCTCGACCCATTTGCCGTGTTCGCGGATGAGGTCGACGAGGCGGTCGACGGCTTCGTCCTCGGGGATGTTATACTTCACGCATTCCTTGCCGACGTAGAGATTGACCTTGGCGGGAGCGCCGCCGACGTAGCCGAAATCGGCGTCCGCCATCTCGCCGGGGCCGTTGACGATGCAGCCCATGACGGCGATGGTGACGCCCTTGAGGTGGCCGGTGCGGCCCTTGATGCGCTGGGTGGTGGTTTGCAAATCAAAGAGCGTGCGGCCGCAGCTCGGGCAGGCGACGAACTCCGTCTTGGTCGAGCGGGTGCGCGCGCCCTGCAAGATATTATACGTCAGCGCGACGGTCTTGTCGCGGTCGGGCTCGGTCTCGACGCTGAGGAGGTCACCCAGGCCGTCGCAAAGCAGATTGCCGGCGACCATCGAGGCCTCGAGCAGGCGCGCGGTGAAGAAATTTTCCGAGATGACGACCTGGGCCGCCGTGTGGCGAATCCAGAGCGGCGCGCGCAGATTGAGCTTCGCGGCTTCGCGCAGCAAGGCGCGGACGCCGCCAACGGCGTGGGTGTGGGCCTCGGCGGCGGTCTGGGTTAAAATCAGCCGATCCTTGCTGGCCTGACGGGTGAGCGCCGCGCCGAAAGCGCCGGCGAGAACGGAGGCGGTGACATCCGCGGCGAGGTAGCCGCCGGTGCGCCCGGCGTAATCAAGCAGCGCGGCGGCAGTTTGCGTGTCGGCTTCGTCGCCATTTTCAAAACGGCGGGCCCAGACGGTCGGCGCGAGGGGGCGCGGGTAGCCGCGCAGCATGGCGGGATCCACGGCGGCGGGCAAATCCACGACAAAAAACTTCACGGTCGGCGCAAGGATGCGCTGAAGCGCGGCGAGGTGCGCGAGGTCGCCCGGTTCGGCGAGCGTGACGAGCAGGCCCTCGACCTTCGTCTCCTTGTTGCGCGTATGGATTTTGAGGACGTCCTTGACGATTTCGGAATGTTGCGCAAGCGGGCGCGCGGCGGGGATGACGACGCGCGGGGGCTGCTCGCGGGAAACTTCGCACTCGTCGTTGAGGTGCACGTGGACCACATCGCGGCGCGTGTAAATGAACGGGTTGACGCCGTCGGGCGCTTCGCGGTCGGGCAATTCCTTGCCGCGCTCCCACAAGGCGTGGGCGCGCTTGGCGAGGTCGTGGCACACGGGCACTTCGTAAATCGGATCCTCCGTGAGCGAGACGCGGAGAGTGTCGCCCAGGCCGTCCATAAGCAAGGTGCCGATGCCGATGGCGCTCTTGATGCGGGCGTCCTCGCCCTCGCCGGCCTCGGTGACGCCGAGGTGCAGGGGGTAATACATGTTCTCGGCGGCCATCTTGGCGACGGCGAGGCGGTAGGCCTCGATCATCACCTTGGGGTTGCTGGCCTTCATCGAGAGGATGATGTCGTGAAAACCGTGGCTTTGGCAGATGCGGATGAATTCGAGCGCGCTTTCGACCATGCCCAGCGGGGTGTCGCCATAGCGGTTCATCAGGCGGTCGGAGAGCGAGCCGTGGTTGGTGCCGATGCGCAGGGCGCGGCCGAGTTCCTTGGCGCGCAAGACCAGCGGCGAAAAGGCGTCGTGCAGGCGCTGCAGCTCGTTTTCGTATTCGTTGTCGGAGTATTCCTTGACGGCGAATTTCTTTTTGTCGGCGTAATTGCCCGGGTTGACGCGCACCTTTTCGACATGTTCGACGGCCTCCATCGCGGCGGCGGGCAGAAAATGAATGTCGGCCACCAGTGGCAACTGCCCCCACCCCGCGGCAGTGACTTGCGCGCGAATGTCCTTGAGCGCGCGGGCGGCCTCCTTGTTGGGCGCGGTGATGCGGACGATTTCGCAGCCCGCCTCGGCCAGCGCGAGCGTCTGCTTGACGGTCGCGGCGACATCCTGCGTCAGCGTGGTCGTCATGGACTGTACGCGCAGCGGATTTGCGCCGCCGACGCCGACTACGCCGACCTTGACTTCGCGGGTCGGGCGGCGAACGGCGCGGAAACGCGAGGCGCAATAAGGCGGCAATGCGGCGGCGTCAGGCTGGGAGCCAGGAACAGGGACGGACATATTTAAAAGTCTTTTAACGAACCCACGGACAAAAGGCACGGCGAAAATCAAAGCTTGGGGGCATTCCTTGGGAAGGAGCCTGAGGGATAAAGGCAAAATGGCCGGCATCCCTTGCGAAAGCAATTTCCCGCCGTAATGTTTAAAGCATGAAACCAACATTCCCTGCCAAAAAACCGTCGGTTTGGACCAATTTTGCCCTCTCGGCCTTGGCTTTGGCCACAGCGGCCGTGATGAACATCGGCGGATGCCAAAGCGATTCCACCACCCCAGGGACGGTCTCGGGCACGAGTTCGTCAACCGTGAGCGGGACAGTCTCCGGCACCTCCTCGCCCACAACCTCGGGCACCGTTTCGGGTACGTCGTCGCCCACCACCTCGGGCACGGTCTCAGGCACGAGTTCGCCCACCGCATCCGGCACCACCACAAGCACCATCTCCACGGCCAACCCGCCCACGCCACCCGTGCAACCGACATTGCCCACGCCAGGCATCACCGGCACCGACCCGGGCACTCAGCCGCCGATGACTCCGGGCAATTCAACTCCGAACGAGCCGCCGACGGAAACGCCCACCAACCCGATGCCGGGCACGCCCACCAGCCCGGGCAATGACACGCCCACCAATCCCGGCAATGGCACACCCGCGAATCCAGGTAACGGCACCCCGAGTAATCCCGGGAATGGCACACCGAGCAGTCCAAGCAGTTACGGTCCGGGAAGTTATTCGAGCCCTGGCAACAGCACCGGCGTCAGCAGCTATGGCAATGGGACTTATCAGAGCGCGGGGTCCGGCAATGCCACCCATTGAAAC
>DASZWY010000089.1:0-6941 GCA_035546135.1 Opitutales bacterium
CTGCTCGACGCCTGGACGGCCAAGCCCACGCGCAAGGTGCTCTACACGGCGGTGGACCACACGCTGAGCGCCTGGCTCGCGATGCGGGACAACAAATATGTCGCCGGCCAGTTTGTGTGGTGCGGCGCGGATTATCTCGGCGAAGTCGAATGGCCCGGCCTGTTTCTCGGCCTCGGCCTGCTCGACCACACCGGCGCCTTCAAGACGCACGGTTACGAGCGTCAGGCGTGGTGGAATCCCGCGCCGATGCTCCATATCGTGCGCACCTCCGAGGAAAACGCCCGCAGCGAACTCGTGCCCGACTGGACGCCCGCCGAGCCGGACAACTACAAGCACGCCCGCGTGTCCGTCTACAGCAACTGCGACGAGGTGGAGCTTTTCCTGAACGATAAATCACTCGGCGTGAAACGTCTGAACAAAACCAGCCTCGCGCTGCGCACCTGGCAGTTCGACTACCAGCCGGGCGTCTTGAAAGCCGTGGGCAAAAACGGCGGGCAGGTCGTGGCGACGGAGGAACTGCGCACCGCCGGCGCGCCCGCGAAAATCCGGCTCACCGCCGACCGCGCGAAAATCACCGACTCGTGGGAAGACGTCGCGATAGTGCGCGCGACCGTGGTGGACAAGGACGGCGTGCCCTGTCCGAATGTCGAGACGCCGGTGACATTTAAGATCGCCGGACCCGGAACGATTGCCGCCATAGACAATGCGGCGAATGATGAACCGGGGCCGTTCCAAGGGAATCAGCGCACGACTTATCGCGGCGAATGCGTGGCTTTCGTCAAAGCGTCCGGCCCCGGCGCCCTCACGCTGACGGCGAGCGCGCCGGACTTGGCGGACGGCACGGCGACCATCGAGGCGGCTGAAATTAAGAAGTAAGAAACAAAATCTTTCACTTGGCCATGTGTAAATCCAGAAGCGGTTCGATATTTTTGAACGTATTGCTTGCAATGCTGAATGTGCAGGCGGCGACGCCCAATCAAACCCCCGGGCCAGCGCGGCCCGGCGATCTCGCCAACACGCCGACGGCCATCCGCGAGGCGCAGATTCCCTGGCCCGGCGCGCCGCCGCAGGATCAGGGTCTGCCCTACACGAATACCGCCCGCGAATACGGCTTGGCCGCAATCAGCAACGACATCGCGGTCTTCGCCGGCAGCCGCTACGCCTATGCCAACGGCTACAAAATCCGGCTCGATGACGCGCAGTTGCTCGGTGGCGACGCCGTGATGCGTGACGGCAAGGTTTACGTGCCGGCGGCGTTTGCGGGCGTGCTCGCATTGCAGACCATCAAGCCCGCGCCCGCACCGGCTTACCTCGCCGACCGCTGGGTTTACACTCTCGACCGTCCGGCCACGACGATTCCTGCCGGCGTGGAGAAAATCTACGTGGACGGCCACGTTTACTTGGACTTGGTGGCGCTGGCCAATGCGCTCGGCTACAAAAGCTACCAAAATTCGCGCGGCCTGGTGCTGCTGAGCAAGGGCGAGATCACTTTCGACGACCAGAACCAAACGCTCGTCGATGACGTGGTGACGATGTTCGACACCCCGGAAAAGCTCATGGACCCCAGCCTCGTCGCCAAATACATCCCGCGGCTGGTGATGCAAGGCCAGTGGAGTGACCGCGTCAATTTCACGCCCGAGCAAGCCAAACTGCTCGACGGCCCCGCAACCAAATGGCCCGAAGTGCCGCAGTCCAGTTACGACCTCGCTGGCTTTAACGCGAAACTGCTCGGCTCGAAAGTGCCGCCCCCCGGCGTTTACCCGCGCCTGTTGTTTAGTCCCGAGGACGTGCCGGTGATTTACGCGCGCATGAAAAGCCAGAAAGTCGGGCAGAAAACGCTCGCGGAGTGGAATCATCTTTTCAACACCACCTGGTGGGACCCCAAAACCGATGACGGCAAGGTTTTTCAGAAACTTGTCACGGGCCAAATCGATCAGTTGGCATTCATCGACCCGCAGCCCGGACGCATCGATCCGCTGGCTTATACCTTCAAGGGCCAGACCCCCGGCATCTACAACGCCTACGTCAATTACACGACCAACAGCCTGACCTCGATGGCGCTGTACTGCCTGCTCACCGGCGACGACGAGCACGGCAAGCAGACGGCGGCCGCCATCATCAGTTACTATAAGAAAATCGCGCCGCTGCTGGACCGCATTTACGCGATGTCCGACAGCGAATTCGGCACGAATTCCTACATGGCGAAATTTTCCGAGACCGGCGCGCGCGGCATGCGGCTGGTGATTTCGCACATGGACGTGGCGTTCGCGCTCGATTTCGCCGGCAAATGGATGACCGCGGACCAGAAGGATTTCATGCGTCACCTTATTGCCGAGGCCACCTACGGCCGGCGTGACGACATGCAGGCCGCGCCCGACCGCCTGCGCGACGGGGTGAACACCACCTGGTATCTCACCAACTTCATCGCCGCGACGGCCATCGAGGGGCTGGAAGGCTGCGACCCCGAGTTGATCCAAATGGGCCGCGACACCGCGCGCGACTTTCTCGACTGGGGCATCGACGACCACGGCTTCATGTTCGAGGGCAACGGCACCAGTACGTTCGGCTTTCAATTTGAACTCCTCTCGATGATCATCCTCGCCCGGCGCGGCGACAACCTCTGGGGCCATCCGCATCTGCGCCAATTGCTGGCAACCCAGGCGGAGAGCATGTCGCCGGACGGCTGGTCGGTTCTCAGCAGCGGGCGTTTCGGTGCCTCGCCTTTTTCGTTTCAGGCCGCCGATGAAATCAAGGCGTTTTACCCCGACAATCTGGCGGCCGACTGGATTCTCGCCCACACCAAATATGAATTTGACCCGGTGTCGCCGTTTGACGCGGCGGCCTTCCAGCACGCCATTGACGCGCACGCCAGCCGCATCCGCCTGCCCGGGCCGACCTATCCCGGCTCCGCCTTCGGCGGCATCTACGACACTGACTGGGACCCGCTGGTCACGCGCGACAAACTGGCGGAGCCGCTGACCTTCAACGATCCGACCTACGGCTTCCTTTCCAGCTACAGCGACAACACGGCGAATGCCGCGTGGCTCGCGCTCCATGTGCGTGCGAACCAATACCTCGGTTCCGGGCAATTTCACTCGGACGTCGGCATGTTTTATTTTTCCAGCGCCGGCGTGAACTGGATCACCGAGGCCAATTTTACCACCGAAAGCAGCGGCAAATACCACAACCTCGTCCTCATCGCCAATCGCGGCGAGCCCGAGGACATTCCTGCGCGCGGCGATTATCTCGGCGGCACGGTTACCGGCCAGGCGGCCTTCGGCACCGTGGACCAAAAGAACTCCTACAGCTACGAATGGCGCAACCAAGTCGAGTTGTGGGAGGACAACGACCCGACCCTGCCCGCGTCCGCCTCGACGGAAAAATGGGAACTCGAAACCGACCCGGTGGCCGTCGCCGCCTACAAGGGCACGCAGAACTACAAATCCCGTGCGTGGTATGCCAGTTATACGATCACCAATTGGATTCCCGTCGTGCGCCGCCCTTTCAACCCCGTGCAATATGCCTTCCGCACCGCCGGGCTGGTGCGCGGTCCGCATCCCTATGGCCTCGTCGTGGACGATATCAAAAAAGATGATCAGTCGCATCTCTACCAATGGACCGCCATTCTCGGCGCGAACATCACCCAAACTAAATTGCCGAAACAGGACCCCAATCAACTCTTTCTCATCCGCTCCACCGATCTCGACGGCAGCACGCCCAAGCCCGGCTCGCCGCTCCTCATGGTTTATAATATTCCCGCCGCCGGCAACGCCGCCCCCCGCGCCGACGCCATGAAAGATGGCCCCATCAACCGCTACGACCTCCACGACCGCTACAACCGCGTCACCATCGACCAACGCACCGACCACGCCCGCTACCGCGTCCTCCTCATCCCCTGCCAGCTCGGCGACGACCTCCCCCAAATCACCTACGACCCCAAAACCGACCAAGCCACCCTCCACTGGGCCAATCAGGAGGACACCGTGCACTTCATCCCCAACCCCGCCGACAACCGCACGCGGTTCACCATCCAACGCGGTGGAGCGGATGTTTTGAATGTGAAATAGAAAAATATGTAACCTGTTTTAGTAACCCAGCGGTAAAAAATGGGCCGATGCTGGCAGACTGACGCAGAGACAAGTCCCAATTAACCTTTAGGCAAGTGCCTGTAATTCATGCTCAAGCGTGTTCTTGTCAACTCAGGCCAATTCACGCAAATAATATCACTTTGCATTAAAAGGCCACTGCTCTACCATTGAGCTACCAGCCCGTGGCGCAAGGGCAGGCTCTCCCAGGCGCTCGAACAGTCAGGCTAAAGCAATCCCCCGCCCGCTGGCAAGCTTTGGCTCGATCAGGCTAATCAGCCTGCTGCACGAAGGCCGATGGTGTTGGGGCGGGGTTAGGGAGCGGATTTGGCCGGTGACAGGCGCGCGAGTTCGGCGCGGGCGAGATCATGAATCAAGAGTTCGGTTGCACCGGTGGCTATCGACTTGGCGAAGAAATCGCGGGCGCCGATTTTGTCGCCGGCGATGAGATGGGTCATGCCGGTGTAATAATAGGATTCGCAGAGCTGGCTGGACACCCGCTTGGGGTCGCCTTGCGCCGCGGCGGCGAGGAATTGGGCCTCATCTAGGCTGCCAGCCAAGTATTGGCCGTTGGACTTTTCCCAGCCCTCGCCCCAGGCGGCCACGGTTTGCGCAAAATCGGCGGACGCATTGCCCAGCTGGCGCAAGGCAAGCTGCCGATGGAGCACCGTCGTGTACGAATCGTTGGGCTTGAGTGCGATGGAGGCGTCGAAGTCCTTAACCGCGCCAGCGTAGTCACCTTGGATTTGCCGGGCCTTGCCCCTTATCAGCAGCGCAACGGCGTCATTCGGATCGATGGCCAAGACTTGGGTGAAGTCGGCGATGGCCCCGTCAGGGTCGCCAATGCCCAACTTGATCGCGGCGCGATCCTCGACGGCCGTGGCGTTTTGGGGATCAAGTTTGAGGGCTTCATCATAGGCCGCGATGGCGCCGGCGTAATCTTCAGCGGAATCTTTTTTCTTGCCCGCCTTGACCAAGTCGTCAACCGCCGGGGCGAGTGGATGCTGGTCCAGCCAGGCGAGTTCGGCCCGGGCCAGAAAATACGTGCTGGAGTGGGTGGCCGCCCCCGCGCTGACGCTCCTGGTGAAGAAATCGCGGGCGCCAGCTTTGTCACCCGTGGCCAGATGCATCATGCCTACGAAATAATCCGCCTCGCATTGCTGGCCAGGGATATCTTTGGCCTCGCCCTTCGCGGCGGCGGCCAGGTACTCATCCACCCCGAGAAGGCCCTCGAGATACCGGCCATTCGTTTTTGTCCAGCCGTCCTTCCAGCCTTCCACAAGTTTCGGAAAATCGGAGACGGCGTCGTTCATCTGAAGAAATGTCACCTGGAGGTAGAGATACGCCTGGAACGAATGATCGGGGTCGAGCGCAATGGCATCCAGGTAGTCTCGCGCGGCATAGAAAAAGTTGCCCTGAACTTGCTTGGCGTTGCCTCGGACCAGCAGCGCCAGGGCGTCTTTGGGGTCAATTTCCAGCGCATGGGTGAAGTCGGTTCTGCTCCCGTCCGGGTCGCCCTTGCAGAGTTTGGCGGTGCCGCGGTCGTCATACGCTCGGGCATTTTTGGGGTCGAGTTTGAGCGCGACATCAAAGTTGGCGATGGCGGCGTCGTAATCACCGGCAAAAAACTTTTTGTTGCCCGCGTCGATAAAATCGCGCGCGGTCGGGGGTTGGTCCAGCCGCGCGATTTCCGCGCGCGCAATGAGATATCCGGGATGTGTTTTCTGGCGCGTGCCGACGCTTTTGGCGAAGAATGCGCGGGCCCCGGCGGAGTCACCGGCGATGAGGTGAGTCATGCCGATGAAATAGCAGGCCTCACATTGTTGGCCGGGCACCTCTTTCGCCTCGCCCTTTGCCGCCGCGGCCAACAGCCCGGCCTCATCGAGGCCGCCCGCCAGATATTGACCAAGGGTTTTTCGAAAGTCGTCCTTCCACTCCGCCAAGGGCTTGGCGAAATTGGCTGGCGCATTGCCCAGCCGGCGGGAGGTGACCTCCCGCAACAAATACGCATAGTCGGAATAATCGGGGTCAAGCGCGATCGTCTGGTTGCAGTCCGCCAGCGTCTCGGCAAATCTACCCTGAACTAGCCTTGCCACGCTGCGCTCCGCATAGTTTGAGGAATCTTCGGGGTCAATTCCGATGGCTCGGCCGTAGTCGGCAACGGCTCCGTCCAGATCGCCTTTATTGATCTCGAACAATGCCCGGATCCGGTAATTTTCCGGATCTTTTGTATCGAGGACAATCGTGTTCGTAGAATCGGCGATGGCCCCGTCAAAATCATCTTGGTCAAATTTGGCCGAGGCGCGGCCATTGTAATAGTCCGGATCTTTCGGATTGATCCCAATCGCCCGGGTGAAGTCGGCGATGGCCCCGTCCAAGTCACCTTTGTCCTGTTTCATTGTGCCGCGATTGAAGTAGGCCACATCGAAATCCTCCGGGGCAATTTCGATGGCGCGGGTATAATCCGCAATCGCCCCGTCCACGTCTCCCTTGCGTGCCTTCACCACGCCACGGGCATTGTAGGCCATTTCATTTTTGGGATCGAGTTCAATGGCTGCGTCGTAGTCGGTGATGGCCGCGCCGGTGTCACCTTTGTCATCCCGGGCCCGGCCCAGCTGGAAGTAGGCCGTGGCATCCTTGGGGCGCAGTTCAATGGCCCGGGAAAGGTCGGCGATGGCCGCATCGAGGTCGGCGGTTTGGATCTCGGTCTTGCCCCGATAAAGGTAGGCGTCGAAATTATTCGGATCGAGCGCGATCGCCTTGGTGAAATTGTCGACGGCTGAAGCGTAAAATCCGTCGAAATAGTCGGATTCGCCCTGGCGTTCATAATCGCTGGCCGTCTGGGCAGCCAGCCGG
>DASZWY010000090.1:0-16430 GCA_035546135.1 Opitutales bacterium
AATCCCGGGAATGGCACACCGAGCAGTCCAAGCAGTTACGGTCCGGGAAGTTATTCGAGCCCTGGCAACAGCACCGGCGTCAGCAGCTATGGCAATGGGACTTATCAGAGCGCGGGGTCCGGCAATGCCACCCATTGAAACCCCTCGCGTTTATGCCATCATCCACGATCCATTCGCCATTGTTGCGCGCCATTGCCCTCGGCTTGGTGGCGGCAGCGGTCGCAACTGGACCGGGATGCAAAAATCCCGACGCCCCAAGGCCGGAGTCCAAAGTGCTGACGCCGACGGCGCAGGAACCCAAGCCGGGCAATATTGACGACCAGCCAGGCAGCTACCCGCCGCCCAAGGACAATCCGGCCAGTCCCTTGCCGGCGAAGGGAGAATCCACCGGCGAAAATCCCGTGAATATTCCGGTGCGGCCGGATTAACCGGCGCCTATCTGCCCGCCGGCGCCGCATCCGGGGTCGCGGGGAACTTCATCTCGCCGGGGTCGAGCAGGTAATACTGGTAGCGCAGGGCTTCGGCGGCGCTCTGGTTGTCGCCCGCCCAGCGGCGCGAATCATTGATAATGACGTAGAGCGCGAGGCTCATGATGAGCACCATGCAGATGCTTTGCGCGGTGACAATGACGTTGATGGGCAGGTCGCGCCGGCGCAGGCGGGCGATGGTGTAGAAGAGGATGTGCCCGCCGTCGAGCACCGGAATGGGCAGCAGGTTGAGGATGGCGAGGTTGACGTTGATGATGAAAGCAAACCAAAGCGCGCGCCGCACGTCCTCCGTCGAGAACTGATAAATGATGCGGCTGATGCCGATGGGGCCGGAGAGCTGGTTGATGCCGATGTCGGAGCGCGGGTTGAAGAGGCTGCGCAACATGCCGAAGATTTGGCCGAACGCATTCGCGAATTGCGCCGGCGGCGGGGTGTGCAGCGTGACGGTGGCGGGGTTGAAGCCGGCGCCGATGAGCCCGAATTCCACCGACGGCGTGACCGTGGCGGCGAAACCCGCGGGCAGGGAAGCCGTCGCGTTGGCGTGGGTGTCCTGGCTGTCGTAAACCAAGGTCGCGGCCTGGCCCGCGGGCGTGGCCTTCAGCGCGTCCACGACTTGTTGCACCGATTTCACGTCCTGGCCGTTGACTTTGAGGAGGTAGTCGCCGCCGTGCAAATTGCCGAAGACGCCGTCGCGGTTGTCCACGTTCCAGATGAGCAGCGATTTGGCCGGCGTGGTGGGCGAGGCCGGGTCGCCTTTTTCATCGAGCGCGTAAATGGGCAGGATGTCGAGCGTCGCGCCGGCCGGGCTGGCGGAATCCGCCGGCACGGGCAGGGTAACGGTGGCGAGCGGCGTGGTGAAAGGAATCGGCACGGGCTGCAGGGTCACCTCTATCGGCTGCCCGTTGCGCTCAATGGAAAAATCCAGCGGCCGGCCCTGCGAGGCGTCCATCAGGTCGTTCATCTGGTTGAAGGAAAAAACCTTCCGGCCATCAACTGCGAGAATTTTGTCGCCCACGTGCAGGTGCAGGGCTGGCGAACGGCTGGCCACGCCGGCAACGGTCAGCTCGTCCGCCGGCTGGACCCCGATTTCGCGGATGGCGTCGCCGGTGCGTTCATTGGTGGGCACCAGCGCGGGATGGAGGACGACCTGCTGCGGCCGGCCGTCGCGCTCGATGGTCAGCGTCACCTGCGGGCGGCCAGCTTGGTCGCGGCCGGAACTCAGCGCGATGGCTTCGGGCAGGTCGGTGAAATTCCTGATGGGCGAGCCGTCCACCGCGAGGATGCGGTCGCCGGGAAAAATTTTGCCGTCGGCCGGCGCGGGCGTGTTGTCGAGCTTGGGGGCGTCGGGCCCGCGCAAGAGGGCGAGGTCCCGCTTGGGCAGGCCTTGGCGAAGCTCGCCCATGGTGTGAAAGACATAGCCGACCACCTGGGTTTGCGAGGACGCAGTGACCTTGACCCCCACGACCCAGAGCAAAATCGCGAGCACCAGCGCAAACAGCATGTTAAAGACCACGCCCGCGGTCACCGTGATCATCTTGTCGAGGTATGAAATCGCCGGCAGCGCGCGCGTGTCGACGGTGGATTCGCCCTCGATGGCGCTCATGTCCATCAACTGCGGCAGACGGACATAACCGCCGAGGGGCAGCCAGGAAACGCGGTATTCGACGCCATCCTTGCCCGTCCAACCGAAAATCTTCGGGCCAAAGCCGATGGAAAAGCAATCCACCTTCAAGCCGCGCCAGCGCGCCGCGAGAAAGTGGCCCAATTCATGGACAAAGATGGAACCGCCGAGCAGCAGGATAATGAACGCCCAGCCCCAAAGATTGGAGAAGAGGTTGCCCAGCCAGGAAAAGTCGGTGCTCATGCGGAAAGTGAAATGCTAGACGGATTATCCACCAATGGCCACGAATTTTATGGGAAAATCAACCTGGCCGCCGGGTTAGACCGCAGCCCGCCCCCTTGGGTTTCCTGGGTGCTGATTGCAAATTCCATTCGAGCCGGGGCGGGGGTTTATTTTTGCATCTTGCGCACGACCGTGGCGGCGCACACCCGGGCGGCGGCATCGGCGGCAAGAATGTCGTCCAAATCGCGCAGGCGGCAGGCCGGGAGTTTATGGAGCGTGGCTTCGATGACGCGGGCGATGTCGAGATAGGCGATGCGGTGCTCGAGAAAGGCGGCGACGGCGATTTCATTCGCCGCGTTGAAGGCACCGGGCGCGGCGCCCCCGGCGCACAGGGCCGCATAGGCCAGGCGCAGGCAGGGAAAGCGATCAAAGTCGGGCGGCTGGAAATCGAGCGCGAACTTGGCGCGAAAATCGAGCGTCGGTGTGACGCCCGCGGCGCGGCCCGGGTAGAGCAGGCTGTGCTGGATGGGAAACGTCATCAAAGGCGGCGAGAGTTGCGCGATAATGGAGCCGTCCACAAACTGCACCATCGAGTGCACGATGCTTTGCGGGTGCACGACGACTTCGATGCGCTCCGCCGGCAGATTGAACAGCCAGTGCGCCTCGATGACCTCGAGGCCCTTGTTGGCCATGGTCGAGGAATCAGTCGTGACCTTCGGGCCCATGTTCCAGTTCGGGTGCTTGAGCGCGGCGGCAGGGGTGACTGCGGCCATTTGCTCGCGCGTCCAATCGCGAAAGGGCCCCCCCGAGGCCGTAAGCAAAAGTTTGGCGACATCCTGCGGGCGCTCGCCGTCGAGGCACTGAAAGACTGCGTTATGTTCGCTGTCGAGCGGAACAATGGTGACGTTGTGTTTTTTCGCGGCGGTCATGACGAACTGGCCCGCCAGCACGAGGATTTCCTTGTTGGCGAGCGCGATGTCCTTGCCGGCGCGAATGGCGGCGAGCGTGGGCTTGAGCCCCAGCGTGCCAACGACCGCGGCGACCACCATGTCGCCCTCGGGGAGGCAGGCCAGTTCCTCGAGCCCCGCCGGCCCGGAATGCAGGGTGCGGCTCTTGAAGAGGCCGGCTTTTTTGGCGGCAACCGCCGCCGCTTCATCGAACACCCCGACATGCTTCACCTTGAATTCGCGGGCGATTTCGTCGAGCTTGGCGCAATTGGTGCGTCCGGCGATGGCCACGATTTCCAGCTTGTCCGGATGCTTGCGCACGACCTGCAGCGTGCTGTCGCCGATGGAACCGGTCGCCCCGAGGAGGACGAGGCGTTTTTTGCGGGGGGATTTTTTACGGGAAGCCAAAGGCATACGGGAAAAGCGGGTGCACGAATAAATCAGGCCGTGAAACTACCGGCCGGCGTCCGCCAGGGCGAGCCGAAACACCCAAACCAGGCGGGCGGCGGAGCCCCTATTGCCCCGCCGCCCGGTTCAGTCTTGTCTCCCCGGCAAAGGTTATTCCGTCCACGCGCGGGTCACGCTGCCGTCCTTGTTGAATTCGACAAAGCGCGTTTGCTCGGTCTTTGTGTCGCTGTTGGAGGCAAACAGCACAATGAAGCCGCCGGAGGAACGCCGGTCCTCGGTGTAATGCCAGCGCCAGATTTCCGAGCCATCGCTCTGGGGCGATTTCTCCGAAGGGTCGCCCAACAGGCCGGCAACGAAGTCCTTGGATTTGCCCGCATCAATTTGGGCAAACGTGGTGTCGCTGATTTTGTGGCCGGTGGTGGTGGTGTGGTTGTCGGTCACCATCACACAGCCGGCCAGACTGGCGCCGGCGAGGATGGCGGCCAGCGCGAGCACGCGGCTCGCGCGAGGGATTTTTTTGGCGGGAATTTGGTCGCAGGAAACGGCGGGGTGGTTCATGGGTGGCAGATTTTGACCGGGCCTATTTTGAAGGGATGGTTGCCTAAATAATTCCCAGTCAAAGCTCTAATAAGGAATTATCGATGAATGTTCCAAACTTCTTTAGGAAATTCGCCATCCCCTCATCACCTCACCGTTATTTGCCTTGCGTGGGATGTTGGGCGGCGTTCAACAACCCTTGCAAATACGCCCGCTGGGAGTCTGAAACATTGGCCGATTGGATGGCGGCCGCCGCGGCGGCCGGGTCGCGTTGCGCCCATTGCAGCACCACGTTGTTGAGCTGGGTCTGCTGGGCATTGCCGTTGCCAATGGTCAAAGCCCAATTGAAGGCCGCCGACGGATTATTCGCGCCCTCGGCGCTGATTAATTGCTCGACCGCGCCATCGCGGGCCGACCCCGCCGGCAGGGTGTCAATCCATTGGGAGGCGGCGGTGGGGTCCTGCTTGAGCCAATTCGTCGCCAGGGTGGATGTCGCCTTGTCGAGCAAGCTGCCCTCGGGCAGGGACGCGAGCGCCGGGACGGCTTGCGCGGGGTTTTGGGCGCTCCATTTAATGATGATGTTGCTCATGGCCTCGTTGCGCGCATCGCCGGTAAGCATTTGCCCGGCATCGTTCCAAGCCGCCTGCGGGTCTTGCACCGCAATGGCGGTGAGGACGGCCTTGGTGGCGTCGTTATAGCCGCCGTCGGCGGGAACCGACTGGGCCCAAGCCAGGGCCGTCTGCGGGTCGGCGCTGGCCCAATTGGCGCCGATTTGCGCCATGAGCCGGCCAAAATTGGGTGAGCCTTCGAGCGTTTGCACATAGGCCGCGGTGCCGCGCGGGTCAATGACCGCCCAGTCGTTCACGATATTCACCATCTGCGCCAGCACCGTGGGCGTCGCGCCATTGGGGCCGTCCAAAGTTTGCATCCAATTGAGCGCCGATTTGGGGTCGCCCTCGGCCCAACTGACGGCGAGTTGGTTGATGGCCTCGTCGCGAAGAGGGTTGTCCGGCATCTGCGCCACATAGGCCTGGGCCGCCTCCGGGTTGGATAAGCCCAATTTCCCCAAAATGCCTTGCACCGCGTCGTCGTGTGCCTTGCCGCTGACATTTTCATCCGCCCAAGCCAGCGCGGCGGCGGGATCGTTTTGGCCCCACTCCGAGGCAATCTTGCCGAGATAATTATTGCGGTCCATACTGTCCGTCAAATTACCGGCGAAACTGATGGCGGCCTGCGGGTCGGTTTGCGCCAATTCCGTCAACGCCGAGTTCATCGCGCCGCTGCGAATGGCCCCGGCGGGCAACGTTGCGGCCCAGGCTAGCGCGCCTTGCGGGTCGGTGGACGCCCAGCCGTCGGCGACATTCTGGATGGCGAACACGCGCATCCGGTTGGCGGGCAGTTTCATCACCGCCGCCGATGCGGCCGCGGGATCATTCCCGGCCCAGGTCGAAAACACCGCCTCATACATATTGCGAAAAGCGCGCGACTCCTGCATGGCGGGCAAACTTTGCAACAGCGCCAGCGCTTGCTTCGGGTCGTAATTCGCCAGATGGGACAAGACGTCGGTTTGGAGGCTCTTGCGCATTTCCGCGTCGGCGATCTGGCCGGTCGCGGTCAAGGCGGCGGCGGGATCGAGGCCGGACCAGGCGATAAACAGTGTTTGCAGGGCGGCCTTGCGATCATTGGGCCCCTTCAGCCCTTTCACCAAAGCGAGGGCGTCCTGCGGGTCAAGTTGCACCATTCTTTCGAGCAGAATGGAGGCGGCCAGGCCGTCTTCGTCGTGGCCTGGCCGCTTGATTAAATCATCAAGCAGCGCCCGCACGCCTTTGGCGTCAAGGCTGGCAGCCAAATCAATCAAGCTGCGCAATCTCGCCGAACGGCTGGGCATCGCCAGAATTTGGGCGAGGGCGGCTTTGCCGTTGGCCCCGGATTGGCCGGGGGCCGCCTTGGCCGCCGAAGCGGCTGATTTTTTTCCCTGGGCACTGGCGAGGTCTTCGCGCAAATGCACGATTTGCTGGTGTTCGACGATGGCCGGGATGGCGGCGAGCGCCAGCACAGCGACAACAATGACGGCGGTTTTGGTTTTCATGGCAAGGTAGAGTGATTTGAGGAGTGCCGCGGAAAGTGTGGCGCTGCCGGCGCCGGCCAGCGCCGTGCTGCTGAAGCTCGCCGCGAACCCCGCGGGCGCGGCCTGCACGGAATTGGCCGCAATCGTGCTGGCGAGCAGGGCGGCGGACACCGTGACACCCCGGCGGGCGAAATGCTCGCGAAGTTTTTCGAGCGCGCGGTCCACGCGTTTGCGCGCGGCCTCCTCCCCCACCCCGAGGGCGGCGCCGACTTCGAGGTGGCTCTTGTTCTGGAAAAAGCGCAGCACCACGGCGTCGCGGTCCGCCTCGCGCAACTGGCCCACGGCCTCGTCGAGCGCCGGCCGCAGTTGCTCCCAGGGTATTTCCGGCGTCGTTACATCGTGGTCTTGCATGGCAAAGGCCTCTTGTTCATGGGTTCGCCGGCGCATTTCACCGCGGCGGGCCTTGGCGGCGGCAAAGCGCACGCTCGTGTGCAGCCAGCCCGAAAGCGTCGCGCGGCCGGTGAGCTTCCACGCCTGGCGCGCGAGGTCGGTGAACACGCTCTGGCTGACATCCTGCGCGAGGGCCGCATCGCCGTAAGTCAGGCGCAAGGCCGCCGAATAGACCAGGTCCACATGCCGGCGCACCAATTCGGCAAAGGCGGTTTCGTCACCGCCTTGCGCGTAGCGTCGCAGCAATTGGCCGTCGGGAATCATGCGTGTTTACTACAGTATCACCCAGCCGATGACAAACCGGACAAATGTTCCAGCGGCGTTACAACTGTCGCTCGCCGGGCCGGGGCCGAATATTTTCTTTGCACCGCAGGCCCAAGTGGTTTAACGCATCAACTGCTCGTCGAGCATTCGCAGAAGTGGCACTCAAAATTCATACGTCGGCTCCGTGGACGTTGCGTGACGCCGAGGACTACTACGGCATCAAGCGCTGGGGGGGCAGCCATTTTTCCATTGGCGAGGACGGCTGCCTCTGCGTGCATCCCGCGGGCGACGGCCGCAAAATCCGCCTGCTCGACATCGTCAACGAAGCGGCCTCGATGGGCCTGCGCCCGCCGCTGACCATCCGGCTGCAGGACTTGCTGCGCCACCGCGTCATCCAGCTCAACGAGGCCTTCCGCACCGCCATCGCGCAGGAGGAGTACAGCGGCGCCTACCGCGGCGTGTTCCCGATCAAGGTCAACCAACTGCGCGAAGTGGTGGAGGAAATCCTCGACGCGGGCGAGGATTACGGCTTCGGCATCGAGGCGGGCAGCAAGCCGGAGCTGATTATCGCGCTCGCGGCGCTGGACCGGCGCTCGGCGTTGCTCATCTGCAACGGCTACAAGGACGCCGAATATATCCGCCTGGCGTTGCTGGGCCGCAAGCTCGGCAAGAACGTCATCCTCGTGGTCGAACAACTTTCGGAAATCGACGACATCCTGCAAATCGCCAAGGAAACGGGCATCGAGCCGCGCATCGGCCTGCGCATCAAGCTGCGCACCACCGGCGAAGGCAAGTGGGCGACGTCCTCCGGCGAGGACGCCAAGTTCGGCCTGACCACCAGCGAGGTGATGCTCGCGGTGAGCAAACTCAAGAAGGCCGGGCTGGAAAGCATCCTGCAGCTCGTCCATTTCCACATCGGCTCGCAGGTGCCGAACATTCTCACGATTAAAAAGGCGGTGGTCGAGGCGACGCGCTTCTACATCGAGCTGAGCAAGCTGGGCTTCAACATGCGGTTCATCGACGTGGGCGGCGGCCTAGGCATCGACTATGACGGCAGCCGCGCCAACTACGAGTCCTCGATGAACTATTCGCTCGAGGAATACGCGCGCGACGTGGTGTCGAACATCAAGAGCGTGTGCGACAGCGCGGGCATCCCGGTGCCGGACATCGTCAGCGAGAGCGGCCGCGCGCTGGTGGCGCCGCATTCGGTGCTCGTGCTCGAAGTGTTCGACCGCATCTCGAAGACCACGCCGTTCCATTCGCTCAACGGCAAAAACAAAAAGCGCCAGAAGCACGAGGTCATCACCGCGCTGGAGCACATCCTCCATGACGGCGACCAATATGGACGGCTGGAACGCTTTCACGACGCGCAGCAGAAAAAAGAGGAGGCGCAGACGCTCTTCACCCTGGGCTTCCTTGATTTGGAATCGCGCGCCGAGGCGGAAAACCTGTTCTGGCGCATCTGCACCGACATCCGCGCCAAGAGCGCCGCCGCACGCGGCTACCTGCCCGACGAACTCGCGCAGCTCAACACCATGCTCGCCGAACAGTACGTGTGCAATTTCTCCGTCTTCCAGTCGCTGCTCGACCATTGGGCGCTCGACCAGCTCTTCCCCATCATGCCCCTGCACCGCCTCGACGAAAAACCAACCGTCGAAACCGTGCTGGCCGACATCACCTGCGACTCCGACGGCAAAATTTCGCGCTTCATCGACCTCGAGGACGTGCGCGGCACGCTGGCGCTACACCCGCTGCAGCCCAACAAGCCCTACTACCTCGGCGTGTTCCTCGTCGGCGCCTACCAGGACATCATGGGCGACCTGCACAACCTTTTCGGCCGCGTCAACGAGGTGCATGTGTTTCTCGAGGACGACGAGGAGGACGGCTTCTACATCGAAGAGTCAATTCAAGGCGCGCGGGTGGACAAAATTTTGGACATGATTCAGTGGGACGCCGAGGAACTGGCGCGCCTGATGAAGAAGCAGATCGACCGCGCCATCAAAGCCGACGAAGTCCGCCCCCGCGAAGGCATGCGCATGCTCGAAATGTATGAGGAGCTTTTGCGCGAGAAGACGTATTTGAAACCGCGCGAGAAGGCGAAAGCGAAGAAGCGGAAGTAGACGGTGCGACATTCCAGCTTCCGTCATGCCCACCGTCGCGATCATCGGCCCGTATCGTTTTTACTTTTTTGCCGGCGATCGGAAGGAACCGCCACACATTCATGTCAAACGTGACGCCGCTCTCGCCAAATTCTGGCTGCGGCCCGTACGCTTGAGCAAAAATCGCGGGTTTTCTAAGGTTGAACTTAAGGTGGTTGAGCGTATTGTGAACGAAAATCAGGATGATTTTTATGCGAAGTGGAACACATTCTTCACCCGATTGGCCTGACATACTTGTTACCGCCGTGCGCGTGAACAAGGAACGCCTCGAGGTCACCTTGTCGGATGGCCGCACCGTTGGCGCACCACTGGCTTGGTACCCGCGGCTAAAGGAAGGAACGCCAAAAGAACGGCGTCACTACGAACTTCTCGGTGGCGGAGTCGGCATTCATTGGCCGGATTTGGACGAGGACATCAGCGTGGAAAATTTGCTCGAAGGAGAAAAGTCAGCGGAAAGCCGGTTATCTCTCGCAGCGTGGAAACGGAGACGGCGAAAAGGCCAGCCGCTTACCCTCCCGGCCCATCATTGATAAGTTTCCGCCACCGCCAGCAGCCACAGCGCATCGGAAAGCCGGTTGAGGTATTGCAAAATCAAATCGGGGACTTGCGCGCCGGTTTGGCGGAGGGCAACGCACTCGCGCTCGGCGCGGCGGCAACTGACGCGGGCGAAATGCAACTGCGCGTGGGGCAGGTTTGCGCCGGGGGTGTCCCAATCGCGCGCAGGCGGCAGTTTCGCCTCCAATTCCGCCACCAGCGCATCGAGGCGCGCCAGGTCCTCCGGTTGCAGGCGCTGGAGTTTTGACGCCAACAGACGCGGGCGGTCGGCGTCGTCAGTGGCAAGCTCGGCCATGAGGCCGACAAGGCATCGTTGTTCGGCAAAAATCGCGGCGGCCGTTGGGACATGGCGGACCGATGCTCGCGCCAGGCCCAGCGCGGCATTCAACTCATCCACCGCGCCGGAAGCAGCCACGCGCGGGTGCGTCTTGGGCACACGGCGGTTGAACAACAAGGCGGTGGTGCCGTCGTCGCCGGTACGAGTGGCAATGGACATGGCGCGAGCAGACAGCGTCGCGTGGCACGCCGCAAACCGAAATTTGAGCGGACCAGCATAGCCCTAAATAATCTGAAAAAGGTATTGCCAAGGACTGGGGGTTTTTATATCGTTATACGATATTACTTTGCCTTTGGCCAGCCGCCGGCTGGAATTCGCGCCGAGCTCACGACGCGAAACCCCTCCCGGCCGGCGGCGGGCCTAACGGCCTACAGGATATTTCGGAGGGTATTTTAGGGCTTTGCCGGATGGGCAAAAACCCGGTTTGGGGCCATACTCTTCTTGGATGTAACAAATGCTTTACACTGATCCCCCAAAAACACCGGTTTTCTCACCTCATTTGTAAAAATCCGGCCATAAACCTCCGGTTTTTTGAAAATGATGGCACAAACCTTCTTTCCCGCTTATATTCAGCAACATAAGCCTAAAATACACTAATCCAAAAAACGTTTAAATCGGACCTTTTCCGACATTCACCTCATGTTGAACCACCACCAGACACCAGCCCGCCTTTGGCGCTCTAGGGCAAAAGCCACCGCTTTTGCCCTGCTGGCGTTTTGGGGGATGGCGGGGGTGGCCCAGGCCCAGAACGTGACCAAGGCCAACAATAACACCACGATGAGCAATACGGGCTCGTGGGTGGGCGGGGTGCTGCCGAATGCGACCACGTACATCCTGCTCAACAATACGCTGACCTCCTCGATTTCCGCCAACGTCGGCACGGGCGTCACCACCAAGGGCATCATCGTAACCAACACCGGCGGCAATTTCACGATGGCGGCCAAGTCCTCGAACACCACGACCATCGGGTCGGGCGGCATAGACATGAGTTCGGCCGACAATGGCTCGAACAGCCTGACGATTGCCTCGCCGGTGGTGCTGGCGGCGAATCAGACTTTCAACGTTTCCTCGAACCGCAGCCTGACCATCAACGGTACGGTTACCAACGGCGGCTTCGACCTGACCACGGCAGGCTCGGGCGCGATTGTGCTGACTGGCGTAATGTCCGGCGCGGGCAACGTCACGGTGGAAAGCAACGGCGGCTCCACCACCTTGGGCGCCAACAGCACCAACTTCACCGGCAACGTCACCGTGGTCAACGGCACCTTGCTGGCGCAGGGCAATAACAACGCGCTCGGCACCGGGAATGTCACCATCGGCAACGCCTCCACCCAAAGCAACGAGGACCTGGCGCTGCTCATCAACACCGCCTCGCGCAACATCGGCAACAATATCACCATCGGCAATTTTGGCAACAGCACGACGCTCGGGACCACGGCGGTCACCGGCACCAGCACATTCTCGGGCAATATCAGCCTGGGCAAGGACATCATCATCAATCAGGAAGCGGGCGCCACGCTCCGCTTTAACGGCACCCTTTCCGGCACCGGCGGCTTTACCAAAACCGGCGGCGGCGCGGTCACGCTCAACGGCACGCTCGCCAGCAGCGGCAACATCATCGTCAGCGCCGGCACCTTAAACATCGTCGCCACAACCGACACCGTGAACAAGGTGACCTTGATTGACGGCTGTCTGACCGCGACCACAGGGGTGCTGACGGCCAGCTCCTTCGAATTGCAAAACGGCTTTTCCAATGCGACCCTGGATGGCGCCGGCGCGAATCTTTACAAAACCACCAATGGCACGGTGACGCTCAACCATGCCAGCACCTTCACGGGCAACGCCGTCATCGTTGACGGCACGGTGGGAGTCATGGCCAACGGCGCGCTGGGCACCGGCGCGATCGTGCTGGGGAATGCTTCGACGCAAAGCGGCGACGACCTCGTGCTCGATATCACGAATAGCGGGCGGGTGGTCGCCAATGACATTATCGTCGCCAATGCGGGGAATTCGACGACCATCGGCGGCAACAACACCTCCGGCACGGCGACTTTTTCGGGCAATATCGCGGTGAACAAGGAGGTGACGATCTCGGCCCTGACCAGCAACGTGCAATTTACCGGCAACATCTCCGGCGCAGGCAACCTCAGCTTGACCGGTTCCGGCAATGTGGTCTTCAAGGGCAACAACGACAGCGCGACTGGCGCGGTGAATGTGGCCTCCGGCACGCTGAGCATCGCCGGCGGCAGCGCCCTCGGTGACACCGCTGCCGTCACGGTTGCCAGCGGGGCGAATATCTCGAGCAACGCCAGCGAAACCTTCGGCTCGCTCGCGGGGGCCGGCAATGTCTCCATCACCAACAACGTGGTGCTGACGGTGGGCGGCAACAATCAGGATACGACCTATTCCGGCGTCATTCAGGGCGGTAATGCCAATAGCGGAATGGTGAAGGAAGGCGCCGGGACGATGACCCTTACAGGGAGCAACACTTATGCCGGACCGACCACGGTCAACGGCGGCACGCTGCTGCTCTCGGCGACGGGTGGCAATCAGGCACTGGCCAACACGAGCACTCTCACGATCAACACCGGCGGCACGGTGATGCTGGGCGCCAGCGACCAAGTCAACCCCAGCGCCACGCTCCATCTCGCGGGCGGCACCCTGAACCTCAACAACCAAAGCCTGGGCTCCGCCACTTCGGCGGGCATCGGCTCGCTGACGCTCTCGGCAAATTCGAACCTGACGCTCGGCGGCAGCTCGGCAGTGGTAGCCTTTAGCGCCAGTAACGGCGCCTCGTGGACGGCGAGCACCACGCTCGACATTCAAGGCTGGAGCGACCCGGGCCAGATTTATTTCGGCACTTCATCCAGCGGACTCACCACCAGCCAATTGTCGGAAATCGTGTTCATCAACCCATTCGGTGACGGTCAGAATTGGAACGCCTCGCTGATGAGCGATGGCCGATTGGTACCCGCGCCGGAGCCGGCGACGTATCTTGCCGGCGCACTGCTGGCGGGGCTGGCGGCGATTACGGAACTGCGCCGCCGTCGCAAAAAGCAGGCTTAGTTGAACGAGCGGCCGCAGCCACAGGTGCTGGTCGCGCGCGGGTTGCGCACCTCAAAGCCCTTGCCATGCAGACCGTCATCGAAATGGACGGATGAGCCGTCAATTCGCTCCAAGCTGGTTTGGTCCACCAGAAACGCGATGCCGTTGGACTCCATGCGCGTGTCGCCCTCTTTCGGCTCGTCGAAAGACATGCCGTATTCCAGGCCGGAACAGCCGCCGGAAGTGACGAAGAGGCGCAAGAGCTTGCCCGGCGCGCCTTTTTCACGCTGGAGGTCCTGGATGCGGCGGGCCGCGCTGTCAGTGAGAGAAATCATGCCCCAGCATGGCCCCTCCGGCCCGGTTTGTCAACCCGCCGCCCCTGCAGGCAAAGGCCCACAGCAAGAATCGTGCGCGTTTGTGAAAAAGGGATTGCCGCCGGCGCCGGAAAGCCCTTTGATTTGCCTCCCGTGCAGAAGCTGAAACACATTTTTAACGAGATTCATTATGAGCTGGTCCGCTCCATTGCGGAAGGCGGCATGGGCATGGTGATGGAGGGCCGCCAGCACGGGTCGGACAATTTCAACAAGCAGGTCGCCATCAAGCTAATTCGCGAGGAATACTCGGCGATTCCGGAGTTTCGGAGCAACTTTGTCGGCGAGGCGCGGCTGGTGGCCGACCTCATCCACACCAACATCGTGCAGACCTACCACCTTGGCGTGGTCGGCGGGCAGTATTACATGGTCATGGAGTTCGTCAACGGGCGCAACCTGGAGGACTTCATCGTGCGCCACCTGGAGACGAAGCAGAAAATCCCCGTGACCCTGGCGGTGTTCATCGTCTCGCGCGTGTGCCGCGGGCTGGCCTACGCCCACCAGAAGCGCGACAGCCAGGGCCGCCTGCTCGGCATCGTCCACCGCGACGTGAACCCGAAGAACATCATGCTCGCCAACGAGGGCGACGTGAAGCTGACGGACTTCGGCATCGCGAAGGCGCTCGACCTGATGTATAACGAGGAAGGCGAGGTCATCGCGGGCAAGGACGAGTATCTTTCGCCGGAGCAGGCCAATTGCGAAGTCACCGACGGGCGCGCCGACCTGTTCGGCTGCGGCATCGTGCTGGCGGAGATGCTGTGCATGCGCAACATCTTCGAGGGCGAAACGCCGGAGGCCACCCGCGAAAACATCCTCAATATGCCCCTGCCCGACTTCGCCAAGACTCGGGAGGACGCGGACGCCAAGCTCAACGCCATCCTGCACAAGACCCTGGCCCGCCCGCGCGAACAGCGCTACCAAAGCGCCGCCGAGCTGCTGGACGTGCTCGAACGCTACCTATACAGTGACGGTTACGGCCCGACCAACGAAAAGCTCGCCGAATACGTGCGCGACCTTTACGGACCCCACGGCGCCACCGCCAGCGAACGCTGGATGCATAAAAACTCGAAGTAAGACCACCCTACCGAGGGGAAAGAGGGTGCCATGGCGAATCAAGGCCTACATCAATTCCAAAAACTCTCGCAAACCCAGGTGCTGGCGCCGCAACTGCGCCAGTCGCTGAAGATTTTGCAGGCGCCGGCCCTCGAATTGCGCCACACCATCCTGGAGGAACTGCAGAACAACCCGCTCCTCGAGGAGATGCCCATGACCGGGGTCTCGCTCGACCAGCCCAGCGAGGAGACCGAGGCCGAACGCAACGGCGAGAGTGACGGCACCGCCGATGCCCAGGAGGAAATGCGCTTCCAGAATGACTTCGAGATTTTGCGCAAACTCGACGAGGACTGGCGCGACCACTTCCAGCAGGCCGGCAGCCAGAACACCTACACCCGCGAGGATGCCGAACGCCGCCAGCACTTTTTCGACTCGCTGGTGAGCGAGACCTCGCTGCAGGAACACCTCTTGCGCCAGGCCGAGCTGGCCGACGGCGACGACAAATTGCGCGAGGCGTTGCGCTACCTCGTGGGCAGCCTCAACGACCAGGGCTTTCTTACCGCGGGCATTTCCGACATCGCCCTGATGGCGGGCCTGCCGCTCAAAACCGTGCAGGACGCCGCCGAGTTGCTCCGCTCGTTCGACCCGCCTGGCATCGGCTCCGCCAACGTGCAGGAGTCGCTGGTGCAGCAGCTCAAGCTGCGGGGCCAGGGCGACAGCCTCGCCGCGAACATCCTGCGCCACCACTACGCGCTGCTGCTCCGCCGGCGCATCCCGGAAATCGCGCGCAAAGTCGGCGCAAGCCTGGAGGACGTGCAGGAAGCGCTCGAGGAAATCGCGACGCTCGACCCCGCGCCCGGCCGCCGTTTCGGCGAGGACTCCAACCGCGTCGTCGAGCCGGATGTGCGGGTGGAGAAAGACGGCGACCGCTGGGTCATTCACCTCAACCGCGACTACATCCCGCGCTTGCGCCTGAGCGCGGCCTACAAGGAGCTGTTGGGCAAGGAGCACCTGTCGCCGCAGGAGAAGGAATATATTTCCGAAAAAATGCGCTCGGGACGGTTCCTGATCAGCTCGATCGAGCAGCGCCAGCAGACCATCGAGCGCATCACGCGCGAAATCCTCGCCCAGCAGAAGGACTTTTTCGAGCACGGCGTCTCCAAACTGCGGCCGCTGACGATGAACCAGGTGGCGCAGGCCGTGGGCGTGCACGAGACCACCGTCTCGCGCGCCATCGCCAACAAATACATCGCGACCCCGTGGGGCGTCTTTGATTTCAAATTCTTCTTCACCCCCGGCTACACCGCCAACGGCGAGTCCGTCTCCAACACGAGCATCAAGGACCGCATCGCGCAAATCGTGTCGGAGGAAAACCCCGCCAAACCCTACAGCGACCAGGACATCGTCGCCATTCTCGGCGAGAACAACGTGCAAATCGCCCGGCGCACCGTGGCGAAATACCGCGAGGAACTGGGGATTTTGCCGACGAACCTGCGCCGGCGCTATGCGTGAGCGCTGGGCTGGGGGCTAATGCCTAAAAGCAAATCCCGCTTTGCATTTTAACAAAAATGGCCGATATTACGGTTTAGCATAATGGACCGCCAGTTGCCTGGCCAGGCCGGACGACGGGGGGATTTTGCCCAAACTTTGCCCCGCCAAACCAACGCCGCCTTCGCCGTTGCTTCAGTGCAAAGTCAGTCCGTCCTAGCCTGTGAAGTCCATTATGTTCTAAAAAAGCACCGTGGGACGCATTGGAAAAAATAAGACTCTCATCAGCATCAACATCCCGAACGCCTGGCGGTCTGAAATAGACCGCCGCGCGGCGTCGTTAAGCCTGACGAGGTCCGCCTACGCCACCATGATTTTGGGCAAATGGTGGGAAGACGGCGCGCCACCCGTCAGCGA
>DASZWY010000091.1:0-9616 GCA_035546135.1 Opitutales bacterium
AAACCCCTACCGGTAGGGGGTCCTTTAAAAAAGTCACACTAAATGTAGTGGAACCGCTTGACAAACCCTCAAAACTGAACAACTAATTTCATTCACGCCGAGAATGGTGGATTTTGCGGCCGCTCTCCGACCGAACCCCTCACCATTCTTGACGCTGTTTTTTCCGCGCCTGCGGCGCACGGGGCTTTGCCGGCCCCAGGCCCCGGAGTCGCGAAAAATCCCAACCTAAACCGAACTCAATCGAACTCTTCTCTCCCAATCGACTCCGCCGCCCGTCCCACCCGCGCGACGCACCTACCCGCTACCGAGAGACCGCCCGCCATGCCCGCTGAAACCGTCACCTACCAAATCGGAGCCAAATCTTTCATCCTCGACCGCACCAAAGCGGAGGAAGCTTTCGCCGCCAAGCGCGTCATCAACGGCCGCCAGACGATGTTCTTCAACATCCTGCCGCTGAAATACACCTGGGCCTACGAGCTGTATAAAAAGATGAAGAACAACCATTGGGAGCCCGAAGACATCCCCATGCAGAAGGACTGCGAGCAGTGGCGCGACGCCACCAAGGCCATCACCGAAGTCGACCGCTGGATCATCAAGATGGCCATCGGCTATTTCTCCGCCGCCGAAGGCATCGTTGGCGACAATATCATCCACGTCGTCCGCGAAGTCGTCACCGCGCCCGAGCTCAAGCTCGTCCTCGGCCGCCACGCCCACGAGGAAAACATCCACGCCGACTCCCTCGTGTATATGATTTCCTCCCTCGGCATCAACCCGCACGAGTGCGAGGCCATGTTCGAGGACATCCCCACCATCGCCCGCAAGACCCACTTCGTCACCAGCAACTCCAGGGCCCTTCGCCGCGACCTCGACCTCACCGACCCCGCCACCAAGCAGGCCCTCGCCAAAAACATCTTCCTCTTCGGCCAGGTCATGGAAGGCACCCAGTTCTACGGCCTCTTCGGCATGGTGCTCTCCCTCTACCGCCAGAACAAGTTCCCCGGCATCGGCCAGATGTTTCGCTACACCCTCCGCGACGAAAGCAACCACATCGAGCTCTTCCGCAACCTCCTCATGGACCTCGTCGAGGAAAACCCGGAAATCTGGACGCCCGCCTTCCGCCAGGAACTCACCGACCTCATGGCCGAGGGCGTCGCCATCGAAAAGGAATTCATCCGCGACTGCCTCCCCCTCGGCGGCGTCGGCCTCACCGCCAGCGACTTCATGCAGTATATTGATTACATCGCCGACCGCCGCCTCGAAGGCGTCGGCCTCAAGGCCATCAACCCCGGCGTCACCAACCCGCTCCCCTGGCTCGCCGAGATGATGGACATCAAGAAAGAGCAGAATTTCTTCGAAGGCCGCGTCACCGAATACCAAAAAGCCAGCGCCCTCGGTGACGCCCACAACGACGAACTGTAAAACCAAGGCGACTGAAGCCACTCAAGCGACTCAACCTGCTGCGAGAATGCACCTCACCCTGTATGACTCGCTGGCAAAAAGAACCAAGCACCAAGACACTTTTAAATCAATGACCACGTGCAACCTCCACCTCCCAGGAAGCCTTTTTCGCCGGTGCGCGCCCTCCTCGCGCCCGCGCGCTGGGTCGTGGAAAAAGTCCTCGTGCTCTATTACGTCGGCACCGACCCCAAGGTTTCCCTCTGGGCCAAACGCTGCCTCGCCGGCGCCATCCTCTATATCATTTCTCCGCTCGGCCTGGTCCTTGATTTTCTGCCGCCCATCGGCGAAGTGGACGACCTGCTCGCATTCATTATAGCCGTCGCCGCCGTCGCCTTCTCCATCAAGCCACACCACAAATCCCAGGCCCACGCCCGCGCCCGCCGCTGGTTCGGCGGGCCGCCTGCATCACCGCCACCCGCTCCCGCACCCGTCCCCCCGCTCCTCCCGCCGCCTGCCTCCTAGGTTTTTCTTTTTCCATCTTCCCTCTTAACTCTCACTCCCTCCTCCCATGATCCGCCACATCCCGCTCGACGAAGATAACGCCCTCAAGCGCTTTGCGCTCACGCCCGACGACCAGAAACCCCGCTTCAACTGGCGTGACGCCATCGTCAACACCAACGTCGTCCAGCCCGATGTCATGGTCGTCGCCGAAGGCGTCGCCCGCCATTTCGACCTCGCCGAGATTGCCGACACCGTCGGCTCCGCGCTGACCGACCTCCTCCTTTCCCGCCAGGTGCAGGACATCTATACCGAGCAGAACCGCAAGCTCGTCGCCGAAATCGCCCAGGAAGTCGGCGAGGAAATCGTCGCCCGCTGGGCCGCGAACAAGGACCGCGTCCTCTCGCAGGACGAAATCAACCGCATCATCGAGAAAGCCCTTGTCCACCAGAACCAGCACGACGTCGCGATGAGCCTCGTCTTCAAGCGCGCAGGCGGCGCTTCGCCCACCGCCGTCAATGGCGACGGCACCGGCGCCCTCGCCGGCGAACTCCTCCCCGTCCACGTCCGCCTCATCCGCCGCAACGGCCAGGTCGTGCCCTGGGACCAGAACAAGGTCGAAATCGCCATCCGCAAGGCCTTCCTCTCCCTCCACCTCGACAGCGAGCCCGCCGTGCGTGTCGCCGATTCCGTCAGCGCCCGCGTGCGCGACTTGGGCCAGGCCTTTGTCTCCATCGAGGACGTGCAGGACCTCGTGCAGGAGGAACTGATGCGCCACGGCCACTTCAAGGTGGCCGAGTCCTACATCCTGTACCGCTCCGAGCGCTCCCGCCGCCGCCTGCAGACCGCCGCCACCGCTACGGCCGACGATGCCCGCCAGGAACAAATCATCTTCATCAAGCGCGACGACGGCCAGACCGAGATGTGGGACGGCGCCGAGCTGCGCTCCCGCATCGCCTTCGCCGCCATCGGTCTCGACCTTTGCCTCACCCGCGACCAGATCGAAGTCGAGCTTCGCCGCTCCCTCTCCACCGAGATGACGCGCGAAGACCTCCGCCAGACCGTCATCCTCAATTCCAAGACCCTCATCGAGCGCGACGCCGACTTTGCCAAGTTCGCCGGCCGCATCCTCCTCTCTTATATCTATGAAGAGGTCCTCGGGTGGGACATCCTGCGCGACGGCATCGGCGCGCTGAAGCAATTCCACGTCCGCCAGTTCAAGAAAAACCTCGAACACGCCGCCCGCATCGAGCGCCTCAACCCGGCCCTGCTCAAGTATGACCTCGGCAAACTCGCCGACGCCCTCGACCCGATGGCCGACCTCGAGTTCGACTTCCTCGGCATCCAGACCCTCTACGACCGCTACCTCGTCGTCGACAAGACGCGCACCCCCGCCCGCCGCCTCGAAACCCCGCAGTATTTCTGGATCCGCGTCGCCATGGGCCTCTTCCTCAACGAGCCCCGCGACCGCGAAGACTGGGTCGTCCGCCTCTACAATCTCTACAAGAACCGCCGCTTCTGCTCCTCGACGCCCACGCTCTTCAACGCCGGCACGCTCCACTCGCAGCTCTCCTCCTGCTATCTCTACAAGGTCGATGACAATATCGAGAGCATCATGATGCGCGGCATCGCCGAAAACGCTTTCCTCTCCAAGTGGGCGGGCGGCCTCGGCGGTTCATGGACCGCCGTCCGCGGCACCGGCGGCTACATCAAGGGCACCAACGGCGAAAGCCAGGGCGTCATTCCCTTCCTCAAGCTCCACAACGACCAGCTCGTCGCCGTCAACCAGGGCGGCAAGCGCCGCGGCTCCGGCTGCGCCTACCTCGAAACGTGGCATAACGACCTGCTCGACTTCCTCGAACTGCGCCGCAACACCGGCGACGACCGCCGCCGCACGCACGACATGAACACGGCCAACTGGATCCCCGACCTGTTCATGAAGCGCATGGAAGCCCGCGAGGACTGGACCCTCTTCCGCGCCAACGAAACCCCCGACCTCCACGAACTCTATGGCCGCCGCTTCGAGGAGCGCTACTGCCATTACGAGCAACTCGCCCGCGACGGCAAAATCTTCGGCAAGACCGTCCCCGCCATCGACCTCTGGCGCACGATGCTCAAGATGATCTTCGAGACCGGCCACCCCTGGATCACCTTCAAGGACCCCTGCAACATCCGCAGCCCGCAGGACCACGCCGGCGTCATCCACTCCTCCAACCTCTGCACCGAAATCACGCTCAACACCAGCGTGGAGGAAACCGCCGTCTGCAATCTCGGCTCCGTCATCCTCGACACCCACCTCAAGCCCGACGGCTCGCTCGACCACCACGGCCTGCGCGAAACCATCCGCGTCGCCGTCCGCGCGCTCGACAACGTCATCGACATCAACTTCTACCCGACCAAGGCCGCCGAGACCTCCAACCTGCGCCACCGCCCCATCGGCCTCGGCGTCATGGGCCTGCACAACGCCCTCTACAAGCGCAACCACGCCTTCGCCTCCGCCGAAGCCGTCGAGTTCAACGACGAATTCATGGAAGCCATCGCCTTCTACGCCTACGAGGCGTCCAGCGACCTCGCCGGCGAGCGCGGCACCTACTCCTCCTACCACGGCTCCAAGTGGGACCGCGGCATCCTCCCGCAGGACACCCTCGAGCTCCTCGAGCAGGAACGCGGCGTCGCCGTCGAAGTCCCCCGCGGCGGCCGCATGGACTGGACGCCCCTGCGCCAGAAAATCCGCCGCCAGGGCATGCGCAACAGCAACGTCCTCGCCATCGCCCCCACCGCCACCATCTCGAACATCATGGGCACTTCGCCCTGCATCGAGCCCTACTACAAGAACCTCTTCGTCAAGAGCAACCTCGGCGGCGAATACATCGTCCTCAACCACGAACTCGTCCGCGAACTCAAAAGCCGCGGCCTCTGGGATTCCGAGATGATCGACAATCTCAAGTACTTCGACGGCGAGCTCGCCAAAATCGACCGCATCCCCGCCGAGATTAAGCAGAAATTCGCCACCGCCTTCGACATCGAGTTCGAGTTCGTGCTCGATGCCGCCGCCCGCCGCCAGAAGTGGATCGACCAGTCCCAGTCCGTCAACCTCTTCCTCGGCAAGCCCGACATCAAGGCGCTCTCGCACATGTATCGCGCCGCCTGGCGCAAGGGCCTCAAGACCACCTACTACCTTCGCACCCTCGGCGCCTCCAACATCGAGAAGGCCACCGTCGCCGTGAAAAAGGAAACCCGCGGCCACATCAACCGCAGCGAGGACGAGGCGGCCCCCGCCGCGGCCGCCAGCCCCGACACCGAGGGTACGAATCCCCCCCTGCCCAAGCGCGCTTATTCCGACGAGGAAAAAGCCGCCTGCAGCCTCGAAGCCCGCCTCCGCGGCGAATCCTGCGAAGCCTGTCAGTAAACGGCATTATTGGGGTAGGGCAGGGCGCCACGTAGACGGGTAGGGCGCGCTGCCCTGTGTTCCGCGTTTTACCGTCGCGCAGCGACGGAATGAAAATAACCGTGGGCTTCACCCCCGGACGACCAGCCATCTCCCCATCGCGACGCTTGAACGACCGGCCTACGCCGTCTTTCTCACCCGCAACACCACCAGCATCCGCGCCGCCGACAGCGCCGGCATGGGCGCGAGGATTTTCTCCACCGCCTGGATCGCCGGCAGCGCGGCATCCGGATACATTTGCGGCCCGCGAAAGCCGCCGCTCAGCAAATACGCGAGCGCCGGAAAATATTTCACCTGCGTGATCTCCCACTCGCGCAACGCCGCCGGCTGCTCCGCGCGCGGCAACTGGGCAAAGTGCCGCGCCAGCCGCCAGCAATTTCCCTGCGCCGCGTAATACGTCTGCTTCGCCGGGTCGAAATTTTCCGGAATCGCCCACGCGATGGGCTTTCCCAGGCCCAGCGGCTCGTGGTGGAACAGCCCATACACCACGCGCCCGAGCAGTCCCGCCGCCGGCTCCATCAGCACCACCACGCCGCCCGGCGCCAGCACGCGCCGGAATTCCCGCAGCGCCGCGCCGGGAAATTCCAGGTGGTGCCACACGTCGAACAGAATCAAATTCGAAATCGTCGCCGGCCCGAAATTCAGCGCGTAGGCATTCTCGACGCGGTCCAGCCACGGGTTCGGAAAAATATCCGACGTGATGCACGCCGGCAGGATTTCCTTGATGTTGCCCATGCCCGAGCCCAGTTCGAGCGTCAGCCCCGGGCCGCCCGCCGGCAGCGCCGCGGCGATTTCGCGATACAGCCCGCGGTAGATGGCCCGCAGCGCCGGCTTGCGCTCCCACGCCGCGCGGTTCTCGTGGATTTCCAGATTGTGCTGGCTGATGTCGGGCATGCAGGAGAGGGTTTCCTCAATCCGCGCCAAAAAGGCAAAGCCGGAATCGCGCCGGGCAAGACGCTCCCTCCCCTCCGTCCTCGCCGCCGCGACAAGACTTAACGCCGGATCCGCCCATTGCCGGATGCTAAAACGGCTCGCCGCGCCGCCCGCCCGTGATAAAATGCGCGCGTTCTTTCGATTCATGCCCATCTTTCTCGCGAAGCCAGACCGCCCCAGGATCGCCCGGCTGGCGGTTTGTTTTTTGACGCCCCTACTGGTGTCCGCGCTGGTAGGCGTGGTTTGGGTGCCGCTGGCCCGGCATCAGGCGGAGGAATATCTCGAGCTCGCCATGCAGGCCGGCGGCGATTCGTCGTTGCTGCGGCCGCCTGGTTATGTGGCGTTCTTGCGGATGGTCGGAGCGCTCGCCGGCGGCTTGGATGCCGCGAATTTTCGCGCAATCTATTTCGCGCAGGCGGTAGTGCATGGCTGCGGCGCCATCGCGGTGTATCTGGTCGCGCGTCGTTTTCTCGAAGAATCAGCGGCTTGCCTGCTCGCGCTGGCTTATGGCTGCTGCCCGTTGGCAGTGATGCTCGTCGGCTATGTGCATTATGACTCGCTCCACCTGGGCTTGCTCGCGCTTTCCACCCTCGCCGTGGTCGAGGCCTTCGCCGGCGAACGCCCCTCGTGGCGCTGGGCGTTGGCCGCCGGGATGGTTGCCGGTCTCGCTACGCTCACCCGGCCGGTGACATTGTTTTTTCCCTTCACCTTGGCTTTGGCGCTGGCGTGGTTGCGCCTTGGGATGCCGCGCGAGCGCTGGCTGGCTTGGGCCGCCTTCACTCTGGCGATGACGCTCACACTCGCGCCGCGGACTTGGGGCAATTACCAGCGCACGGGCCGGCTCATCCCGATCAACGCGCAGACGGGCGCGGCCTTTTGGCCGATGACCGAGATGGTATTGTCGTCGGACTCCGACAATTTCCCCTGGGTGCCGCTCTGGCAGCAGCGCGGCGTCCCGGCCTTGACGGCCAAGTTGGGGCCGGTGGCGCAAAGTCCCGACTTCTTTCAACAACAGCCGGTGCGGGCGGATGCCGCCTTGGCAGCGCTGGCGGTGGAACGTTTCCGGGCGCAACCCGGCGTTTATTTTCAGAATGTCGCCTGCAACACGGCTTTTTTTTGGACCGGCGATTCACGGCGCGTTTTCCGGGAATTTTTGTTTTACCAATTTGCGGAAAAATCCCCTCCGCCCAACGCCCCGGCGGTGCGTTATGCAATCTTTCTGGAAGTCATCTTGAAAATCTGCGCCGTTGTTGGGCAGCTCATCGGTTGCTGGCGGCGCAACCCGGCCATTGTACTGGGCGGCGCGTTGTTTTTGGCCATCTGGGCGCTCCACGCCTTGGTTTACCTCGACGCGCGGTATCTCTACGCGCGGCTGCCGTTTCTCTTTTGGTTTGCCGCCTACGGCCTGCGCGAGATGCTCCCCGCGCGCTTCCAAGCGCGAGACCCTTTCGTCGCCAGCCTGCTCGCTGGGGCTTCGCTAATCGGATTAGGGCTGCTTTTGGCCTGAGCATGCCAGGCCTTTCACCCAGTCCGCCGCTCTAATCTTGCTATCACCTCCACGCCATTGGAAAATGGCGCCATGTCCGAGGTCCCGCAATTGCCCGAGGATTCGCCCGCGGAGCTGGCGAACGACTATGACCACCCGCCGGGGCGCGAGCTAACCCCCGCGGAGCAGGAGCGCGCCTTCCGTGCGCAATTAATCTTGTTCCTAGTCATGGGCATTTTTATAATCGTCCCTTTTATTCTTTGGTGGTGGCTATCAACCCGCCAATCCTGATCCTTTTCCCGCCGATTCCGCCATGAAGCGCCCGCTTTACATTATTCGCGGCTTTTTCTTTTGCCTGTGCCTCGCCGGCGGTTTTCTCGTCTGGTATGCTCAGGGCTCCTCGCGCGGCGATGCCGACCACACCAGCGTCGGCGTGTTCATCGCCGTCGCCGCCGGCATCGGCGCGCTCACGATTCTCGTGGACATCCTGCTCAAGGGCTTTTCGCTGCGCGCCCTTACCGCCGTCACCTTCGGCCTCGCCATGGGTGTGCTCATCGCGGCGCTCGTCAACGCTTCCCCGTTTTTTGACCGGGACTACATTGACCCCAACATGCTCCTGCGGGTCCGCGTCGTGCTCTTTGTCGTCACCCTCTATCTCGCCACGGTGATGGCCCTCCGCGGCCGCGACGAATTCCACCTCGTCATCCCCTATGTTCGCTTCGTCCCGCAGGAAGTCTCCAGCCCGCTCGTCGTCACCGACGCCAGCGCCTTGATTGACGGCCGCGTCCTGGGCGTTTGCCAAAGCCACTTTCTCGGCGGCACGCTCGTCGTCCCGCGTTTCGTCATCGAGGAACTCAACCGCATCGCCGACTCCACCGACCCCCAGCGCCAGAGCCGCGGCCGCCGCGGCCTCGAGGTCCTCAACGAACTTCGCCGCGTTCCCGGCCTCGAATTGCGCGTCCATGACGTGATTCTCGAAAACCGCCAGCAGTTGGATGACAAACTCATCTTCGTCGCCCGCAGTCTCAAGGCCCGTCTGCTCACGATGGACTATAACCTGGCCAAGCTTGCGGAGTTCAACGACGTCCCCTGGCTTAACATCAACAAGCTAGCGCGCGCCCTGCACCCCGAAGTCACCGTGGGCGACAGCTTCAGCGTCGACCTCGTCAAGCCCGGCAAGGAAGCCGGCCAGGCCGTCGGTTATCTCGGCGACGGCTCGATGGTCGTCGTCGGCGACGCGGAAAAATTTATCGGCCGCGATGTCGAAGTCGAAGTTGTGAACGTGGTGCCTTCCGCTGGCGGCAAAATGGTGTTCGCGCGCCTCATCGGCGGCTCCAGCCGCAGTCCGCGATTGGCGGCCAACGCCTGATTTTTTTGCCGTGATCCCGCTTTCGTTGGGGTGTTTACCTGGCCTGATTTGGGGTAATGCTTGCTGATGGTCGATCGAAGTCTCGTCCGCATTTTTGCCCGGCGCGATTCACTTTTCCCAGCAAAGCCCTTGGCGAGACGCCGGCAGCTGCGCTTTTTTGCGCAATTATGACCATGAAAAAATAGTGGATTCTCCTTTGGTCAAAAAAAATTAAAAGCTTAAGGGTTTTTCGCATCCGCCTTGCCGCTCGCCCGCATTTTTGGTTTTATTGCGCTGGTTGGAGCAGGGCTCGGCCTGCTGCCGCGCTTCGTCGCCTCCGGCCACTCGTATTCAAACAAACTCAATATCATGAATAATAAAACCGCTCGCAAGGGCTTCACGCTCGTTGAAATTATGATCGTCGTCGTCATCATCGGCCTCCTGGCCGCGATGGCGATTCCCGCCTTCAGCAAGGTGCGCCAGCAGTCCCGCATCAAGGCGGTCA
>DASZWY010000092.1:0-10158 GCA_035546135.1 Opitutales bacterium
CGCCGAGGTCCAGGCCGCCGGCGGCAATATCAACGCCTACACGACTTTCGACCGCACCGTTTATTATATCGACGGCCCCGCCGAGTCTGCGCCGCTGTTTCTCGATGTGCTGGCCGACATGGTCTTTGCCCCGCTGCTCGATGCCGCCGAGGCCGCCCGCGAGCGCGATGTCATCCTGCGCGAAATCGACATGGGCAAGGACGACCCTCACCACCGCGTCATGGAGGGCCTTTTCGCCCTCGCCTTCCGGCAGCATCCTTACCGCTACCCAGTCATCGGCGTGCGGGCGCTGTTCGAGGGTCTCACCCGCGAGGATATCGCCGCCTACCACGCTGCCCGCTATGCCCCGAACAACGCGGTCGTTGTCCTTAGCGGCGCGCTCAACGCCGCGGAAGCCCGGGCGCTGATCGAAAAACATTTCGGCGCGCTCAAGCCGCAGCGCCTGCCGTCGCCCGCCATCGCCGCCGAATCGCCGCAACTTGCGCCCCGGCGCCAGACGGAGTATGGCGACGTCAACGTCGTGCGCGGTGTCGCGGCCTACCGCGTGCCGCACCTGGCGCATCCCGACGCCCCGGCGCTGGATATTCTCGCCCTGGCCCTTGGCGGCGGGCAGGCGTCCATCCTCTGGCAAAAATTGCGCGAGGAGAAAAAACTGGTCCACCACATCCAGGCGGGCAATTGGAACCCGGGCGAAGCGGGCCTATGCTGGATTTCCTACCAGTGCGACCCGGGCAAGCGCGCGGAGGTCGAGGCCGCCTTGGCGGTGGAATTGGCCCGCGTGGCGCAAAAGGGCGTCACCGAGGAAATGGTGGCGCGCGCGCGCCGGCAGATTCTCGTTAGCGAGGTGGACAGCCGCCGCTCCGTCGGCGGCCAGGCTGCGCGCCTCGGCCAGGGCGAGGTGGTGCTTGGCGACTTGGATTACCCGCGAATTTATTTCCAGCGCTTGGCCAAAGTTCGCGCCGCGGAGGTCAAAGCCGCGGCCGCGCGCTATTTAATCTCGACTCAATCCAGCGCCATCGCGCTCGAGCCGGAAGCGGCCCGCACCGCGCCCGACGCACTCGTGCCGAGCGCCGAAGGCTGGCCCGATTTCGAGGAGATAAAATTTGCCAACGGCGCGCGCCTGCTGCTGCAACCCGGTGGCGCGCTGCCCAAGATCCACGTGCGCACTGCCATCCAGGGTGGCCCATGTTATGAAGACCCGGCCAAGCGCGGCGTCACCTCGCTGCTGGCCACGCTGCTCACGCGCGACGCCGGCGGCCGCAGCGCCCTGGCCGTCGCGAAGGAAATCGAAAACGCCGGCGCCCTCTGGCACGAACACGCGGGCAACAACAGCATCTCGCTGGCTTTCGAGGCGCTGGCGGGAGACCTGCCCCTCGGTGCGCGCACCCTCCGCGCCGCCTTGTGGAAGCCGGATTTTGTGACGCGCACCCTCGAAGTCGAGCGCGAGAGCCAGCTCGCCGAATTGCGCGAGGAGGACGACGAAATCGTGGATTACGGCATGCGCATCCTGCGTCGGAAATTTTTTCATAAGCATCCGCTGAACGTCAGTTCGCTGGGCACCGTCGAAACGGTCAAGACTCTGACGGTTGATGATGTGCGGCGGCACCATCGCGCTCTCGTCTGCGGTCCGAATCTCGTCGTGGCCGTGGCCGGACGATTTGAGCGCGCGCAGGCGCTGGACCTGCTTGGGCCGGTGCTCGAGGCTGCGCCGCGCGGGCCGTTTACGCCGCAAATGCCCGCCCACCGCGGCGCGGCGAAGGCCGCCGAATTCACGGAAAAGCTCGACCGCGAGCAAACCGTCGTGTTCGACGCCTACCCCGATGCGGGCGCGACGGCGGCCGATTATCTTGCCGGCGAAGTTGTGGACGAATTGCTCAGCGGCATGTCGAGCCGGCTCTTTGTGCGCGTGCGCGAGGAACTGGGGCTGGCCTATTACGTCGGCGCGGCGCGGGTCACCGGCCTGCGCGCGGGGATGTTTTATTTGTACAGCGGCACGCAACTGGCCACCAGCGCCGCGGTGTTGGCCGAATTTGACGCCGAAATCGCCCGCCTGCGCGCCGGCGCGGTCGAGGAACCCGAGCTGGCCCGCGCCCGCGCCCGGCTCAAGGCGAATTTGCGCGTGGGCCGCCAGTCACCCTCGCATCGCGCCCAACAGGCCGCCCTCAACGCGCTCTATGACTTGCCGGTGAACGACGCCAAGCTTCGCGAGACTGCGTATGACGCCGCCGATATCGCGGCCGTGCAGACCTTCGCCAAAAAATATCTGCGGCCCGAGGCCCGCGTGCGCCTCAGGGTGCAGCCGAAGAACTCGTAGCCACGGGGTTCAGCTTCACCTCAAAAATCTTCGGCCAGTATTTGCCGGTGACGAAGAGGCGGTCATTCGCGGCGTCGTAGGCGATGCCGTTGAAGACGTCGGTAGTGGCGCGGCGATCCGCCAGCGGCAGCAGCCCGGCGAAATCGACCACGCCCGTAACCGCGCCCGTCTGCGGGTTGATGCGCAGGATGTTGGTCGTGCGCCAGACGTTTGCGTAAATCTCGCCCTTGATGTATTCCAACTCGTTGATTTGGTCCATCGGCTGGCCTTGTTGGGTGACCGTGATGGTGCGCTGGACGGCGAATGTCGCCGGGTCGAGAAAGCGAATTTGACTCGTGCCGTCGCTCATGATGAGGGAGCGCCCGTCGGTCGTCAGCCCCCAGCCTTCGCCGGTGTAGGCAAATTCCTTTTCCGCCTTGAAGGTGTCGAGGTCGTAGACAAAGCCTTTGTGCGATTGCCAGGTGAGCTGGTAGGCCTTGTCGCCGATGATCGCCAGGCCCTCGCCAAAATACTCCGGCGGCACGTCGGCCTGGCGCAGCACCTTGCCGGTTGCCAGGTCGTCCTCCCGCAAGGTCGAGTGACCGTTCATGCCGGTGCTTTCAAAGAGCCGATTGTTGATAAAAACCAGTCCCTCGGTGAACGCGCCCGGGTCGTGGGGAAAAGTTTGGACCACTTCGTAGGTGTAACGCACCGGGGCCGGCGGCGGAGTCGGCGCCGGCGGTGTGCGCGCGCATCCCGCCAGTGCCGAGAACAAACCTGCGCAGACGATGGGACGAAGCCAATTATTCCACGGGGCCATGCAGGCCTTTTATCGGTTCGTGCCGGACATTCAACGCTTAACGCAGCTCACGCGCGCTGCGTCAGGCGAAACTTTCCGGAAGGCGACGGCAGCAGGCTGTCCACCACCTGTGCCTTGAGCGGCGCTGCCGGTTGCAGCAGATTTTCCAGCCGCGCCGTGACCGCGTGCAAATCTTCCGCGCTCGGGCCGGCGCCATCGGCAATGACGTCGAGCTTTGCTGTGCCGTTGTCTTCCTGCCGCAATTGGTAATGCGCAACGCCCGCAGCTTCCGTGAAGCACTGGTCCACGTCATGCGTGGTCACCCGGCGGCCATCGGCGCGTTTGAGCGCGTCGCGCGCGCGGCCATAGACGATGTAGGCGGAGCCGCGCCGCTGCACGAGGTCGCCGATGCGGTAGCGCACCAGCGGCATGAAGTCATTGCTCAGCGTCGTCACCACCAGATCGCCGACGCCCGTTTCATCGGGATGGACGATTTCCAAAAACGCCGTCTCATCGCTGGGCCGCAGTTCGCCGCGCGTGTCCTCCATCAGCAAGTGGCCGGTCTCGGTCGAGCCGTAGAGGTTCAGCACCGGCACCCGGAACACGCGTTCCAAAATCCGTTTGTGCGCAACGCTCACATACTCGTAGCTCGCGAGGATGAATTTCAGCGACGGAAAGCGCAGGCCGTGCTTTTCGCAGTACAGTGCGAACCACGCGGCGTGCACCGGGTCGGTGTCGAGGAACTGCGGCGCCCACTCGGCGATTTCCTCCGCCATGCGTGCGTGGGCGTCCGGCTTGAGCAGGAAGGGGATGCGCGCGAGGTTGACGTAAAGCGTGTGGCCAATCGTGCGCTCGGTGCGCGACATCCAGGCCGTGTGGCAGGCCGAGCCGTTGCACGTTGGGGTCGTGAGCGTGGCGCGGCGGGCCGCGGGGAATTTATCGAGCACCCCAGCCACCTCCGCGTTGAGGCGCAGCGCGCGCTCCTCCTGCTCGTTCCACCAGCCGCGGCGGAACAACACCGGCGTCTGCTCTTCCGACGTGCCGGAAGTATGCTCCAGCTCGACGACCTGGTCTTCGAGCAGGGATTCGAGCCGCTGGTCGGCGCGCAGGAAATTGCGCGGAAAGCCCTCGCGCATTTCACGCTTGGTAATGAAGGGCAGGCGGAAAAACTCTTCGTGAAAATCAAACGGCGCGCCGCCGTTGCCCGACAGGGCATGGCGATACAACGGCACCTCGCGCCAGCGCGGCAGGTGCGCATCGAGCCGCGGCAGGGCGGCAAGGGCCAGGTTGTCTTTCACGGTGTGGAACGGGCTAAACTGTAACCGCCAAATATAAGCCGGGTTTGGGCTGGCGGCAATGTTTTTTGGCCGGCGCCAGGGCGGGCGCTCCGCGCGCCTGCGCGCTCCACCTTCCTTCAGACCAGCCCGAAAAACGCCCGCGCATTCGCTGCCGTTTGCGCGGCGAGTTCGGCGAAGGGAAGATTCAGCACCCGGGCGGCCTCGCGGGCGGTATGCTCCACATAGGCCGGTTCGTTGGGCTGGCCGCGATGCGGCACCGGGGCGAGGTAGGGCGCATCGGTCTCGATCATCAACCTGCCCATGCCCTGTGCCGCCAGCGCCTCGCGCGCGGGTGCGGCGCTTTTGTAAGTAATGATTCCCGTAAAGGAGCCGCGTCCACCGCGCTGGTTGAGTTCGCGTATCTCCGCCGCGCCATGCGCAAAACAATGAAAAACCACCCGCCGCCAGTCCACGCCGCTTTCATCCAAAATGCGCACGCAATCCGGAAAAGCGTCGCGCGAGTGGATGACCATCGCGCAGCCGAGTTCGCGCGCCATCGCCAGTTGGGCGCGGAAGGCCGCCTCCTGTCGCGCGAATTGCGCCGCCGCTTTTTCCGGGTCCTTGGGCAGATGGAAACGGTCCAACCCGATTTCGCCGAGCGCCACGGGCTTGGGGCCGGCGCCGCGGGCGCGTTGAAAATACGGCGGAATTTTTTCGACCAGCCCGGGCCAGGATTCATCCTCGGGCACGTCGCAGGGATGCAGGCCGATGGTGTAGTCGACATGGTCGGGGTGCATCCCGGCCAGCATCGCATAAAGCTCCCAGTCTTCCGGCCCGGTGCCGATGGTGATGACGCGTCCGACTCCGGCGCGTTCCGCCCGCGCCAGCGTCCCGGCGACGTCGCCGCGCTCGTGAAAGGAGGCCAGATGGCAATGGGTGTCAATTAACATGGGTGTGCTATTGTGTTTACTGCTAGGCACTTGATTGACAATCCTCAAGCACAAGCACCGCGGCGGCGGCAGGAGCTAATTTTCCTTGGCGCAGGACGCATTTCTCGGCTTACTGCCAGACTCCATGGAAAACGTCCTCATCCTCGGCACCGGTTGCGCCGGCTTGACCGCCGCCATCTACACCGCGCGCGCCAATTTGCGCCCGCTCGTCATCGAGGGCGCGCAACCCGGCGGCCAGCTCACCACCACGTCCGAGGTCGAGAATTTTCCCGGCTTTCCCGAGGGCATTGACGGCTTTGAATTGATGGACCGCCTGCGCAAGCAGGCCGCGCGCTTCGGGGCGCGCTTTCACAGCGACACCATCGAAAGCGTGGATTTGGCCGGCCATGCGAAAATTTTGAAATCCGCCGCGCACGAATACAAGGCCCGCTCGCTCATCATCGCCACCGGCGCCTCGCCGCGCATGATTGGTGTGCCGGGGGAAAGGGAAATGTTCGGCGGCAAGGGCGTCACCACCTGTGCGACGTGCGACGGCGCGTTTTACCGCGGCATGGAAGTCGCGGTCGTCGGCGGCGGTGACTCGGCCTGCGAAGAAGCCCTCTTCCTCACGCGCTTCTGCAGCAAAATTTACCTCATCCACCGGCGCGACGAGCTGCGCGCCTCGGATATCATGGCCCGGCGCACGCTGGACAATCCCAAAATCCAGCCCGTCTGGGACACGGTGGTCGAGCGCATCCTCGCCGACACCCACGGCCATGTGCGCGGGCTGGAATTGCGCAACACTCGCACCAACGAGCCCTCGGAACTCGCGGTCAAGGGCGTGTTTGTCGCCATCGGCCACCGGCCCAATACCCAGGCCTTTGCCGGCGCGCTCACGCTCGATGAACTGGGCTATTTTGTTCCCGAAGCCGGCAGCCAGGTGAAAACAAAAATCCCCGGCGTCTTTGTCGCGGGCGATTGCGCCGACCACGTGTTCCGCCAGGCGGTCACCGCCGCGGGCATGGGTTGCCAGGCGGCCATCGAAGCCGAGCGCTGGCTCGCCGAGCAGGAAGAGCGGTAGGCCGTCATCGCGGGCGCTGGGGGTTACTTGCCGTCCGCCGGACTCAGCGGATTCTGCGCGTTGACGAAGGGTGAAACATCGTTGTCCGGCAGGGTGAACGGCGCGGTCGAGGCCGGGGCGGCGGGCGCGGGCTGGGTTCGCGCAGGCGCGGGCGTGGCGAATGACGGCGCTTCCGGCTTTTGCGGATGCTTTTTCAACCACTCGGGTGGCGGACGCAAAATGTTTGCGGCGCTCAGGCCGGGCGGAATTGAGGGCGCGTCCGGCGCGACCGGCGCGTTGGCCAGTTCGGCCGGCGCCGCGCTCGTCGAGCCGAGGACAAAATGGATGCTTTGCCGGATGCGGATGTCGAACTCGGCTTCCGAGGCGCTCAGGCCGGTCGTCGCATTGCCCGTGTGCGCGGCATGGCGCACGAGGGACTTCAACTGCATGTCGTAAGTGCCCGGCCCGCCGTCAACCGGCGTGGTAGTGACGAGATTGAAGCTCACTGTCGAGGGTTCCGGCTTGAATTCGCGCTTGAACGGCGGCGTCACGCCCACGAGTGAATACGTCGCGCCGATCACCGCGCGCCGGCCCGCGGCGTTGTTGCGCAGCTCGACGAATTGCACGTTGCCCAGCACGCTGCTCATCCCGGGAAAAGACTGGGGCAGGTCGGAATTAATCATGGCTTGCAAGTTGACGTCCCATGAGTCGCCGGCGGTGACGGGCTGCGGCGGGCCGAGCATGTCGTCCTTGGTGGACTGCTCGTTGCCGAGCACGATCAGGAGGCTCAACTGCGCGGCGAGTTCCGAATCGGGCACGGCGCCGTTGACGGCAAAGGCGATTTGCCCGTCCTTCTGCTTGCGCGCGGTAATGACGCCGCCGCGCGGCACGAGCGTTTCGACGGCGTCCTGGCCCTCGAGTTGCGCCTCCGCGTCCGGCCCGATGGGTTTGCCGTCGAGCGCGTACACCATTTGCCCGTTGGGCAGTTTGCGGGCGACAAACGTGCCGCCGGATTGCAGCAGCGGCGGCAGCGCTTCCACCTGCAGCACTTGCCCCGCGTAATCGCCCACCACCGGCGTGCCATCGAGCGCGATGACGATTTTGCCGTCGGCCCCCTTGCGTGCCGTGAGGATGGAATTGGCGGGCACCAGCGGCGGCAGGCCGGCCTTTTCCTCGATGACTTCGCAGCGGGACACGCGGTAGACCGCTTCGCGCAGCGAGCCGTTGCGAAACACCTGCCGCGCCAGCGCGAGGTCCGCCGAGAAGTTGACCGAGAAACGCGTCGGCAGATTGATAAGGTTGCGGTCGGCCCGCGTGGTGGTGCCGTCGTCGTTGACCTGGTTGACGTGCGACACGGTACGGATGAGGCTGTCGTAGTCGGCGTCCGAGCTATAGCTGAAAGTCTGCCCGGCGGTGAAATGCGGGGTCAGGGGCGGCTGGTGCTTGTCGCCCTCCGCCGCCTGGACGAAGGGCGCATAGGCGGCGGCCAGGGTGGCCAGCAGGCCAAGGAGGGGGCGGGGCGGGGGCGGCATCGGCGGGGCGGGTCATCCTAGGGGGCGGCGGCCCGGTTGGGAAGGCAAAATCCCGTCGCGCGCCTCAGTGAAAGGCCATCTCGAAGAACCGCTTTTGCTGGCCGCTGATTTCGAGCTGCAGCGTGATTCCGTTGGGTGAGCCATGGGCCTTGATGGACATGGTTAACACGCGCGAGATGGTCACGGTTCCCTTATCCGGGCCGGTGGGTACCATCCAAGTGAGGTTGCCCTGGATGCTGCCGGAATCCACCACGATGCCCGAAGGCATGGCAGGCTTGTAGGCCAAAGTGGAAAAGTCGCCGGTCAGGGTCGCCGTCTGCGCCGCGCCGGACCCGTCCACGGATTTGAACTGCATGGTGCCCTTGGCGCCATCGGCAGAGCCGCCCAGGCCGCTTTTCAGGACGTCCGACACCGCATTGGGGTCCACCGGCCAGGTGCTGCCCACGCTCACCGGAGCCTGGGGCCCGAAAAGCTGCTGCGAGGTCAGCTTTTCGTCATCAAGCAAAATCAGCTCGTTCAACGCCTCGGTCGCCGCGGGGTCGGCGGGCTTGCCATCCACGCTCAGGGCGATTTTGTCGCCTTCGCGTTCGGCGACGATTTTCGCGCCGGGCCCCGGGAGGTTCGGAACCACCTTGCCGCCGCGCGAGGCCTCCAGCACTTTGACCAGCACGTAAAGCTCCTGGATGCCGCCATTGGGATAAACCTTTATCACCTCGCCGTCGCCCTCCAGCCGCCCGGTGAATTGCTCGTCGCGGTCGTCGCTCTGCGAACCGGCCACCCCGGGCAGTTGGATGATGGTGTGCGAATGGCTTTGCTCGTCGATGCTCGAAGTGAGGGCGAATTTCCAGCCAACCTGCGACGGCGGGCTCAAATTCAGCGTGTAGAGCTTCGGCGCGCACGCCGCCAAAGCCAAGGCCAGGGCAGCCGCCGGCAAAGTGAGCGGGTTACGCGGTTTCAACACGAACGCAGGGTGACTTGGCGCTGGCGGCACTGTCAACCGCAGAGCAGCGCGATTGTGGTGGAGCGGGCGCTCCGCGCACGCTTCCAGCGCGCATGGAGTGCGCGCCACTGGGCGATTACGCCCCGGCGGGGAGCATCGAGGACTGCGCGTGGATGTGCTCGAGGTGCCGGCGGGCGGCCTGCAATTCCTCGGTCACCTGGCGGCGCCATTCGGCGAGCGTTTCGCGGGTCACGTCCATCTTGCCGCGTGCCGTGGCCTGCATCTCGGCAATGCGCTCGGACAGGCGCTGGGAAATTTCCTTCACCGACTTGATGGAGTGGGCGAGGGCTTCCCGCGCCTGCTCGGACATCGGCGTGGTCGTTTTCTCCAAATGGGCATCGAGCTGCTGGTGCGCCTCGGTCAATTCGGCGAGCAGGATGCGCGAGGCCGGCACGCGGCGCAGGTCGCTGGCGAGGCCGAGCTTGCTGAGGGTCCAGATGGTCCACTTGGTCGGGTCCCACTGCCAGGGCTTCACGCCGTTGCGGTAGTCGTGCTGGAACTCGTGGTGGAAATTATGGTAGCCCTCGCCGAAGGTGATGAGGGCGACGAGCCCGCTGTCGCGCGCGCTGCACTTGGTCGAGTAGGGGCGGCGGCCGATGGTGTGGCAGACGGAGTTAATGCAGAACGTGCTGTGCTGCACGCAGACGATGCGCAGCACTCCGGCGATCAGGAAACCGCCGAGCGCCTGCACCGCCGCGGCGTGTGCGGTGCCGTCATGGAACCAGCCGTAGCTCGCGCCGATGAGGGTGGGCAGGCCAAAACCAAAGATGATGCCGATGAGGTGCGTCCAGCGGTGCTGCCAGCAGACCATCCGGTCCTTGTACAGGTCGGGGATGTTGTCCTGCGGCGGCTCGGGGCGCAGCTTGAACATCATCCAGCCGATGTGCGCGTACCAGAAGCCCTTGGTGATATCGTAGGGGTCCTCGTCGTGGTCCACGTGCTTGTGGTGGCGGCGGTGGTCGCTGACCCAGTCAATCGCCGAATTCTCAAACGCCGCGGAACCGAAAATCAGCACGAGCAGCTTGATGGGCCACCGGGCTTTGAAGCTCAGGTGCGCAAAAAGGCGGTGGTACCCCAGCGTGATGGACAGCCCGGTGGCGATATAGAAGGCCAGAAAGAGGCCGACCAGGAACCAGTTCAGGCCGTAATGCCAGATGAACCACGGCACGGCCGTCAGGGAAATGAGCAGCGTGATGCTCAGAAAGCTGCTGGTGACCCAGATGACTCGGTCGAAGGGGATGCGCTTAAACATAATGGATGCAGGTGTA
>DASZWY010000093.1:0-16336 GCA_035546135.1 Opitutales bacterium
ACCTGCAAGCTCGCCGTGGCGGAGTAAATGGTGGTCGTGTTCTGCCAATAAAGAATGAAAGCGCCGAAAATGACGGCGAAGGTCAGAATCAAATACCAGATGCGCTCGCGCAAGATGACGAGATAGTCGCGAATGTTGCGGGTCTGGGTGGGTTCGCCGCCAGGCTGGCCACCGCCGTAGCCGTAACCGTAGCCATAATAGTAGCCGCTGTAGCCGCCGCCAGGGCCATAACCGCCGGGTCCGTAGCCGCCACCGCCGTAGCCGCCCGCGCCATAACCACCATAGCCGCCCGAGCCGTAGCCGTAAGTGCCATAGTCCCCGTAGGTTGAATAACCCGCGTAGCCAGTGCCCTTGCCATCGCCCTTGCCCGGAGGGGGGGGCGGCGGGTTGCCAGGCGGATTATTGAACGGAGGATTTTGCGGAGGCTTCGGCGGCTTCATGAACAGGAGCGGCGGAGGGTGACAAGGGGGCGATGAAAGAAATTTTCCGAAGGGTTCCACAGCGAACTCAATGCCAGACGTCACCAAGCACGGACTGGCCAAGGGTGATAATATCGCCCTCCTGCAAGGGAACGTCTTTGCCCTGCTTGACTGCGGCAAGCAGGTCAACGTCCGGAATAGTCTTGGTGGTGCCATCATCCATGATGCGCGTGATGGTCACATAACGACCGGCAACGGACGTGGGCCCGCCGGCTTCGGCGAGCGCAGTGGCGAGGGTCATTTCCTTCGAGGGGGGGATTTCAATCGGCCCTTGCTTCATAACCTGGCCGATGAATTTGACGTAGCGCGGAGCGGGTGCCTTGACTGCCACCGTGATGGATGGCTTCACAAAAATGCCCTGCTCCACATACGCCTTGATGATGGCCCGGGCCGCATCGGAAGTGGATAGGCCGACCAGCTTGATCGGATGGTCGGGCAAATAGGTGAGCGACACGGTGCCGTCCACGTCCACCTTGAAGTCCCCCGTGGCGTGGGGATCCTCGACCACCGTAACGGTGATGAGGTCGGTTGGGCGCAGTTTGTAATTGGAAGTCTGGAAGGCCGCGGCGGGATTGAGGGAGGCGGTGCCGGCCGCCTTGTTGGCGGCATCAGTGCCGGAGGCGGACTTGGCTGGTTCCGCGGAAGAAGCCCATACGGGCGCGCACGCCAGCAGGCCGGCGGCAAATAACCATTTCAGGAGGCGATGGGAATTCATGGCTGACCAACGAGACGGAAGATGTTCTGCGCGGGGGGATAAGGCTATTAAATCACCGGGGGCGAGGCAACAGTAAAAATGGCGGAAATTCATTCAGTACCACTCGTTGTCCAACAGCGACTGGCCGATGAAAACCGTGTCGCCGTCTTCCAGCATGATGTCTTTTTTGGCGTCCTCGACGGCGGCGCGCAAATCCATCTTCAACTCGGTGGATTTGCCGTCCGGGAGCAGCCGAGTAATGGTGCAGGTGCGCTTCGCGCGCGGGGTGTTGCCGCCGGCGAGACTGAACGCGGCCACCAGGCTCAGCTCTTTCTCCGGCGGGATGGGAATGGCACCGGGATGGTTGACTTCGCCGAGAAAATAAATCTGCCGGGGGGCGTATTCCTTGATGGTCACCGCGACTTGCGGCCTGGTGAATATCTTTTCCTCCACGTAGGCCGCACTCAGGGCGGCTTCCGCCTCGGCGACGCTCAGGCCCGCGAGTTTCACCGGCTGGGAAAGATAGATCGGTTTGACCGTGCCATCGAGGCCGAGTTTGTATTCTCGGCTGGCGCGGGCGTCATCCACGATGTCCGCGCTGATGACATCGGTGTTGCGCAAACGATAAGTCTTGGCGGGGGTTTTGCCCTGGCTGGCTGCTACCGGTTTAGCCCCTGCAGACTTTGAGGGCTCAAGCGACGGGCCATCCGCCACAACACCCGCTCGCACCAGCCCACCCGCGAACAAAAGCAGCGAACCGACAAACAGGGACGTGGCTTTCATGACAAGCACGGGATGGCGGCAGGAAACATTCCGGCGCGTTTTTCAATAACAGCCGAGGCGAACGATTGTTCCGCCCGGGGCGGAAAACATGGCGGCTTGCCACTACTTGAGATCAATCAACGGCTTGTCCGTCCCATCCGGCGAAGCGGGGCCGGGCGCAGGCGAGCTGGGCGCCGGCAGCATGCCGGGAGGAAGATTCTGCGGCGGCCGGTTAGCAGGCATCCCAATGGGCGCAACCGCCGAGGATGGGCGAACCGATACCCCGGGGGCCATTTGCGGCTGGCTGCGCACTTGCTGCAACAATTCTTCCGGCGAAGGCAGCCCGGAACTTCCTGCGCTTGGCGCCATGGTCGGCGGCGGGGCGGCCGCTTGCCCTGCCATTTGCGATTGGGCTTGGGCCTGGTAGGCCGCCCGGGCCGCGCGATATTGGGCAAGGGACGCCGCAAGCTGACTGATAAATTCGCCGGGGCCGCCAGAACCGTAGCCATTGAAGCGCTGAAAGACCGGTTGGTTATTCGTCGGGTCCGCCAGGAAAAACACCGGAAATCGATCCACCTGCATCCCCCGGGCCAGTTCCGTGTACGCGGTTTGCTGCTGGGGGCTGAGCTGCCGGCTGAACTCCACCTTCAACAGCACGAGGTTGGCATCGGCAAAATCCTTGAAGGCGCGGGTATTAAAAATGTCCTTCTCCACGTCCTTGCTGGCCGTGCTCCAGTCCGAGCCGACAAAAGCGATGAAGAGCGGCTTGCCCTGCTGGCGGGCGGCGTTGATGGCCTTGTCACCGTCGGTCATCCATTCGACCTTGGCCACATCGGTGGCCTTGGGCGGAACGCAGGCAGCCAAGGTCGCCGCCGCCAAAACCAGCAGCGAATGTCTCGCGGAAAGCCAAAATTTCATGGGGAAAGAAATCATTATGCCAGAGCGCGGACGCGCGTCACGGTCAAAATGGCCGGCGGATTTAGCCGGCGTTGGCGGCTTCGCGGCGGGCGTCGGCGGCCAGCTTGCGCCCGCGCAACAACGCGCCCACGACGATGGAGCCTTCAAACAACAGCATCATCGGCACCATGGTCAACAGCATGGAGTCCACGCTGGGCGCCGGCGCGAGCAGGGCGCTCGCCACTGCGATGATGACGATGGCGTAGCGGCGGCTGCGGCGCAGGGTGGCGGGCTCGACGATGCCGAGTACCTGCAAGATAACCAGAATCAGCGGAAATTCAAAGGCAAGGCCCACGCCCAGGGTGGCCCAGACCACCAGTGAGTAATATTCCGGCACGTTGATTTCGTTGTGAATGTCCAGGATGCCGCTGACGTAAAAATTCGCGCGCAAGCCCGCCGGCAACAAAACAAAGAAACAGGCGAGCGCGCCCAGGACAAACAGCACCATCGCCGAAAGCATCGCCGGGCGGAGCATCCCCCGCTCGCGCGAAGTCAGCCCCGGGGCCACAAATTGCACCACAAAATAAACCATGACGGGCAGCGCCAGCAACACGCCGCCGTAAACGGAAACGGAGATGACCATCGAAATGACGCCCATCGGCGAGATGCTGATGAGCTGGACCTTGTCCGTGTTCTGGCCGATGGCGGTGTCCAGCGGGTAACGCAGGAGATTGAAAAATTTCACGAAGAACGTGCTGGTGATGGCCATGCCGACCGTGGCGGCCATGGCGCACTTGATGATGGTCATGCGCAGTTCCTCGAGATGCTCGAAAAAGCCCATCTCCGAGCGCTGCTTTTTGCGCTGGCGCCACCAGCGCTGCGGCCCCTTGGTCTCCGGCTCATTGTCACTTTCACGCCCTTCAAACAAGCCGCGAAAATGCTCCGGTTCGCGCCGAGCCGGAGGATTTTCGGGCGGGAGTGGCGGCAGCGGCTTGGACGGGGATTCTGGTTCGGAATCAGCCATAAGCCGTCATTCATAAACGGCTTTGACCCCGGAGAGCGATGCGAAAAACACGGGCCGACCCATCGGATATTTTTCAGATACCGGCTATTTTTTCGTCACGGGGGCAGGTGGCGCATCCGTCTTGGGCGTATGCGCCGCGACCCAGGCGTCGTATTGCTTGCGGGGCATGAATTTCAACGCGGCGGAATTGATGCAGTAGCGCAGGCCGCCTTTGTCGGGCGGGCCGTCGTCGAAGACGTGGCCGAGGTGGTCGCCGTCCACCGTGCAATGGACTTCGTCGCGCACCATGCCGTAGCTGGTGTCGGTGGTCTTGGCGACAAAGGAGGGGTCAATGGGCTTGGTGAAGCTGGGCCAGCCCGTGCCGCTTTCAAACTTGTCGCGGCTGTCGAAGAGCGGCGTGTCGCTGCCGACGGAGAAATAAACGCCGTCTTCATGGTTGTCCCAATATTCGTTGTGGAACGGCGGCTCGGTGCCTTGCTGACGCGCGACGTTGTATTGGTCGGGCGTGAGGAGCTTGCGCCATTCGGCGTCGGTGTGCTGGACTTTGGCCTTGGCCATGTCGATGACGACATTGGAGGGCAGGCCGCAGGCGGAGAGCGCGCCGGTCGTGCAGTCGGCGGCGGTGGTGTTGGCGCTTTTCATGACGGTGGTGGTGTCGCTGGGGTTGACGGATTGCTGGACGGCGTTGAGGCCAAACCAGCCGGCCCCCACCGCGGCGGCGGTGGCGGCGACAACGGCGATGCCTTTGAGGGGAGGAAGCATGGGAGGATTATTTATTACACCGAAAGACCCGTTTGCGCAACGGCCCATTTATGGGGGCGCCGGCCCAAAGTCTGGGGTGAAAGGTGGATATTCATTAGATTAGTCGCCCAGAACGCCGGTTCCTTACAAAAAACCACTTGTGCCAGCGCCGTCCTGGCGCGATAACGGCGGCATGTCCTCGGGCTCCCCCACTCCCTCCGCCGACGCGAAGGTCTTCACCGCGCTGCTGGAGCGGCTGCACGCCAAGCGCGGCCATGCGCTAGAGTCCGCCGCCGCCGCGCTGGCCCTCGCATCGCCGGACGTCGAGACCGCAGTCAAGACGGATTTCCTGCGCGCGCTGTCCGAGGAACTGTGGACGTCGAGCCTGCTGGCGGAATTTGCCAAGACTTTTCGTTCGCTGGCCCGCGACCCGCACGTCGAGGCCTGGGCGGGGCGCGCGGTGGATGTGTGCGGCACGGGGGGCGACCACTCGGGGAGCTTCAACGTCTCAACGGCGGCGGCCTTCGTCGTCGCCGCGGCGCGGATTCCGGTGCTCAAACACGGCAACCGGGCGCAGACCTCGCACAGCGGCAGCGCGGATTTTCTGGAGGCGCTGGGTTTTCCGCTCGAGGCCTCGGAGGCCACCTGGCGCGCCTCGCTGCGGGAATTGAATTTCGCCTTTTTCTACGCGCCGGCCTATCATCCCGCGTTCCAGCACGTGCTGCCCGCGCGCAAGCTTCTCGCGGGCGAACGCCGCCGCACGATTTTCAATTTGCTCGGGCCGCTGCTCAACCCCGGCCGCCCGGTCCACCAGCTTACGGGCATTTTCGACTGGAACCTCAGCCCGCTGCTGGCGGCGAGCCTCGAGGAACTCGGCGTGCGGCGCGGCCTCGTGGTTCACGGGCAATTGCCCGGCAGCGAGAAGGGCCTCGATGAATTGTCCGTGGTCGGAAAAAATTTCCTGACCGGCATCGGCGGGCTGCGCTTTCTCGATCCGCAGACGTTGCAGCCGCAAGCCTCCGGCGGGCCCACGGGCGAATTTCCCGGCGGCGAACGCCCCGCCGTCGCGCTGGAGGCCGACAAGGCCGGGCTGTCCGCCGCCGAGCCGGCGGCGCTGGCGGGGGGCGACGCCCGGCGCAACGTGCAGATACTCGAAGACCTGCTGGAGAACCGCGCGCCGCCGGGCCTGCGCGACACGGTGTGCCTCAACGCGGGCGCCGCGTTGTGGGTCGCAAACCGCACGGGCCATTTGCGCGCGGGGGTGGACGAAGCGCGCCGCCTGCTCACCGGCGGCGAGGTGAAACGCTGGCTGCAGCGCGCGCAGGCGTTTTTCCGCGATGTCAAGAGCTAGCGCCTGAGGGATAAAACTGGCCCAATCCCGACCTTCCAGGTTTGCCACCCGTTGAGGGTTTTTATAGCATGACCAGCGTGCAACCCCGCTATTTTGGCACCGACGGCATTCGCGGCGTCTTCGGCGAACCGCCGTTGGATCCGCCCTTTTTGCGCCGGCTTGGTTACGCGCTGGCACGCCACATCGCCGTGCGCACGCCCGGGCGGCGACTGGAAATCGTCATGGGGCGCGATCCGCGTGAAAGCGGCCCGGCCATTCTCGCGGCGCTGGCCGAGGGGCTGCTCGCCAGCGGCCACCGCGTGCTCGACCTGGGCGTGACGCCGACGCCGGCGGTGCCGGAGGCGCTGCTGGCCCATCGCGCGGATTTTGGCGTCATGATCACCGCGTCGCACAATCCGGCGGCAGACAACGGCGTGAAGTTTTTCGACCGCAGCGGCCTCAAGCTCGACGAGGCGACGGAAATTGAAATCGAAACCTGGGTGGACCGCGTGCAAGCGCCCGAGCCGCCGGCGGGCCCGCCGGCGCTCGAGACCTTCGAGGCGCTGGAGTCCTACCGGCTCCTGCGCATGCGTTTGCTCCCGCCGCATTCCCTCGCGGGCTGGGTCATCGCGATGGATTGCGGCCACGGCGCCACCTGCGCAACCACGCCGGAAGTTTTCCGCCGGCTCGGCGCCGACGTGCGCGCCCGCGCCGTCAACCCGGATGGTGCGCACATCAACGAGGACAGCGGCAGCGAACACCCGGAGCACCTCGCCGCGCTCGTGCGCGCGAGCGGCGCGCGGCTCGGCCTCGCCCACGACGGCGATGGCGACCGCCTCGTCGTCTGCGACGAGACCGGGGCGCTCGTGGACGGCGACGAATTGCTCGGCATCCTGGCGCTGCACGCGCTGCGCGGCGGCACGCTCAAACAAAATCTCGTGGTCGCGACAGTGCAAAGCAACCTCGGCCTGGACCGCGCGCTGGCGGCGGCGGGCGGGCGCGTCGAACGCGTGCCGGTGGGCGACCGCCAGGTGCTGCATAAATTGCTCGAGCTCGGGGCCTCGTTTGGCGGGGAAAATTCCGGCCATTACATCTTCACCGACATCTCGCGCTGCGGCGACGGCCTGCTGGCGGCGCTGCGGCTCGTGCGCGTGCTGCGCGACACCGGGCGGCCATTGTCCGACCTGCGGAAGGACATTCCCCTGCTCCCACAACGCACGGCCAACCTCCGCGTGCGGGTGAAGACGCCTTTCGAGGAACTGCCGCTGTTCGGCGAGACGTTGCGCGGCGCGCAGGCGGCGCTCAACGGCCGCGGGCGCGTGCTCGCGCGTTATTCGGGGACGGAAAAGAAACTGCGCCTGCTGGTCGAAGGCCCCGCCCCGCAGGAGCTGGACATGCTGCTCGGCGCGCTCAAGCTCGCCGCCGCGCGCGAACTCGGCGCGGGTTGAGCATCGCCGCCAAGCTTGCCAAAGCGGCGCGGAACCGGCATGGTCAAAAAATATGCGCGGGGTCTTTTGTGGAATTTTTCTTTCGTTGGTTTTGGCCAACGGCGCGCTGGCGCAGGCCGCTGCGGCGGCGAGCGAACCCAAGCCCGTGCTGCCGCAAATCGCGCTGCCCCCGGTGCCCACCGGGCCGCCACCCGCGACCTCGCAACTGGACGCTTACCTGTTTCTGCCGAAAAGCCCGCTGGCCAGCCCCGCCGGGGTGCTGCCCAAGGAGAGCCGCACCCCGGCGCAACTCCAGGCGCTGTTGTCCAACTACGTGGGCACGTGGCGCGGCGCGGCGCGGTGGTATTCGAACGCCACGGGCCATCTGCTGCAGGCGCCTGCGGAAATGGTCTACACCCTGAAGGTGGAGAACGGGCGCAAAGTGCTCGCCTGCACCATCACCTACAGCCTGCCGGCGGGGCCGAGCGTGGCGCTCTCGCGCACCTGGGTGGAAAGCGGCCACATCTTTTCCGAAATCACCCAGGGCGACAGCAGCCAGCGCTTCATCGCCCAGTCCACGCCGGAAGGACTCATCTGGCGCACTTTCGATTCAATGTCGGCCGTGCTGGAATTCAGCGAAGTGGAAACGCTGCGCCTGACTCCCGACGGCGGCGAGCTTTCCTCCTCCGGCTACGAAGTGCAGCATTACGCCCGCGGCGACAGCCTAGTGTTCGAAAGCGCGGATCTCACGTTGGTGAAGCCGAACTAGGCCGCGGGACATTTTTGCCTTAGCTCCGCGTACAGCGCCTCGAGGTGGGGCACCTTGGCCCCGGCGGCGCGGGCGCGGCGCGCGGGCTCGCCCCAGATGGCCTCGACCTCAACTTCGCGGCCGGCGAGAAAATCCACCAGGCTCGAGGGCTTGTATGCGCCCATGGGGTAAGTGGCCTCGATTTGCCGGTGCAAAAAGGATTCGGGAATTTCGAGGCCCAGCGCCGCGGCCCCCGCCCGCACTTCGCCCATCAGCAGTTTGGCCCGCGCCAGCAATTCCGGCCGCGCGAGCACGACAGCGGTCGTCACCCCGCCCGCCGCAATGGTGAGGCCGTTGAACGGCACGTTCCACACCAGTTTGCGCCACAACGCGAGGTCGAGCGAGTCCATCGCCGCGCAATCCACGCCGGCGCGCGTGAACCGCGCCGCCAGGTCGCGGGTGCGCGGCTGCGCGGGGCCGGACATTTCACCGAGGCGCACGCTGCCGGGGATGTATTTTTCGATGACGCCCGGGGCGACGCGGTTGAGGCACACAAACGCCAAACCGCCGAGCATGCGGGAGGCGCCGGCATACGCGGCGTGAAACTCCACATTGCCCAGCCCGTTTTGCAGCGTGAGCAAAATCGTGTTTTCGCCCAGCAAGGGGCGCACCAACGGGGGCAGCGAAGGATTGGCCGTGGTCTTGGCGGCGACGATGACGCAGTCACAAGCGCCGATGGTTTCGGGGCGGTCATGCGCGTGCGCCGGGGCGAGCGTCCACGTCCCATCCTCATCGGTGACGCGCCAGCCGCGTTCATGCACGGCGGCATAATCGGCGCGCAAAAGAAAATGCACCTCCTCGCCCGCGCGGGCCAGGCGCGCCCCGTAGTAGCCGCCCACGGCGCCGGCGCCGACAATCGCGATTTTCATGGCGGATGATTTTTGCGGCGGTGCAGCGCGCGGCCCGCGTCAACCGCGGGAATTTTTCTGCTGCCGCTTCATCTCCTCGAGCTGCGGCTTGAGGATGCTTTCGTAGCATTCCGGGCAGACGCTGTGGCTGAATTTCACGTCGGCGTGGTTGGAAATGTAATCGTCCACCTGCTGCCAGTAGTCGCGGTCGTTGCGGATTTTTTTGCAGAAGCCGCAAATGGGCAGCAGTCCGCTCAGTGTCTTGACGCGCGCCAGGGCCTCGCTGAGTTCGCGCACGCGCTCGAGCAAATCCTGCTGGAGGGCGGCCATCTGCACCCCGATGCGCACGCGGGCAATCATCTCCTCCTTGTGAAAAGGCTTGGTGACGTAATCGTTCGCGCCCGCGCGCAGGCCGGTGACGATGTCCTCCTTGCGGTCGCGGACGGTGACGAGAAACAGGAACATCGGCGGGGCATGGGCGATGGCGCGCGCCTGGCGGCAGACTTCCGGGCCTTCCATGCCGGGCATTTCCCAGTCAATCAGCCCGACAAATGGCTCGTCCATCTTGCGGATGGCGGCGAGCGCCTCGTCGCCGTCCTGCGCCTCGATGACGTGATGGCCCTCGGCCTCGAGCAACGTGCGCAGGAGGCTGCGGTTGATGTTCTGGTCGTCGGCGACAATGATTTTCATGGCGCGGCGGGAGGCGGAGCGGTGCTGGTGGAGGGAGCGGCGGCGGGGGGCGCCACGGGCCGCACGAGCACGCGCACGGCGTGGTCGGCGCTGAAGTATTCCTTCGCGGCCGCGCTCACTTGCGCGGGCGTGATTTCGTCGTAGGCCGTCGGCAAGGTGCGCGCCCAGTCGAATTGCTGCGGGTGGATTTGCGAACCCGCCAGCACGCGTTGCAGCCAATACGCGTTGCGGCGGCGGTATTCCACCAACTGCGTGCGCAGCGGCGCGACCGCGCGGTCAAACTCCTCCTGGGTGACGCCGTTTTTCGCAAGGTCGTCGCCAATGGCGCGGGCCTGGTCGGCGAGGCTGGGAGCCAGCTTCGGATCGGCGGTGATGAGCGCCGTCGCGTAGCCGTAGCCGGGATAAATTTCGCTGGAAAAATTGGAAACCTCCGGGCTGTAGGCCTGGCCGAGTTTCTGGCGCACTTCGACGCGCAGGCGGTCGCTGAAAATGGCCGTGAGCACGCCGAGCACGCGCACGTGCTGGATGTCGGACTCGTCCTCGGTGGGCCAGTAGGCCAGCGCCTCGGCCTTGGGGATGGCGGAGGAAACGGTGAAATCCTTGACCTCGCCCTCGGCCGCGGCGGGGAACTTGACCTTGAGCCTGTCGCCATAGTCGGGGCGCTTGAGCGCACGGGCCGGGAGCGCGCCGAACGTCGCGGCGAGCGCGGACTCCGCGGCGGCGGGGTCAAAATCGCCGACGATGGAAATTTCCAGATAACTGTCTTTGAGTGCCGGGGCGAGCCACGCGCGCAGGTCGTCCAAGGTCACGGCCATGGTCTCGGCCTCGCTGGGGTAGCCGAAGCGGAAATCGCCGCCGGCGAGGAAGCGCGGGATTTCGTTGGCGAGCGGCGCCTCGACGTCCTGCCGCAACTGATTATAGAGCGCGGGCACCGCGCGGCGCGCCATGGCGAGCGCCTCGGGCCGGTAGCCCGGGTCGGTCAGGTAGGCTTTGAGCAGTTCAAGCTCGAGCCAGAAATCGCGCGGAGTGGTGGCGCCGCCCAGTTCGAAAAACTCCTCGCCGGTGGAGAGCGACGCGCCGACGTTCTTGCCGGCGAGCACGCGCACCAATTCTTCCGCGCTAAGCTTGCCCAGGCCGCCCTCGGTGAAGACGTGATCGGCAACGAGCGCCAGCCCGGGCTTGCCGGCCGGCAAATCGAGCAGGCCGCCGCCGAATTGCACGAGGAGGTAAATTTTGTCCTTTTCGAAATCCGTGCGCTTCAAATTCACACGCACGTTGTTGGCGAAGCGCAGTTGCGTGATGCCGAGGTCGGCGGTCTCGTGGCGCTCGACGACGGTGCCGGGCTCGCCGGTGCTGGTGTAGGGGAAGGTGGTGTCCACTTTGTCCTCCGGCTTGGCCACGGCGATGGCGGCGCTTTGGTTGTAGGCGCTGGTGAGCGTGGCGGGGGCGTCGGGCAAATCGAGATTGCCGGAGACAAAGAGGCGGCGGCCGGAACGGCCCCAGGCCTCCTTGAGCGCCGCGAGGCACTGCTCGGGCGTCAACGCCGCGAGCACGGGCTGGGCGAGTTCCAAATCCTGCGCGTGGTTGGTGTAAACCTCATTGTCGTCGAGCGACTGCGCAATTTCGCCCGCGATTTGGCGCGATTTGAGCGTGGGCATTTCCTGGGCTTGGCGCTCGAGGGCGTTGTGGATGGTGGCGCGGACTTCGTTGACCTCGGCGGTGGTGAACCCGTAAGTCAGCGCGCGCCGCAGCTCCTGCTCGACGGTGTCGAGGGCGGCGCGCCACTGCGCCGGCTGGCAGGTCGCGGCGATGGCGGACATTTCATACGCGTCGAAACTGGTGTCGCTGTCGGCCTCGCCTTCGATAATCGGCGAGTTGGGCTGGCGGGCGATGCGCTCAAAGCGGCGGGTGAGGATGAGATTCGCGGCGTCGAGTTGCAGCGCTTTGGCGCGGCGGGCGGCATTGTCCGGCCCGAGGTCGAAGGGCGCGATGGTCGCAAGGGTGATGGAGACCGCCGGCGCCTCGGTCTCGTGGTTGAGCAGGGCCTGAAAGCCCGGCGAGCCGAATTGGCCGAGGGCAGGGTCGGGCGATTCGGCGCGCGGGGCGAGGTCGTCGAAATATTCGTGGATGAGCTTCACGAATTCCTCCGGCTTGACGTCACCGACGGCGATGAGCGTCAAGCGCGCCGGCGTGTACCACTTGGCGTAAAAGGCGTCGAAGCGGTCGCGCTGCGCATTGCGGACGACGCTTTCCTGGCCGATGGGAAAGCGTTTCGGCAACAAGGCATTGGGAAAATAAAAATTCCAACTGGCGACGAACTGGCGGTAGTCCACGGTGTCGCGGTCGCGCTTTTCGGAAAGGATGACGCCGCGCTCGCGGTCGATTTCGGCAGGCTCGAGCAGCAGGCCATCGGCGTCGTCGCGAAAAAGCTGGAGGCTTTCGCGCACGGTCTTGTCGTTGAGGTCCGGCAACTCCAGCATGTAAAGCGTGCGCGTGAAGGCAGTGTTGGCGTTGGTGTCGGCGCCGAAGCCCATGCCGAGAAGCTGGAAGACGCCGACCATTTCGCCGGGCGGAAAATGTTTCGAGCCGTTGAAGGCCATGTGCTCGGTGAAGTGCGCGAGGCCCTGCTGGTCGTCCGTTTCCATGAATGAGCCGGCGTTGACGCGCAGGCGCAAGCTGAGGCGGCCGGGCGGCTCCTTGTTTGGAACAATGATGTAGCGCAGGCCGTTGGGCAGCGTGCCGTAAACCGCGGCGGGATCGGGCGCGATGTCGCTGTTGGCCTGCGGCCAGGGCTGGGCGGGCGTCGGCGCGGCGGGCGGCAAATCCGACGCGGGCGCGGGCTGGACGGGCCGAATGACGAGCCACGCCAAAAGCAAAAGGAATGCGCGGGGTGATTTCATGCAGGGTTGCGTTTTGGCCCAAAACCCGTTGCTTTAGCCCATTTCCCGCCCAAGGGCAACCCTAACGGCAGGGCCATGGGTTACATTATTAAATGATCTGGATTTACCGAATTTTGTTCCTTCCGGCGCTGCTCGTTCTGCTGCCCTATTATGCGTGGCGGATGTGGCGGCGCGGCGGCTACCGGCACGACTTTCACCACCGCTTCGGGCTGATCGACCGCCCGCCGCCCAAGCGCCCGGGGGTCAAGCGCCTCTGGATTCAGGCGGTGAGCGTGGGCGAGGCCAATGCGCTGGGGCCGCTGTTGGAACGCCTGCACGAGCGGCCCAACACCGAGGTCGTGCTGACCACGACGACCAGCACGGGCTACCGCATCTTGCGCGAAAAATTTGCGGGCCGCGTGCTCAAGGTCGGCATTTTCCCGCTCGATTTCTGGCCGTTCAGCCGCAACGCGTGGCGCCGGCTCGAGCCGGATGCCGCCGTGCTGATGGAGGCCGAGTTGTGGCCCGAGCATCTGCGCCAGGCGCAAGCGCGCGGCGTGCCGGTCGTGCTCATCAATGCGCGCATGTCGGACCGCTCGTTTGCGCGCTATAAAAAATTGCGCGGCATCGCCCAATGGCTGCTTGGGCAATTGCGGCGGATTTTGTGCGCGAGCCGGCCCGATGAGGAACGCTTTCGCGCCCTGGGCGCGGACGCGGCGCGCCTGCGCCTGACCGGCAGCATCAAGTTCGACGCCGCGCCGAAAAAATTAAGCGAAGGAGAAATTGCGGCCTTGCGCGCGGAACTCGGCTTTGCTCCGGCAGCGAAAGCGCCCGTCATTCTGCTCGGTTCCTCAACCTGGGTCGGCGAGGAAGTCGTGCTGCTCGGGGTGCTGCAGGCGGCGATTGCCGCGGGGGTGGATGCGCGACTGTTGCTGGTGCCGCGCCATGCGGAGCGGCGCAATGAAATCGTCGCCTTGCTCGAGCGGCAACCGCTGCCCTGGCACGCGCGCGCGCAATCGCCGCGCGCGCCGCAGCCGGTGAAAATTTACCTCGGCGACACCACGGGCGAACTCGCGCGGCTGACCCAGGCGGCTGATGTCGCCTTCATCGGCAAGAGCCTGCCGCCGCATCAGGGCGGGCAAACGCCGATTGAAGCCGCCGCCGCGGGATTGCCGCTGGTTTATGGACCGCGCATGAGCAATTTCAAAGACGCCTGCCGCGGCCTCGAGGAAGCCGGCGCGGCGTTGCGCGTGGATGGCGCGACCGCGGCGCACGTGGCCCTGGTGGGGCTGCTGCGCGACCCCGCCCGCCGCGCCAAAATGGGCGCCGCCGCCCGCGCCTGGCACGCCGCCAACCTCGGCGCCACCGAGCGCACGCTGACGGCGCTGAACGAGGTGTTGTAACCCAGGGATGGACTCTTGGCGCGGCTCCGCCATAATCGCGGCTTCCCCCTCGCTGCCAATCTCCCCAACCATGTCTGAAGAAGTCCACCTGCCTGCCGAAGCGCCGCCCAAGGGCTGGCCGTTGAAGGCGTACGACAACCCGGCATTTCTCACCAGCCCCGAAGGCCGGCTGGTGCGCGTGATTTGCGAGATGACGGAGCCGAATGGCCGTCTGCGCCGGCAGCATATCGAGAACACGCTCGTCTTTTTCGGCTCGGCACGGCTCAAGCCGGTGGATGTCGCACAGCAGGAACTCGCGGCGCTCGAGGCGGAAATCCGGCTGAAGCCCGCGATTTCGCGCGAACAGAAGACCAAACTCGACCGCGCGCGCAAGTTGGTGGCAACCGCGCCGTATTACGAGCGGGCGCGCGAACTCGCGCGCGAGTTGACGCAGTGGTCGCAGTCCATTCCCGACCCGGCAAAGCGCTTTCCCATCTGCACCGGCGGCGGGCCGGGCATCATGGAGGCGGCGAACCGCGGGGCAAAAGAAGCGGGCGGCCCGAGCCTCGGCCTCGGCATCAGCCTGCCGCACGAGCAGTCGATGAACCCGTATTGCACGCCGGAATTGTCGTTCGAGTTCCATTACTTTTTCGTGCGCAAATACTGGTTCTTTTATCTGGCCAAGGCGCTCATCGCCTTTCCCGGCGGCTTCGGCACGATGGACGAATTGTTCGAGATGCTGACACTCATCCAGACGCGCAAAACGAAAAAATACGTGCCGGTGGTGCTGTTTGGCTCGGAGTTTTGGCAGCCGCTCATCAACTGGGACCACATGCTCGACTGGGGCGTGGTGGATGAGCAGGACATCGGGCTGTTCAAGATTTGCGACACCGTGCGCGAGGCGAAGGACTACCTGATCGGCGAGCTGACCAAGTATTATGTCGAGCCGTGAGGACGGGTCGATAAATACCGGGCATGGCCGACGGATATCGAAACATGCAACCAAATGCCGGGCTGGCGGTTCTAAAGCTGATGTCCACGCTTACCCTGCTGCGCGCGGCGGCATTGCTGCTGGCGACAACCTTGACGGTCGCGGCCTCGGCCGAGGCGACCGCCCAATGGCCGCAGCAGGAAACCAAACTGGGTGAGTTTGCCCCGTTTGACGGCGTGCCCACGCCGTTTGTGAATTCACCGATTCAGCGTAACGCGGTGATCATGACCGGGCCGGGCGCAGGCCAGCCACCGACGCAAATCACGCTGGGCTGGCTGGAGACCAGCCAAGGCTGCCGGCTAATGGAGGCGGTGGGCGGCTCGCAGTTTTTGATATTGCTTGATGGCCAGCCCGTCCCAATTGCTCCGAAGGCCCTGGTTGGCGCGGTGAACGCCCAGATGTCCATTCTCGGGTTCAGCCCCAATGGAAAGCAATCGCTGCTGCTGGAAATCACCCCCACGGACCAATGGCAGTATGTTCTGGACAAGACCCCTACCAAGCTACCGTGGCCGATTACCCCGAGCGCATGGGAGGAGATGTATTTCAGCCCGGACAGCAAACATTTTGTCTACACAGCCATGGAGAACGGGGTGACGTATGTGATGGTGGACGGCGTCGACCGCACCGCCGAGGGAATTGCCGCGCCGCAATACAGCCCGGATGGCTCGCTCGAAGTCACCTTCAAGAAAACCGGCGACAAATGGCAGGCCATGGTGAATGGCGGCGCGGGCGCAATGTATGATGAAATTCAGGAAGCAGTGGGGATGCCGAAGGACAAGTTTTTGCACGGCGCGGTCTTCAGCGCGGATGGCAAGCATTATGGATTCATCGCCAAGGACGGCGGCCAGGCGTTTGCGGTGGTGGATGGCCAAGCCGGGCCAAAAGCTGCGGTCCTCAGCGGGTTGCTTTTCAGCAAGAGCGGCAAGCACGCGGCCTACATTTTGAATCCCGAAGAAAATAAATACCAGGTGGTGCTCGATGGCAAGGCGCAGGCAGAATACACGAATGTGGACACGCTGACGTTCAGCGCCGACGGCGAGCATCTGGCTTATCTCGCCAGCAAAGCCGCGCCTCCGGCGGCGCCCGCGGCAACTGCGCGCGGCCCAATCACCAGCCCGCCCCGCCCCGCATTGCAGTTTGCGGTCATTGATGGCGTCGAACAGCCAACCCATGGCCGGGTGTTTTCACTCACCCGCACTCCGGATGCCACGCGGTTTGCCTATGGCGTGGTCGACCGCAGTCAAAACGGTCTCATCGTCAACGGAAAGCCGGATCCGACGTTTACGCGAATTGGCGCGGACTTTGTCTCCTTCAGTCCCGACGCCAGGCATTATGCATATCCGGCCTGGAAAGCCAACGGCAGCGGCGGGGTCGACTTTTTCAT
>DASZWY010000094.1:0-3485 GCA_035546135.1 Opitutales bacterium
ACACGACCGCCAGTCTGGCCTTCGCCGCGGGATTCGATGCGCAGGCGGGGTTCTTTCTTGGCGATGCGTGCCACCGGGAAGCCCATCAGGCGACCGTCAGGCTGATCGCGGCGGGGGTGGAGTCGACGATCTCGAACTCGACCGAGGCGGTCAGGCCCGTGGTGTCGGTCGCGGTGACGGTGACGGTGCCGACGGCGGCGTTGTCGAGGGTCGCCGAGAGGGTGTCGGCGGACGGGGTGATGGTGCCGGACGTGGCGGTCCACGTCAGGGTGTCGGGAACGCTGGCGCCCTCGGCGTTGGTGACGGTGGCGGTGATGGCGCGAGTCGGGCAGGCGTCGAGGCAGGCGGTGCAGGCGCCGCAGTGGTCGCGTCCGGCATGGTCGGGCGGCAGTTCGAGGTCGGTGGCAATGACGCCGAGCAAAAGCCAGGTGCCGAGCTTGGGGTGGATGAGGAGAGTGTTCTTGCCCTGCCAGCCGAGACCGGCTTGGGCGGCGAGCGGTTTTTCCAAGACGGGGCCGGTGTCCACCCAGGTGCGGGCTTCGCCGCCGTGCGTGCGCAGGAGGGCGGCAAGCTTGCGCAGGCGCTTGACCATGAGGTTATGGTAGTCGCGGCCGAGGGCGTATTTGGCGATGCGGTAGCGGCGGGGCGGCTCGGTTTGAAAATAATTCATGCCGACGAAAACGAGGCTGCGGGCGCGCGGTTCGGCGGCGGGGGTGGCGAGCAATTTTTTCGGGGCGAGGCGGCGGTCGTTATTGCGCTCGAGCCAGGTCATGCCGCCGTGCCGGCCGTCGGCCAGCCATTGCTCGAAATACGCACGGCGCAAGGGCGCCTCCGTCCCAGCCACGCCGAACGCGGCGAACCCCAGCCGCACTGCCTCAGCGTGCAGGAGCTCCTTCAATTTTTCCGGGGGAATCGCCATGGCAGCCAATCTAGGAGAAGCGTCCGGCTTTGGCAGTCAAATAACGAATGTCCCAAGATTCAGACTGTTCAAGACCCGGCAGATGATGGAGAATCACGCGTGATGATGCTCTTGCCTGCGGGCTTCGAATTTCTGGCCGCGGCACACGGCCCGGCGCACTTGCTGACCAAGTCGGTCGAGCAGGTGCATTATGTGTGGAATTTCGTGGACGACCTGCTGGGGCAGCATTTGCGCATCTTCATCGGCTTTGTGCTGGCGCTGCTGGTGGTGGCGCGGCTGACGCTGGAAAAACGCAACCCGAGCAACATTTTCGCCTGGGGCCTGGTGATTTTCTTCGTGCCGTGGCTGGGGGTGCCGCTGTATTTCATTTTCGGCGGACGCAAGGTGCGGCACCTCGTGAAGGTCAAGCGCGAAGTCAACGCCTTTGCCGCCGAGTTGGCCGCGGGCATGGACGTGACTTCGCCGCCGCTGGCGGGCAAGCTGATGTCGCCGCGGCGAAGATACGGGGACAACACGTTTCAATTGTTTGGCGACGGCGTGGAGGCCTATCGCGCCCTGCGCCGCGAAATCGCCCGGGCGGAAAAATCCATTCACTTGCAGACCTTCATCTTGGGCCGCGACGAACCGGCGCAGGAAATCGTCGCGGACCTGGCGCAACGGGCGCGCGACGGCATCGAGGTCAAGCTGTTGCTCGACGCGCTGGGCAGTTTTGGGGCCACGGGCCATTTTGTGGAGCCGATTCGCCGGGCCGGCGGCCGGGTGGGGCGCTTCATGAAGGTGCTGCCGCTGCAAACCAAATGGTCGGCCAACCTGCGCAACCACCGCAAGTTCGGCGTGTTCGACCGCGAGCGCGTGCTGGTCGGCGGGCAGAACATTGACCACCGGTTCATTGCCTCGCGCGATGCGCCCACGCTGTTTTACGATTTCGGGGCGCAAATCGAAGGGCCGGTCGCCGCCGCCTTCAACCGCAATTTCGTGAGCGACTGGTGCTTTGCCACGCGGGACTCGCCGCGGGATTTTCGCGAATTGCTGGCCTACACCCCCCCGCCGCGGGGCGCCGAGACGATGGAAGTCGTGACCAGCGGGCCGGACGCCGAGGACGACCCGCTGTGGGAGCGCCTGCTCATCATGGTGCAGCAGTGCCGGCGCGAACTCACCATCGTGACGCCGTATTTTGTGCCGGACGAGGTGCTGTTCCGCTCGCTCATCGTGCAAGGGCACCTGGGACGGCGCGTGCGCATTATTTTGCCGGAAAACTCCAATCACTTGCTGGCAGATTTCGCGCGACATTATTACCTGCGCCAGTTGCATGACGCCGGGGTCGAGGTGCTGCTCTACCGGCCCAAGATGATGCACGCGAAGCTCGTCATCATGGACAACGAAGTGGCCGTCATCGGTTCGGCGAATCTGGACTACCGCAGCCTGTTCGTGAATTTTGAAGTCGGCGTGTTTCTTTACACCCCGCAGCCGGTTCAGGAACTGGCGGCCTGGACTGAACGCATGTGCGCGGATTGCGTGACGTATATCGACTCGGGCCATGCCGGGGCCGGGGCGAGCCGCCGCCGGATGCAGGATTTCGCGCATTTGCTCGGGCCATTGCTCTGAAGCCCGTTGCCAATTTGTAACACGCGCGCAATATTTCAGGGTTGGATTGTAACGGCGGGGTGATTAAATCCCGGCAACCGTAACCCTTACCATGGAACTCCAAACCATTCGCGCCGACGATTCGGCCACCCACGTTGCCCTCGTCGGCCGGCTCGATCTGGCGGGCGTGCAGCAAATTGAAATGAAGTTCACCACGCTGCTGGCCGCGCGCGGCAAGCCGGCGGTGGTGGATTTGTCGCAGACCAGTTATTTGGCCTCGCTCGGATTGCGGGTGCTGCTGACGACGGCGCGCGCGGTTTCCGGCAAAGGCAACAAGCTGGTCTTGCTGAATCCGTCGCCGGAAGTGCTGCAAGTGCTGCAACTGGCGAAGATTGACGCCATCATCCCGGTCGAAACCGATTTGGCCCGGGCGTTGACGTTGGCCGGGGTGAAGTAAGACGGCGGGTCCGGAGGCCCCGCCCTACCCAGAAACCGCCTCGCGGGGGATCGGCCCTCCTTCAAGATTTAGGCCAGCGCCTCGGCGAAGGCGGCCTCGATTTGTTCGTAGGGTTCCGCGCCGACGGACACGCGCACGAGTTCGGGGTCGAGCCCCAGCTTGGCAAGTTGGGCGCGGCCTTCGGGCGTGCTGACCAAATCGTAGTGCGCCAGATACATGAACGGGCACAGCAGGGTGAAGTTCACGCCGAAGCTGGGGCCCTTGACGATTTTCACGCGGTCGTAAAAACGCGCGAGTCCATGGCGCGGGACAAAGCTGAAGACGCTGCCATTGCGCCCGGGCACGCGGGCCAGACGCTGGAAATTCGCGCGGGTGCGGGCCTCACCCGACCAGTGCACGGAGCGCACGGCGGGATGTTTCTCCAAAAATTGCGCGAGGCGCGCGGCGTTGGCGGTGGCCTTTTCGATAAGCGGCGCGTAGCCGTCAATCTGCGCAGCCAGGCGGGCGAGGTCGCGCGGGTAATGC
>DASZWY010000095.1:0-39479 GCA_035546135.1 Opitutales bacterium
CCGCCGCCGACCCGCGCCTCCAAAAAGTCGCCGACTGGCTCCTCGACCGCGAAATCAAAATCAAGGGCGACTGGGCCGAAAACGTCTCCTTCCCCGAGGCCACCGGCTGGGCCTTCGAGTTCAACAACGACTTTTACCCCGACGTCGACGACACCTTCCAGGTCGTCCTCGCCCTCCGCGTGCTCAAGGCCACCGACGAACCCCGCCGCGCCGCCGCCATCCAGCGCGCCATCGCCTGGTGCCGCGCCTTCCAGTGCCAGGAAGGCGGGTTCGCCGCCTTCGACCGCGACCTCACCACTCCCTGGCTCGAGCAAGTCCCCTTCGCCGACCACAACGCCATCCTCGACCCCCCGTGCAGCGACATCACCGGCCGCGCCCTCGAGACCCTCGCCAAAATGGGCTACACCCGCGCCGACCCCGTCGTCCAGCGCGCGCTCGCCTTCGTCTGGCGCACCCAGGAACCCGACGGCTCCTGGTTCGGCCGCTGGGGCGTCAATTACATTTACGGCACCTCGCACGTCCTCCGCGGCCTCGCTCTCCTCGGCGAGGACATGACCCAGCCCCGCGTCCAGCGCGCCCGCGCCTGGCTCGAGTCCGTCCAAAATCCCGACGGCGGCTGGGGCGAATCCTGCTGGACCTACCACGACCATCAAACCCGCGGCCACGGCGCCCCCTTCTTTGATGTCAAACCCGCCGGCCCCACCGGCGAACTCCCCCACTACGGCCCCCTCGCTGGAGGGACGACCTCCGTGCCGTCCTCCGAAACCAAGCACCAAGCACCAGGAACCAGAAACCAAGAACCAAGAACCAGGAACCAGGAACCAGGAACTAAAAACTTATCCCACCCCTCCACCGCCTCCCAAACCTCCTGGGCCCTCCTCGGCCTCCTCGCCTGCTGCGCACCGGATGCTCAATCTTTAACTAAGCACCAAGCACCAGGAACGAAGAACCCGGCGCTTGCCCGCCCCTCCATCGAAACCGGCATCCAATACCTCCTCTCCACCCAGCAACCCGACGGCTCCTGGCACTACCCCTGGTTCACCGGCACCGGCTTCCCCCGCATCTTCTACCTCAAATACACCTCCTACCAATGGGCCTGGCCCCTGCTCGCCCTGACTTGGTACAAAAACCTCTCCGCAGGCAAAAACCTGCCGGAATAATTTCCGAGGTAGGGCGCGACGTCCCCGGCGCGCCTAGCCGTTTCTCCTTAAAACACACTCCCCCCTCAATGAGCTGCCCATTGGTTAGCCCTTACCTAGTGCTGCAACCTCTCCGCAGGCAAGCAATTCCCCGAATGATAGAATTCACCACCAAGCACTAGGCAGCAAAGCGCCCGGGATTTTAACGAGTATTTTTCTGTGTTTAAGCTGATTCGGGCTTTGAGGCCAGATTGAGATTGACTGTTAGCAAGGGTTTTGTGAATGAATGGCAAATATCCTTAAAGTGTTTTGCGTTGGTTGTGGCCAAAAACTCTTTATCACTGCATTCATGTGCGATGAGGGCGTCACCGCATCGAAAGCAGTCGCTTCTTGAGAAGTCTCTGTCGCGAATACGGTAAAGCTTCTTCAGGGACTGGATACGCTTTTTTGTCTCTGAATCTGCTGGTTTGACTTTTAGGAGAACCTCTCGTAAGTTGATGAAATCGCTGACATGTTCGGCGATATATTTTTTTAGGCCACATTCGCGATAAAATCCACACCTGTCGGTTTTGAGGTCGTGTAAGTATTGATCATCGTTAAGCTCGGGGTCTGGGACGTTTGCCTTGCATCCCACCGCATTGTTGTGAACAGGGAAGTAGCGTTTAACTCGTGTATGACCGCGTCGAATTTCTCTCTTGAGCCAACCCTTAAAGAATAGCAACAATTCTTCTTGGGTAAATGCACCAGCATTGCCATTTTCGGCGAAAAATTTTTCGATGGCTTCAAGGTGACTGCCTTGTCGATGACTCGCCAAATAGCTATTCCTGACATAATGGATGACTTCGGAGAATGTATTTAAACTTGAACAGCGATTATGGAGATTGATTATGTTTCGAAGATATCCTCTGCAATATTCAAAATATACATACCGAGAAATTCGCGAATTACTGACGTCAATTTGTGAGCTTATTATTTCAATAATGCGTCTTGATCCAAAACATAATTTTACTACCACGGTAGTATCTAGGAAATAACTATTCATTATCAATCAAAGACAGGGGGGTATTTAAATCAAAGCCATGCTCATCAAGGATGTCATAGAACAAATCCAATTTTTCCTCAGTTAGGGCAAGGTTCCTTGACAGTAGGTAAAACGCCTTTAGCGCTCCTTCAACCTGTCCTTGCGTAAGTGGGGCTTTTGCATACGAGGTGCGAATGAGGAGCAGGGTGGCGACAACTTCAGAATGTTGTGGTGTCAGTGACAGATACGTTTTTAGATCTAAAATAGTTCGCCAAATGACATTTTCGAGATTTGATGAACTTGCGGCATCCTTTTCGATTAAAGAAAGTTTTAGTTTTTCAAAATTCTCAATAATCACGTGAATGTTGCTCCAGAAATCCAGTCGTGGAGTATTTGCGTAGGCATAGAGCTGGCGAAGCGAAAACGCCCCAATTTCTTTAACGTCAGAACTTGACCCTTCCTTTTTTGTAACGGCGTATATCTGAATTTTGGTGGAATCTTCTATGGTTAGGGCAGATTGTTCTTTGATGGACTTTTCAAGATCGTCTTTGACGTGAGACAATATCTCCCCTTTTCGCGTCTCCAATATTTGGCTGACGTGGGTTACGCTGAAGTCATCTATGGAGTGGCTGCTCATGCTCCAGGGAGGATTTTATCATGTATATATTTTAAATTGCCTCGAATATATTCATTTGGCAAAAAACTATTTATATCCATCGCTTTTTTCGTGAATAGATCTATGTCATATTCAACATAATAGCGTTCGGGTTTAAATGAATCCTTTAGATAAGGTTTAAATTCAGGGTTGGCGTTAAATTGGATCGAAAGATGCCGGATTTTTAGATGTAATCCAAAGTCTTGATTTGAAAAAGCGAAGTGCACGCCATCAACTTCACAAGAGGCAAGCGGGCCATCAGGCTTGGATAGCAATTTCCCAGGGTCAATCCATGCGTTAAGGAATTTATTTAATTCAATTTTACTTTGATCAAGGCTATTGAATTCTTTTCTGAAGAAAATTCGATGCCCGACGCGAGATAAAACAGGTATTTTTACATGTGACAAAAGTACTTTGATTGCGTTTTCGCAAACTTCCTGAAAGCCGAATTCGGGAAAATGTTCCGTATTCTCCTCAATGCGTGTGCTATCTACTTGAAATGAAAATGCATTTGCTTCATTTTCGGTTTTCAGGGTGACGGTTTGAGCGCCTGCCTTAACTACTTGGAGGGGTACAGAGCCGATCTTTAATCCCATTGAGATCGCGCCAACATTATCCCAAACCACAAACGTAGGAGGGTATCGGAGTTCGAGAACTTGACTGGAGATTTTCCAACTCATTGATTTATAGCATCTTTATGTCTTGCGCGGAAAGGGCAAGGCGCTGTTGCACTGCTCTATATAACTTTCGCCTAGGTGACAAGAGGAGTTTTCAGCAGTATTTGTTAACAATATATCTTCGCGATATAGATAAGGCAATCCAACCCATCCAATCTATCCAACGCATCACTACCACGGTCGCAAATTTTCAGTTATAATAGGCAAGGTCAGCAGGGAACTGGGAGCATGGAGAGAGGGGTATAGGGGTTTTGCAAACGCCTTACACATCGGCGCGCTACCCTCGGCCCGCCGCACGCCTTGCGGTTCTTTCTCAGTGCCTTAGTGCCTCAGCGCCTCAGCCCCTCAACTCCTCAGCGCCAGTCGCCAAGTCCGGCCCAATCCAAGCTAATCCGACCAAATCCAGGCAAATCGCGCCTATTCGCACCTAATCGTGCCAGGGGCCTGCCTCCGTGTCCTCCGCGCCCTCCGTGGTTCAATCTCGAAACCGCCTAGGCCGGCCCGGAGGTCCGGCCCTACCTCAATCCTCCGTGTCATCTGTGTTTCACCCTTCGCCCTGCGCCCTCGACCCCTTCGCACTGTCCCCCGTGTCCGCTGCACTCTCCGTGGTTCAATAACTCGAAACCCGAAACTCCAATCTCGAAACCGCCCCCCATTCCGGCCATAATCCTGCTGCTCGCTCTCATGCTCTTCGCCGGAATCCCTGTTGCCTTCGCCGCCGCGGCGGCTGACTCACCACCGCCGCCCGCCGCGCTCGGCTCGCCGGTCGCGGCGGTGACGCTCATCATGTTCCTGCTGCTGGCGATGGTGCTGGTCGTGCTCCTCTCGCGCAAGCTCGGCCTGCCCGACCCCGTGCTGCTCGTTATCGGCGGGCTGCTCATCAGCTTCGTGCCCGGCCTGCCGAAAATCGAACTCAACCCCGAGCTGGTCTTCGTCTTCTTCCTGCCGCCGCTGCTCTATCCCGCCGCGCTGCTCACTTCCTGGCGCGACTTCTCCGCCAGCCTGCGCCCGATTCTCCTGCTCGCCATCGGTCTCGTCCTCTTCACCACCGTCGCCATTGCGTGGTTTGCGCACAGTTGCATGGGCCTCACGCTCGGCGCCGGCTTTGTCCTCGGCGCCATCATTTCGCCCTCGGACGCCGTCGCCGCCACCGCCATCTCCCAGCGCCTGCGCGTGCCGCGCCTCATCGTCACCATCCTCGAAGGCGAAAGCCTCGTCAACGACACCACGTCGTTCGTGCTCTACCGCTTTGCCGTCGCCGCGGTTGTCACCGGCACGTTCTCGCTGATGGACGCCAGCGTGAAGTTCGTCCTCGTCGGCGTTGGCGGCGTGGGCGTCGGCCTGCTCGCGGGCTTCATCGCCACCAACATCCAGCGGCGCCTCGACGACCCGTCGGTGCAGATCACGCTCTCGCTGCTCACGCCCTTCGCCACCTACCTCGCCGCCGAGCGCCTCGGCGTCTCCGGCGTGCTGGCGGTCGTCGTCTGCGGCCTCTACAACGGCTGGCGCAGCCCCCAAGTCATCAGCCCGCGCACGCGCCTGCGCGCCCTCCCGGTGTGGGAGCTGGTCGTCTTCATTCTCAACGGCCTCGTCTTCATCCTCATCGGTCTCGAACTGCCCGACGCCGTCCGCGTGCTCGGTGGCCGCGCGCTCGGCCCGGCGATTGGCTACGGCGCGCTGCTGCTCGTGCTCGTGGTCGCCGTGCGCCTCCTCTGGCTCTTTGCGCTTACCTATATCCCCCGCGCCCTCAGCAAAAAGATCCGCGACAAATATCCCGCCGCCTCCTGGCGCGAAGTCTTGCTCATCGGCTGGACCGGCATGCGCGGTGTGGACTCGCTCGCCGTCGCGCTCGCGCTCCCGCTCACCGTTGCCGGCGGCGGCCTGTTCCCCGACCGCGAGATGATTTTCTTCCTCACCTTCAGCGTCATCTTCGGCACGCTCGTGCTCCAGGGCCTCTCGCTTGCGCCCATCATCCGCTGGCTCAATGTCGTGGACGACCACGGCGCCGACAAGGAGGAGCGCACCGCGCGCCTGCACGCCAACCGCGCCGCGCTCAAGCGCATCTGCGAGGCCCGCCACGCCCGCCAGGTCGAGCCCGACACGCTCCAGCGCCTCAAGCTCGAATACGAGGACCGCATCCGCCAGCTCGAAGCCAATGCCGCTGCCGAAGCGGCCCCCGGCGGGCTGTTCTCCGACGATTACGTCAAGCTCACGCAGGAAGCCCTCGACACCGAGCGCTCCGTGATCCTCAAGCTGCGCAACGAGCGCGTCATCAGCGACGAAGTTTTGCGCCGCATCCAGTGGGACATCGACCTCGCCGAAACCCGCCTCCAGCACGGCGTCGCGGACGACGAATGAATTCCCCGGCGGAATTTCCTCCAGTGGTCCGGCCCGAAACCCAAAACCCGAAACTAAGTTTCCTCCATCAGTTCGCCCAGGAACGGCTCCCACGTCTCGACGCGATCCGCCGAATTCACGGCATACGCAAACGGCCGCCATTTCGGCTTGGCCGGTTTCTTCAGCAAATGCATGCCCGCCTGGTGCGGCAGCCGGTTCGCCTTGCGCGAATTGCACCGCAGGCACGACGTGACGACGTTTTCCCACGACGTGCGCCCGCCGTGCATGCGCGGGATGACGTGGTCGAGGTTCAGCTCCTTCGCCGGATAAACTTTGGCGCAATACTGGCAGCAGTAGCCGTCGCGCTCGAAAAGATTCTGCCGGTTGAACTTCACTTCCTTCGCCGGCACGCGGTCGTAGTAGCGCAGCAAGATCACCGACGGCAAGCGCAGCCGCAATTTCACCGTGTGAATGCAGTCGCGGTCATCGGTCGGCGGATGGGCAATCGAATGCGCAATCCAGCCCTCGGCGTTCATCACCTCGATGTCCTCGCCTTCCGGATGCACGACCTGCGCATGGTCCATCATCAGCAGGCTGAAGGCGCGCTTCACGCCAATGATGTTCACCGCCTGCCACAAACGGTTGAGCACCAACACGCGCTGGGTCAATCGTTTCGTCGCCATAATGAAGCATTGTTTATAACGCCGCGCCGCGCGATGTCAATAACACCGCTTGGGCCGCATGAGGCGGATCGTTTTTTACTTTTTTGGCGGAGTTTTCGGATTGTCCTTCGCGCGGTTGCGCAGGTATTCCGCCGCTGCGCTGGTCGGCGAACTCACCGGCGGCACTTTCAGCGCCATGATGACTTCCGAGCCATCCGACAAATCATTCGCCCACGCGTAGCAGTAGCGCGCGGTCTTGTGCCGGATCAACTCATAGGTCTGCACGTCACCCTGCCACGTTCCGCCGTCCGGCATTTTGATGCTGACCGCCGTCGAAGTTACCCATTGCGCATAGGCGCCATGCGATTTCAAAATCGCGGCGGCCAAGCGCATTCGCAGTGAAGCACGATTCATCAGAATAAGATTATTTTTTCCCCGATCCCCGGCGCGGGTGCTGGAATTTTCCTCTAGTAATTTTGAGCAAACAACCTAGCTCGTTTCAGCGTAGAACCCATGAACGCAATGTCAACGGTTGCACGTTAGGGTAATTTACTCAGAAATTTACTTGGTCAAAGAACGGTCAAAATGACGGCAAGGTTACGCGCCAGGTGTAAATTAAGGGATGAAAATCATCCTCAAGCTTTTCGGCATCAGCCTGTTGTCCGCCCTTGCGGCACTTGGTGGCGGGTGTTACGCCGTTGCGGCAGGCACTGCCGCAGGCGCTTACGCCTACAACGCGGGCGACGAAAACAAGGCCAACTTCGCCAAGGTCAATGCCGACCGCCAGGCGCATGGTTTGCCGCCGCTGACGTGGGATGAATATATGCATCCCGGTTCGACTACCACCCCAACCAAATAACTGCGGGGAAATCTCCCATGAAAAAGATGACCTCTATTCTGTGTTTGCTGGCGACGGTTCTGGCGGTCTCTGGCTGCCGGGTCGCGGCACTCACCGCCGCCGGCGCTTACGCCTATAACAAGGGCGATGAAAACAAAGCGAACTTCGCCAAGGTCAACGAAGACCGCCAAGCGCATGGTTTGCCGCCGCTGACCTGGGACGAATATATGCACCCGGATAAAAATGCGACGCCGCCCGCCAATGGCACCGCCAACAGCACCACGACTTCCAAGTGACTGCGGGCAGGCATTGGCAAAAAATGCTGGCAGCAGCGGGCAGGTTTTGTCCAACGGGCAGTCGTGTCCACTTGTCGCAAAAAAATAACTCGCTGCAGGCCAGAAAGATATTGCTGTAAGGTTTGAATTGGCATTCCGACTGATTAAGGGAAGCCATGAACCTACTCGAAGCACCCACCCCTCCCGCGGCCCAGGCGGCCACGACGTTGCCGCCGGTCGTCATTGTGCATGGCATCTTTCGCGACCATCGCTTGATGCGTCGTTTGCGCGACGCCTTTACGCGCGCCGGCCGCCGCGTATTTACGCCCGACCTCACCCCCAATGATGGCTCCGCCGGCATCAACGAACTGGCCTTGCAACTCGGCGAATACCTGGAGCACAACCTCACGCCGGGCGAGCGTTGTGACGTCATCGGCCACAGCATGGGCGCGATGGTGGCGCGCTCCTATGTCCAGCGGCACGGCGGTCGTGCGCGCGTGCGCAAGCTGGTGACGCTCGCCGCGCCGCATCATGGCACGTTGGTCGCCTGGCTTTGGCGCGGGCGCGGCGTGCGCGACTTGCGTCCTGGCAGTCCGTTTCTGCGCGACCTGGCGCGCGATGTCGATCGGCTCGACGGCGTTCTCGTTGCTTCCTACTGGACGCCCTTTGACGCCATCATCGTTCCACCGCACAGTTCTGAACTGCCGGTCGGCCACAATCGCCGCTGGCTGCTGCCGCACCACCGCGCGTTTTTGGAAAGCAAGGGCCTCGCCCGCGATTTGGTGCAGGTGCTCAGCGAGTGACGCGCCGTTGGCGCACGGCCTCGAAGAGCGCGAGCGTCGCCGCGGCCGCCACATTCAGCGAGTCCGACTGCCCAGCCATCGGGATGCGCACCTGTTGGCTCGCGGCGTCGAGCCAGGCTTGCGTCAGCCCGTCCTTTTCCCCGCCGACGACAATGGCGGCCGCGCCGCGCAAATCCACATCCCAATAGTCAAATGACGCGGCAGGCGTTGTGGCGACCACGGCAATGTTGTGTTGATGCAAAAATGCCAGCGTTTCCCCGGTCGCCGCCGCGGCGACCGGCACGCTGAAGAGCGCGCCTTGTGAATTGCGCACGACGTGCGGATTGAACAAGTCCGTCACCGGGTCGCACACGATGACGCCCGCCGCGCCGGCGGCGTCGGCCGAGCGCAACAACGCGCCGAGATTGCCCGGCTTTTCGACGCGTTCGACCACCAGCAGCAGGGGATTGGCCGGCAGTGGCAAATGGTCAAGGGTGGTTTGCCACGCGCGTGCGATACCCAGCAAGCCGTCCGGCCCTTCGCGCAGGGAGGCTTTTTCAAACGCCGAGGGCGCCAGCCGGCAGCGGGCGACCCCCGCTTGCGCCGCCCGTTCGAGCAGAGCCGTTTCGTCGTCGCCGCGAAAATTTTCCGGGCAAAAATAGATTTCCTCGATGGCGCCCCGCGCCAGCGCGCGTTCAAGCTCGCGGCGGCCTTCGACGAGGAAGCGTCCCTGTTCGTCCCGGTGCGCGCGTTCGCGCAGGCGCGCGAGGTTTTGCACCCGCGGGTTTTGACGGCTGTGGAGGAATTCGGGCTCCATGGGGCGAAGTTTGTCTAGCGTTGGAACGGCGGGTGCGTCAATCTGCGAAGCTGGTTATGACCAACCCACCGCCCAACTTCAACGCGAAGCCTTTCGCGTATCATCAGGAAATCACCCTCGAAATCGGCACGCTGACCAATCTCGGCGTCGGACTCGGGCGTCTGGACGGCTGGGTGGTGATGGTGCCGTTTGCACTGCCGGGCGAGACCGTCTGCGCGAGCGTGTTTCGCAACCGCGCGAATTATTCCGAGGCCGACCTCATCGAGGTGCTCAAGCCCTCGCCCGCGCGGGTCAAACCGCAGTGCCCATTGTTTGGCAGCTGTGGCGGCTGCCAGTATCAGCACCTGGCGTATGCCGAGCAGTTGGAGTGGAAGCAGCGGCAGGTGCGCGAGGTTTTTGCTCGACTGGGCGGCCTGGCCGATGCCGCGGTGCGGCCCACGCACCCTTCCCCGCGCCCCTACCATTACCGCGCGAAAATTACGCCGCACTACGAACCGCCGCGCCGCGATGGCTCGTTTCCGATTGGCTTTCTGCGCGCCGGCAGCCGCCGCGCCTTGGTGGATGTGCCGCAATGCCCCATCGCCACCGAGGCCATCAATGCCGCCTTGCCGGAAGTGCGCGCCGATTTGATAAAGCGGGCCGGACGCCTGAAGCGCGGCGGCACCGTGTTGTTGCGCGAGACGCATGAAGGCGTGGTCACGGATCCGTCGAACCTGGTGACGGCCAGCGTCGGGGACACAAAATTCCAATTCACCGCGGGCGACTTTTTCCAAAACAACCCGTTTATTTTGCCCGAGTTGGTGGACTACGCCCTGGGCGAAGCCGCCGCGGGTGGCACGCGGCACCTGCTTGACATCTATTGCGGCGTGGGCGTGTTCGCAGTGTGCGGACGGGAAAAGTTCGCGCAGTGCCTGGGTGTCGAAGTCAATGCCGACGCCGTGCGCCGCGCCCAAGCCAATGCGGCGCTCAACCGCGCGAAAAACTGCGAATTCCTCGTCGGCGCCGCCGAGGCGATTTTTGCGCGGGTGAATTTCCCCTCCGGCGAAACGGCGGCCTTGCTCGACCCGCCGCGGGCGGGCTGCGATGAAGGATTTCTGCGCCAGTTGCTCCACTTCAGCCCGGCCCGCATCGTGTATGTTTCCTGCGACCCGGCGACGCAGGCGCGCGATTTGAAAATCCTCACTGCGGGTGGTTACCGGCTGCTTCACGCCCAGCCCTTCGACTTCTTTCCCCAGACCCGCCACATCGAATGCGTGGCAACGCTGGCGCGTGGGGATAATTGAGCCGTGAATTGACCATGGCTCCCCTTCTCGCCTCGAATATGCGGCACAAAGGGTGTTTGGCTTGACGGTGAGAGGTGAGAGCCTTAATTCAAGACAGCCTTTTTTACCGCAATGCCACGGTCATCCGTTATTATTTTAGGCTTCCTGCTGTTGGTGACGGTGTTGGCCCCGGCTTACGCAACCCGGAACGACGTGGGCTTTGCCGGTGATTCGGGCTCGTATGTGATTGCCGCGCGGACGTTCGCCCGGGAGGGCAAACTGCTCGGCCCCGACGGTCATGGCGGGGTTGCGCCATATAGCAGCTGGCCGCCGTTGTATCCCTGGGTGCTGGGGTTCCTCAGCCGCTTTTTTGGCGATGTGCTTCCCGCCGCCCGCTGGCTCAACATCGTTTTGTTTCCGCTTAATGTTTTGCTGCTGGCGGCGGTGGCGCGGCGGTTCAAGATTTCCCCCGGGTGGACGGTCTTTGTCTGCGCCTTGTTTGTCTTCGCCCCATCCATCCTGGCCGCCCACGTCGAGGCCATGTCCGGCTCGTTATTTCTGACGTGCTGGCTGCTGAATTGGTTTTTGATTCTGCGGTACGGGGAACATCCCTCGTGGGGGTTGATCGTCGCGGCGGGCGCGGCAGGCGCGCTCACTTTGTTAAATCGCTATTTTGGTTTCGCGACCATCGCCGCATTTAGCGTGTATCTTTGCCTTGGTTCCGTGGGCGGCTGGGCCAGAAAGATTACCGCGGCGGCAATTTATTTTGTATTGGGCGTCGCGCCGGTGACCTGCTGGCTTTGGTTCAGCCGGCAATCCTCCACCTTGGTGCAGCTGCATCAGTCCAATGCCGGGCCGCCGTCATTCTTCCAGTCCTGGGTGGCTCCGGAACTCGCCGCTTTCGCACGCTGGGTGTTGCCGGCGGACGGGCACAATCTGTTCAAGGCGGCGCTGGCATTTTTATTGGTGGTGGGCATCGCGGCGTGGATGGTGGCGGTTTTCCGGGGGCGGGAGGCAAATTGGCCGGGGTTGACGTTGAAGACAGCGATCGTGCGGCCGGAGATTTCCATCCTGCTCAATCTGGTGGCCTGCCAGATGATTCTCGTGTGCGCGAAAATGGTCCGGGACCACTCCATGCTTTTCGACGAGCGGCAGGAAATGCCGGTGTTTGTTTGCACGCTGTTGATCATCGGCGTACTGGCGACGGCGTGCGCCCCGGCCTGGCGCGCGGGCGCCACGAAGTTCAGCCGCTATTTGGTCATGGCCGTGCTGACCCTGTTCGTGGCGGGGTATGTGATTACCGGCGCCGAGTGGGTTCGCCGCGCGGACGCCGAGCATTTGGTCTGGAGCAGCCGCCCCTACCGGGATTCCCCGGCGCGGGCGTTGGTCGACCGCGCGCCCGCCGGCACGCCCATTTACGGGAACATCCTCAACCCGCTGGTTTATTACACCACGCGCATCGACCTTTACCGCATGCCGGATTCCAGCGTGGAAATCAACGGGCAGCGCAACCCCCAATACGCGCAGGAAGTGGCGGACATGATCGCCGACGTCGTCAAGCGGCGCGGGTTGATCGTGGTGTTCAACACCAGCTCCAGTCGGTTTGCCTCCAGTGAGGAGCTAAAAAAAAATCCCCAATTGCGCGCGGCCATTGACACTCCCGAGGTGGCGGTTTTCGAGCCCAGCGGCGGCTAGGGCTCTTTGAGCGACTGCACGTACAAATCTTCCACCTGTTTGCGCGCCCAGGGCGTGCGCCGGAGAAAGTGGAGGCTCGATTTGATGCTTGGGTCGTGGTGGAAGCAGCGGATATTCACGGCGCGGCCCATTTCCCGCCAGCCCAGGCGCGCGACGAGCCGCTGCAAAATCATTTCCAGCGTGACACCGTGCAGCGGGTCGTTGGACGGGGCGCTCATGCGGCGGTCTTCACTTTCGCCCATATTTCTTTTTCAGCGCCCGGAGGACATTGTCCGGCACGAATTGCTCGAGGCGCGACGAGTCCACGCGGCAGACCTGCTTCACGATTTGCGAGCTGGTGTAGAAAAAGGTGTGGCTGGGCATCAGGAAAATGGTCTCGATGGAGGAGTCAAGGTGCCGGTTCATCTGCGCCATCTGGAATTCGTATTCGAAGTCGGACACGGCGCGCAACCCGCGGATGAGGGCCACGGCATGGTGCTTCTGCGCGAAGTCCACCGTGAGGCCGTTCAGCCGCTTGACCCGGGCGTTGAGGCCCTTGAGGTGCGGTTGCAGCAGCGCGAGGCGCTCGGCGACGGTGAAGAGGGGGCGCTTCGACTCGTTGGGGGCGACAGCCACGAGCACTTCGTCAAACAGGCGGCACGCGCGCTGCAGGATGTCGAGGTGCCCGTGGGTGACGGGGTCGAACGTGCCGGGGTAGATGGCGAGTTTCATGGGGAGGGCGGCGCGCCGGAATGGGCTGGCCAACCGGTTGGGCGCCTGCTTAAGTTCGACCGTCCGGGCCGGAGACGCAAGCCGATTTGCGGCGTTGCCGCCGGGCGACTCGCGCCCTGGCGCGCTCCCGCCGTGAACTGGCCCAACCTGATCACCCTCTCGCGCGTCCCGGCGCTGTTCGTGGTGGTGGCGTTAATGTTCGCGGAGTTTCGCGGCGCGGCCACGCTGGCCTTTGTGGTCTTCATCTTTGGCGGGGCGTCGGACTGGCTCGACGGCTACTTGGCCCGGCGCTTCCGCATCGTGTCGAATTTCGGCAAGCTCATGGATGCACTGACGGACAAGGTGCTCGTCGTGGGGGTGATGATTGCGATGCTCGTGCCGCTGCCGGGCGCGCAAAATGCGTTATTGCAGGATTGGGCGGTTTTTTTGGTGCTGTTGATTTTCACGCGCGAATTCCTTGTGACCGGCCTGCGGCTGGTGGCGGCGAGCCAGGGGCTGGTGCTTGCGGCGGAGCGCACGGGCAAAATCAAGACCGTGCTCCAGCTCATCAGCGTGGCGGTGCTGCTGCTGGCGCACGCGCTGCACGTGGATTTCCAGTTGGCGACGGCGGCAGGCGATGTCCGCCTCGTCGGCTGGTGGCTGTTTGTGGCCGCCGCCGCGCTCACGGCCTTTTCCGGCGCGGGCTACCTGATTAAATACTGGACGATGTTCACCGGCCGCGCGGGGGGCGACGCCGGGCGCCCGTGAGCCGGCGTTACCTTTTCAATGCGGCCAGAAAACGCAGGGCGGCGAAATAGCCTTCCTGGCCGAGGCCCGAAACCACGCCGACGCACACGTCCGCGGTGTAGGACTTGTGGCGGAACTCCTCGCGCTTGTAGATATTGGAAATATGCACCTCGACACACGGCAGGTTGCAGCCCGCAATGGCGTCGCGCAGCGCGACACTCGTGTGGGTGAGCGCGCCGGCGTTGACGATGATGCCCGCGACTCCGGCATCCGCCCAACGCGCGATTTGCTCGAGCAGCGCGCCTTCGTGGTTGGACTGAAAGCACTCCAACTTCACCCCGAGTTTTTTCGCTTCCGCGCCGACGCTGGCCTCGAGGTCGGCGAGGGTGGCCTGGCCGTAGATGGCGGTTTCGCGTTTGCCGAGGCGGTCGAGATTGGGGCCGTGCAGCAGGCCGAGGGTTTTCATGCGGGGAAGGCAATCAGAGCGGGCAGCCGGTGTCGAGAAATTCCCAGGGCACGCGGAAGCGCGCGGCGCACGCCTTGGCCAAGGCACGCACGCCGAAGGTCTCGGTCGCGTAATGGCCGCAGATATACAAGTTCAGCCCGGCTTCCTGGGCGGCGTTGAAGGCCGACTGCTTCAATTCGCCAGTGATGAGCGTGTCTACCCCGGCGTCGCGCAAATGAGGGATGCAAGAGCTGCCGCTGCCGCTCAGGATGGCGAGCTTGCGGGGCTGAAGGGGGCCGAATTCAATCGCGGTGATGCCAGGAGGGAAGAGTTTTAAAAGCCTGGCCCGCAATTTCGCGCGGGTGGGAGGCTGGCCGATAAACGCGGCGATGGGTGTGCCTTGATACGGAATCCCCCAGCCGGAAATGCGCAGTCCCAGCGCTTTGGCGATAAGCGCGTTGTTGCCGATTTTGGGATGTGCATCGAGCGGCAGATGCGCCGAATAGACCGCGCAATCGGCGTCGAGAAGAGTCTTGAGCCGCGCGTGGTGCGCGCCGGTGACGGGTTGGGCGCCGTCCCAGAACAGGCCATGGTGGACGATGAGGAAATCCACGCCGGCTTTCGCTGCGAGGGCAAACGGCACGGCGCCGGCATCCACCGTTGCGCCGATTTTTGTCACGCGGCCGGAATTGGCAACCTGCAGGCCGTTGAGCGCGCCGGGGAAGTCCGCGACTTCGCGCACGCGCACGCGTTTGTCGCAAAAGGCGACGACCTGGGCCAGGGTGGGCATGGGATGGAGCATAAACGGAAAATGGGATATGGAAATGGAAAAACATCGGGATCGCGCCCTCATGGCGTTTTCCGGCGCAGTTCCGCGGTCTTTTCCCGCTTCCATTTTTCAGGCCTGCTTCGGTATGATTGATCATGGACTTTCTCCACGATTGCGCCGCGTTTGTGTTCGACATGGACGGCCTGCTGTTCGACACCGAGCGCCTCTCGCGCCGGGCCTTGCATGCCGCGGCGGACGAGCTGGGGGTGCCGCTGCCCGAGGACGCGTTTCTCGAACTCATCGGGCGGCGCATGGGCGACATCCAGCACCGGCTGGCGGCGCGCGTGGGGGATGACGAGGTGGCGGCGCGGCTGATGGCGCACTCAGCGAGGCATTACGACATTTTGCTCACACAGGGTGTGCCGGTGAAGGAAGGCGCCGTGGAATTGCTCGACTGGCTCAGTGCGCGCCGGCGTCCCTGCGCCGTGGCCACTTCGACGGCCACCCCGCGCGCCGAGCAGAAATTAGCCGCGGCGGGCCTGCGAAAGCATTTCCAGACGGTGGTGGGCGGCGACCAGGTGGCGCGCGGCAAGCCCGCGCCGGACATTTACCTTCACGCCATGGCCAGTTTGAAGGTGGAGCCGGCGCGATGCGGAGTGTTCGAGGATTCCGAGCCGGGATTGACCGCGGCGCATGCGGCCGGCGCACAGGTGGTGTGGGTGCCGGATTTGGCGCCGGTGGACGTGGTGACGCAGAAACTGGCGTCCGCGCGCGCGGATTCCCTGCGCGCCGTGTTGGAGCTCCTCCGCGCCGGCCGCCGGTGAGCCGCGCTACTTGCCCGTCGGCGTGGCGTCAACCAGCTTGTAGATTTTGCCGTCGGCAAAGCTCAGGACGTAGAGGTTGCCGTCGTCGTCCGTGCCGAAAGACACGGTCTGACGCACGGGCGATTTGCCATCATCCACGCGGTGGGTTTCCCACACGCCGTCATGATTGCGGCGCATGGCCCAAATCTGGCTGTTGCCCCAGTCGGAAAAGAAATAAAAGCCCTGCCAGTCGGGGAATTGTTTGCCGCGGTAAACATAGCCGCCGCAGATGGAGGTGAACTTTTCGGGCGGGGCGTGGGAAAATTCCGCCTCGGGGAAAACAATCGGCGTGCTGGTGGCCTTGGTCTGCCCGCGGGGCAGGCCGGGGGAATCGTCGTGCGTGCCTTCGTAGATGCTCCAGCCGTAATTTTCGCCGCCCTTGCTCGAGCGGGGCGCATAATAAATCTCCTCCCAAAGATTCTGGCCCACGTTGCCGATATAGAGGTCGCCGGTGGCGGAATCGAAGCTGAAGCGGAAGGGATTGCGCAGGCCGAGCGCCCAGATTTCGCCGAGTGCGCCGGGCGTCTTCACAAAGGGATTGTCGGCCGGCACATGGTATTTCTTGCCTTCGTCCGGCTTGCCCTCGACATCAATGCGAATCAGCTTGGCCGGGAATACGCCGAGGTTCTGGCCGGCGCGGTCGGGGTCGAAGGCGGCGCCGCCGTCGCCGATGCCAAAATAAAGCATGCCGTCCGGGCCAAATTGCAACTGGCCGCCGTTGTGGTTCACCCGGGGATGGTGGACGCGCAGGATGGTTTCCGCGCTGTCGGCGAGCGCGTGGTTGGGGTTCTTCGGGTCCACCTTGTAGCGCTCGACGAGCACGTCGCCCAGCGTGGGGCCGCGAGTCGGGTCGGTGCGGTAAACGTAAAAGTGGCCTTTGGATTTGAAGTCCGGCGGAAACGCAATGCTGAGCAGGCCGCGTTCCTGATCGGTGTTTTGCGGTGTGATGTCGAGGAACGGCTCGGGCAGGAATTTGCCGTCCTGCAGGATGAGGACCTTGCCGAGGCGCTCGGTCACGAAGATGCGTCCGGAGCCGTCGCTCGCGCCGCGCATATCGGTGAAGATGTCGCCATTTTCGCCGCGGGTTTTGTTGAAGGTGGGGATGGAGGTGCCGTCGAAAACCTCCTGAAAGGCCACCTGTGGCCACGGCTTGTCGGCGAGGGGCGTCTCCATCTGCGGGCGCTGCGCGAGGACGGGCGCGGCCAGGGTGAGGACCAGCAATGCGGGAAGGAATCGGGGCAACGGGTTCTTCATGACGAGGGGAATAAGCGCCAAATCTTTTCCAAGGCCGGGCCGGAGGCAACCCCGAATCAGTGAAGGCGCTTGGGTTCCCCGGGCTATTTCGGGTCGGCGAGCGGCTTGATCCACACCAGCCGGAATTGCACGGGGTTGAGGTGATCTTGCAACGTGATGGGGCCGGGGGCGGGGCCGTCGTCGGTCAACATGCTCGAGCGGGTTGGGCCGGGGATGGCAGTGTCATTTTGGACGAGGACGCCATTGAGGTAGGCGGTGACGCGGGCGTCGGCGATTTTTTTGCCGTCCTGCCAGCGCGCGGCGTGAAAGGTGAGGTCATACGATTGCCAGAGGCCGGCGGGCAGGGCGGCATTCACGGCGGCGTCCTTGACTTCGTAAATGGCGCCTTCGTCGTTCTTGCCCTCAAGCGGGTGATCGAAACTGTCGAGGATTTGCATCTCGTAACGGCCTTGCAGGTAAATGCCGCTGTTGCCGCGCGCCTGCTCGTTGGTTTCCGCATTGCGGGTTTCCGGCGACTTGGTGCCGGGCACTTTGAATTCCACGTGGAGCTGGAAATCCGTGTAAGTCTCCTTGGTGTGAAGGTCGCCGGTCATGACGCGGATCCCGTTGGGGTAGGTGGCTGGCGGCGGCTCGATGACTCCGTCGTGGAAATTCCACGTGCAGGTGGTGTTGTCCTTGCCGATCCAGTGCGAGGTGTCCTTGCCGTCGAAGAGCACGGTGGCGCCGGGCGGCGGCGTGCCGTCGGTGCCCGCGGCATATTTGATGCCGCCGAGCAGATGCAGCAGGAACAGCGGGTCGGAGAAATCCTTTTCATTCGCGCCCAGCGCCGTGAAAAACATGCGTCCGCCATCAAAGACATTGCACCAGGCCACGGGGTTTGCCCCGGAGCCTTCCGCATTCGCGGCATCAAGCGCGGTGGCGAGAAGGTGCACCTTGATGTTTTCATCCAGCTTGAAATGGGGCACGTATTCCGGGTGCGCCCAAGTCAGCGGCAGTGATGAGGTCGAGGCGTGGTCGGAGTCGTTGAGCTTGATACCCTGCGCCTGAATGCCATCGGTGGTGTTGTCCACCTCGGCCCCGACGAAGTGGCCATACCAGCCCCAGTCGGATGCCGAATTGGCCGCGGCGTTTATCCCCACATACCCGCCGCCGGCATGACTGTAGTGCTGGAAGGCCACGCGCTGGGCAGAGGTCAGCCCGGGGTCGGGTGGTCCGCAAAAGACCACGGCCTTATATTGCTTCAAGCTGTCGTCGGTGAATGACGCGGTGGCGCCGACCTCCACCGTGAAATTGTTTTGCCGTCCGAGTTTTCCAATCGCAATGGCCGCCGGGCTTTTCGCGTCCACGCCCACCACCAGCACTTTATACGGCGGCCCGCCAAAGCGGTCGGCAAAGAGCGGCTGGATTTCGACTTGGCGGTAAAAGACTTCGTTGTTTTCCTCTTGCAGCAGGATTTTGCCCTGCGCCATGGGGCCGCCCTCATTGGGTAGTTGCAGGTTGAACATCGCGTTGTTGACGTGGCCGTTGACGACATGAATGGCGTTGTTCTCCGTGGCGAAGAGTTCGACGGAGTTCCAACCATCCATGGTGTCGTAGGGCGCACTGTGGAAAATGCGCCCGCCTTTGTCCAACACGGGCACCCCGCCTTCCGCATAGGTGTAATTGCCCGGCTGCTTTTGGAGCGGCTGGCCGTCCGCGCCCGCCAGCGCGGTGGTGTTGGCGGTGGGATTGGGCCGGGGCAGGTTCGGCAGCAGCCATGCATCGCCGGTGTCATGCTCCTGGATTTGAAATTCGACGCAGATGGGCCAGACGGCGTCGGGGCCGGTCATATGATAGAGCAACCCGGCGTCGCGCGGCAGGCCCTCGGGATGGCGCGGGACGGGGAGTTTGATGGCGCCCCATTGATATTCAAGGCGGAGGCGGTAGTTGCGAAATTCCTCGTTGGTGGCGAGATAGCCGTTGGGCTGCGCCACCGCGGGGTCCACGTCCAGCACGTGGATGACACCGTTCGCGGCCTTGAAGACCTGCTGCACGTCGTTGTTCTTGCCGTCGCGAGCGCGAAAGGTGTACCAACCGTCGAGATTTTCGCCATTGAATAACGGCAGCCAGCCGAATCCGGGCGCCGGCGCGGGATTCGGTGGCAGCGCCGGGCCGGCGGCGGGCGCGGCGGTGGGCACAGCCGGGGTGGTTGCTGGAGTGGGCGCCGGCGCGACCTGCGCAAGCACCGCCAGCAAAAGCGGGGCGGGGGACATGGGGCGCCCGATATTGAACCATGGATAATCCGGATGTCACGGATTTTATGGCGCTCTCACGCCGCGCCTCACTCAATCATCATGGTCGCGATTGATTTCGGGCCGTTCCCCCCTGCGGCAGACGGCCGCCAGGCCGGCCGCCAGCAGGGCTAGGGCGAGGCAGCACCCGGCGTCAATGAGCAAATCGTGCATGATGATGGCGGCGCGCCGCCATCGCCGATTAATTATAATAATTAATATTATGTCAAGACATTAAAGCTTTAAATTTAATTGAAGGGCAGGCCTTGCGGAAGCGTGTCCGGCGCGGTGCGCCCGGATTTGGCGCGAGGCCGGGCTAGGAATCAAAGCGCTTGGCCGCCTCTTCCAGGGTGCGGCGCATTTCCATCTCCTCAAAAAAGGCGCGGGCGGCGGCGGGGTCGGGCGCGGGTGGCTCCAGCGGGCCGGGGTCGAGGCTGGCCTGCAGGGTCACCAGCTCCAGGTTGCGCGCGAGGAGGGGGCCGGCGTCCTTGAGTTGCGGGCGGAAGCGCTCCGGCTTCACCCAGTCCCACCGGCGTTGCAGGGTGGCGAGGTCCCCGAATTCGTCGAGCCATTTCGCCGCGGTCTTGTAGCCGACGCCGTCGAGCCCGGGAATATTGTCCGACGCGTCGCCGGTGAGGGCGAGCAGCGCGGGGATTTGGGCCGGCCGCACGCCGAACTTTTCCTTCACCCCGGATTCATCGAGACGCTTCCAGCCGAGCTTGGGGTTGGCGGTGGGCGGCGGCACGAGCTGGAGAATGTGGCCGCCAACGAGCTGGCCGAAATCCTTGTCCGCGCTGACAATGAGCACGTGGTCGCCCTTGGCAGCGAGCTGGAGGGCGGCGGAGGCCAGCAGGTCATCGGCCTCGATGCCGGCGCGCTCGACCACCGCGAACCCGAGGCTGCGGGTGATTTTTTTCATCGGGTCAAGCTGCTGCACCAGCGGCTCCGGCATCGATTTGCGCTGGGCCTTGTATTCGGCGTGGATCGCCTCGTGGCGGGTCGAGGCGCCGAGGTCGAAGAACACGACGCCGCGCGCGGGTTTTTCCTGGTCGGTGAGCATCCAAAGCGTGCGCACCCAGCCGTGCAGCGCGCCGGTCGGGAAGCCGTCTTTGCGCGTCAGCTCCGGCATCCCGTAGAACGCGCGGTAGGCGAGGTTGTTGCCGTCAATGAGGAGCCAGAGAGCCATGCAGGGAATTAAGAACATTCAACCTCCAACATTCAACGTCCAACATTGAATGCCGGATTTTTTTGCGTGACGCTGAAGTCTACCTAATGCAGCATGAACTAATGAAAAATATTATAATGGAGATTATGCCGGGCATTTATTTCATTTTTGTCATCTGGGCGGTCGTGTTGGTCTTCAAGTGGTGGATGGCTGCACGCAAACGCCGCTTGCTGGAAAAGTTCCCGCTACCTGATGACTTTAAGGTCATGCGTTTGCCGGGGGAGAGCCAGCAGCGGGAGGTGGAGAAGCTGTACGAGGATTTTCCGGCAAAGGTTCTAATGGGTTCCGTGCTCTCGCTGGCTTTGCCGCTATTGGTGCTAGAGGCGGCCATTCAATTTCATGCCGATCATAATGGGCAGCGGTGGGCCCTAATCATTGCCGGCGCGCTTTTTGGCCTGGAAACGATCGCATTGATTGCCTGGGCCTGTTCCTTGATGTTTGAGATTCGCAATCGGCGCTTGGGGGTTTTTGGCGAGCGAGTGGTCGGCGAGATGCTCGATGGGTTGAAGCTGGAGGGCTACCAGGTGTTTCACGACGTCCCCACCGGGGATGCGAAACACCCATATAACGTTGACCATGTTGTCGTCGGGGAAACAGGCATTTTTGCGGTGGAAACCAAAGCCTACCGCAAGAAGAAGGGGCGGCGGGGCCTCAAGCCTCATGTCATCACCTTTGCCGACGACCGGCTCATTTTTCCTTGGGCCGATAGCAAAGAGGAGTTGGCGCAAGCCAAGGAAAAGGCGCAATGGTTAAGCCGGCAGCTAAGCTTGGCGTGTCAGTCCTCGGTCGAAGCGAAGCCGATTTTGGTTTTTCCTGGATGGTATATTGAACCCGAAGGAGCTTGGACGATGACTTTGAATCATAAACGCGTGAACGAATACATCCGCCGCCAACGTGGGGCTTGCCCAACCAAGGGCGAGCTCCGCACGACGACAGCATATTTGAAAGATCGCTGCACTTGCACCGGACGCGGCGATCTTTAAGAAAAAACATCCACGAGGTTGCCCGGGATATTTAATCCATCAAGCTGGTTGGCGTCACTTCGCCGTAATCGTCGTTGTGGCGGTGGCGAGGTTCGGCGAGGTGGCGGTGAGGGTGATTTTGCCGCTTTGGCCGGGTTTGGCGCGGACGATGACGAGGGCGAGGCCGTTGAAGGCTTTGCTGTCCTTTGAGCCTTGCAGGGGAGCGAGGCTCGTCTCGTCGCCGTTGTCCACCGCGACGATTTCGCCGGGGCCGGAGATTTCGTAGTGCAGGTCGTTCATCGCCGTCGGCACCGTCAGGCCGTCTTTGTCTTTAATCGAGACGGTGACATAGGAAATGTCCGCGCCGTCGCTGGCGATGGTCGCGTGGTCGGGGACAAGGTCCACCTTGGCGGCGTCGCCGGTGGTCTTGACGGTGTCCTCGGCCCAGACTTTACCATCCTTGTAGGCGACGACGTGCAGGGTGCCCGGCTCGTAGGTGACGTCATCCCAGCGCAGGCGGTATTCATACTGGCCCTTGGTTTTCTTGCCGAGGGACTTGCCGTTCAGGAACAATTCCGCGGAGTCGCCGGAGGTGTAAACATGCACCGGCGTGACCTGGCCTTCGCGGCCGGCCCAGTTCCAATGCGGCAGGATGTGCGCCATCGGGTAGTCCGGGCGCCAGCGTGCCTGGTAGATGAAAAAGCGGTCCTTCTTGAAACCGTCGAGGTCGATGATGCCGAAGTAGGAACTGCGCGAAGTATCGGGCGCTGGCGCCGAGGCATCGGTGGGCGGAGGCGCGCCCCGACGGCCGCCGGCGCTGCGGCCATTGTTGGTCGGTTCGCCGAGGTAGTCGAAGCCCGTCCACACGAATTCACCGGCGACATTCGGGTTTTTGTCCTGGTCAGCAAACTCAACATCGGGGATATTCGCCCAGGGTGGCGCGTAGAGGTCATACGAACTCATCAAGTGGTTGGGCATCGCGCCGCCGCCCTTGGTGTCGGTGACCGGGAAGACATACACGCCGCGCGAGCTGATGCACGAGGCGGACTCGCTGCCGACGAGGACAACGTTCGGGCGCTGCTCGTGATAGGTGGCGTAATTGGGGCGCAGGCGCGGCTCGTAGCTAAAGCCGAAGACGTATTCATCCTCCGGATAGCTGGTGAAGCCGTTGTTGCTGCTGTTGTTGGTGTCCACGAGCCGTGTCGAGTCCTCGGCATGCACGGTCTTGATCAGCTCATACAGGATATTGTTGCCAAGCTGGGAGCCCTGGTCGCCGATTTCATTGCCGACGCTGTAAAGAATGACGCACGGGTGGTTGCGGTCGCGGCGGACATAGGCGCGCACGTCCGCGGTATGCCAGTCCGCCCAGAGCTGATTGTAGTCATTGCGCGTCTTCGAGCGGTCCCAGGTGTCGAACGCTTCATCCATGACGACCATGCCGAGGCGGTCGCACAGGTCGAGCAGTTCCGGCGCGGGCGGGTTGTGGCTGGTGCGGATGGCGTTGCAGCCCATTTCCTTCAAAATCTGAATCTGGCGCTCGAGGCCGCGCGTGTTGACGACCGAGCCCAGCGGCCCGAGGTCGGCGTGGTCGCACACGCCGTTGAGCCGGACGTGCTGGCCGTTGAGAAAGAAGCCGCCGTTCGGGTCGAATTTAATCGTGCGGATGCCGAAGTTCGTGCGCGTGGTGTCCACGGCCTTGCCATTTTGTTCAATGCTGGTGACCGCGGCGTAAAGGTTCGGGTGATCGATGTCCCACAATTTGGGGTCGGCGACGGTGAGGTTCAGCGATGCCGGCTGAATGGCGCCGGCGGCGATATTCACCGCGGGCGCGGAGCCGCGGGCGACCGGCTGGCCGGTGATTTGGCCGCTGGCATCGAGCGCGTAGATGTCGACATTGACCGAGGCGCTGGTCGGCGCAGCGGACTCGTTGTAGATTTCCGTCTTCAGGTTGACGGTCGCGGACTGGGCGGTGATTTCCGGCGTGGTGACGAACGTGCTCCAGTGCGCGGTGTGGACGGGGTTTACGGTTTCGAGCCAGACGTTGCGGTAGATGCCGCCGCCGGGATACCAGCGCGAGGAATTGTTCGGGTTGTCGAGGCGGATGGCGATGACGTTGTCCGCGCCGGGTTTGAGATAGGGGGTGAGGTCGGCCTGGAACGAGCTGTAGCCGTAGGGCCAGCCGCCGATGAAATGGCCATTGAGCCAGATGGAGGCGTAGGACATCGCGCCGTCCACATCGAGCAGCGTGCGCTGGCCTGCCGCGCTGGCCGGCACCGTGAAGTGTTTGCGATACCACGCTGTGCCAAAGTAGGGCAGGCGTCCGGTCGAGGCATTGAGGCTCATGTCGAACGGCGCCTCGACGCCCCAGTCCTGCGGCAGGTTGAGGAGACGCCACGAACTGTCGTCAAAATCCGGCTTGGCGAAAGAAATGTTTTCGCCCGGCGTGTGGTCGGCAGTGGGTCGCACGACATAGTCGGCAAAATTCGCATTGGCCAGCAGGTCGCCCTTGATTTGCGGGTAGGCCAGCGCGCCGTTGGCGTCGGGCGCGTCTTCCTTGAGGAAGCGCCAGTTGGCGTCGAAGTTCACGCGGTCGCGCAGGCCCGGCTGGGCGTAGGCGGCGGGCGCAACCAGCGCCAAAGCAGCGGCCGCAAGGGCCGGCAGCAAACCAAAATGACGAACAATACGGGGAGCAGTCAGGGGTTTCATAGGGGGAGTGGTAAATTGAACCAATCTCAGCCCCGCCGCAAGGGCGGAAAGACTGTCTGAATCACCGGTAGTGTCTCAGTTTGAACACCAAGAAGGGCCGCCGGCAAGCGGCGCCCCTACAGCAACAGGCAGAAAAACTGTAGGGGCGTCGCTTGCGACGGCCCAAAGTGAAACATTACCCCATCACCACTCCACCACCATCAGCGCCACCGATTGCCGTGGGAGGGTGAAAGCGGGGAGCTTGAGTTCGCCGTTGGCGGGGGCGGGAAGGTTTTCCAGCGGCGGCAGCGCTTCCAGTTGCCCGGCTTTTTCGAGCGTGGCGTATTGCTTCGCGGTGGGTTTTTCGGGCGAGCCCATCTTTTTCCATACCGTGTAGGCGTTGCTGTGCGTTTCGTCGATGCGGTAGGGGGTGATTTTTACTTTCGTGGCGTCTTTGGGCAGGCCGGTGAGGGTCAGCGAGACATTGGCGTCCGGCCCGGGCAAAATCTCGTCGTGGTAGTGCCACACCATCACGCAGAGCTGGTTTTTCGAAAGGGTGGCGAGCGACGCGACATCCGGCTCGCCGCGCACGCCGCCGCCGCGCGCCAGCATGGCGTCGAGGCTCGCGGCATGGTCGCTCGTCGTGGCGACGCGCTGGCCGTCCATCTTGGCATACATGCGGAAGAGGTCGAGAATCGGCAGGTCGATGCCGTTGGTGGCGAGCACGCGCTGGCCGAAGAAATACGGCTCGTTCTCGAACTCAAAAGCCCACGTCAGCGCGCCTTCGAGATTCACGCCGTGGCGGTCGGCCAGCTCGAATTCGCGGGCGATGCACGCCGCGGTATAGGCGGGATAAACGGTGCCGGCGCGGTAATCGCGCAGGGCGTTGCTCGTGCAAGCGGCGCAGCCGTCGGGGTCGGATTCGCCGATGACGATGGGCAGCGGCTTGGTTTCGGGGTAGGACGCCGCGATGGCAAAGCCACCGTTGATGGCGGAAAGCTGGCCGCCGATGCCCATCTGCGTGTGCTCGGGCACCTCGCCATTGGCGCGCACCGTGACGGGCGTGGTGCCTTTGGCGTGGAAGGAGAAAAAGTCCAGCGGCGAACCGACTTTGCCGGTGGCGTAATTGGTGCCGGTAAGGCAGTGCTGGATGAAATTGCGCGACCACGCGCCGCCGTTGCCCGCGGAGTCCGCGCCGCCGATGCGGGCGTTGGGAATCGCCTTCTGGATGCCGGCGGCGGCATAGTCGTAGAGTTTGTAATATTCCTGCGGGGTCGAGCTCCAGTAGCCGACACCGTTGCGGTCCTGCGTGTTCGATTCATTCCAGACCTCCCAATACCATTTCAGGACTTCGTCCATGCCGTAGCGCTCAACGCAGTGCTTGGCCCACTGGTAGCAAAGTTCCTCCCACTTGGCGTAATCCTTCGGCGGGTAGGCCCAGCCGGTGTAAATCGCGTTGTACGGCTGGCTGGGGTCCCAGTGGTGCTCGTAGGGGTCGGGGTGGGTGGAGAGTGCCTGAGGCATGAAGCCGACTTCCACATACGGGTGGATGCCCGCGGCGCGGTAGGTGTCGAAAATGCCGTCGAGGATTTTCCAGTCATAGACCGGGTTGCCATCCTTGTCCTCGGTGTAGGCGTTGGTGCTGCCCCATTTGTAGTGCGCGGTGCCGTCGCCGGTCGTCAGCAAATTATGCGCGCGGTAGTAAACGTCCTGCCCGTCGGCGCGCAATTGGCCGAGTTCGCCAATGAGTTTCTTGCCGTCCTTCATCGTGGCGTAGTTCGGCTCGTCCGCGCCGAAGAAACGATACACCGGCTTCCACGCGCCGACGGACTTCGCGGCGTCCACGGTGATGTTCACCGGAAACGGCGCGGGCGCCGGCGCGTCGCTGGGCGCGGGCGTGGCGGCGACGGCCAAGGCAAGGATTCCGGCAGCGGCAAAAAACTTCAGCAGGGTAATTTTCATAGATCGAGGGCGGTGAAAGTCGGCTTGGTAGGATTGGCCATGGCTTCGGCTTGCAAGGTGACGGTGGCGTCCTTCAAATTGCCGCTGGTGGCGTGGACGCGAATTTCTCCGGTTTGGTTCGTGGCCTGGAGAATGCCGAGGGCGAGGCCGGCGAGGGTTTTGCGCGTGGGCGATTTGTAGTCGGTATGGTCGGTCATGTCGCCATTGTCGAAGCCGAGGAGTTGCGCCGGGCCTTGGAGGTCGAGGGTGACTTCGTTGGCCGCATCGGGGACGAGATTGCCTTGGGCGTCCACGATTTTGACCGTGAGGTGCGCGACATCGCGCTGGTCGGCTTGCAGCGAGGATTTATCGGCCTCGAGCACGATGGCGGCGGCGGGCCCGGCGGTGTGGACTTCCTCAGTGGCGACGACCTGGCCGTTTTTATAGCCGACCGCGCGCAGCGTGCCGGGCGCGTAGGGCACGTCCCAAGAGAGATGCAGGTCGGCAGTGGTCGGCCCGATTTGCGGGCGCGCGTAGGTGTTCCAGCCGCCTTGGGTGCCTTGGCGCGGGTATTCCAGCGCCTTTGCGCCGAAACTTTTGCCGTTGAGAAACAGTTCAACGACATCGCAATTCGTGTAGGCGATGACCGGGATGACCTCGCCTTCGTAGCCCGCCCAGTTCCAGTGCGGCAACAGGTGAATCATCGGCTTTTGCGTCCACTGGCTCTGGTAGAAATAATAGCCGTCCTTCGGAAACGCGCAGGAATCGAGCGCGCCGCTGGTCGAGCCTTTGCGCGGCCACGCGCCAGCCTCGCCGAGGTAATCAATGCCCGTCCAGGTGAAGTAGCCGACCACGTAGTCGTGCACTTCGTTGAATTCCCAGAGCTGCTCGGCGCGAATCATCGCGGAGGCGTAGCTCGCGCGCTCGGGCGTGCCGGCCGGCTGCGCGCGAAACGCATACTGCCCGCGCACGCTGCCGAGGCCGTTGTCCTCGGTGCCGACCATCTTGCGGTTGGGATAAGCCACGCGGTCGTCGGCGAAATACGTGTCGCGCCGCATGCCCCAGCGGTCGACGTAATTGTAGCCGACGACATCGAGCAAATCCGTGAAGGCGGTGGGCGCGGGGCCGGCGTCGGTGAAAATATTGTCCATCGCGGAGGTGACGGGGCGCGTCGGGTCCTCGCGGTGGCAGGTGTCCACCAGCGGCTTGAGCAGCGCCGGGCCGTTGGGGCGCGTTTGCTCGCGGATTTCGTTGCCTACGCTCCACATCACCACGCTCGGGTGGTTGCGGTCGCGCCGCAGCATCACGGTCAAATCCTTTTGCGACCAGTCGGTGAAATATTTCGAATAGCCCTCGCGCACTTTCGACACCAACCACTCGTCGAACGCCTCGTCCATGACGAGGAAGCCCAGCTGGTCGCACAGGTCGAGCATTTCGGGCGAGGGCGGGTTGTGGCTCATGCGGATGGCGTTGCAGCCCATTTCCTTGAGCGCGCGCAGGCGGCGCTCGAGCACGCCGTCGGGCACCGCCACGCCAACCGCGCCGGCGTCGCCATGCAGGCACATGCCGAGCATTTTGACCGGCACGCCGTTGAGCAGGAGGCCGCGGTTCACGTCATAATAGATGCTGCGCACGCCGAAGGTTGTGTCGTAATCGTCCACGATTTTTTCGCCGACCTTGATTTGCGTGTGGAGTTTGTAAAGGTTCGGCGCGTCGGGCGACCAGAGCGCCGGATTCGCCACGTCGAGCGTTTGCGTCGCATACTGCGTGCCGTTGGCGGGGATGGTGACGGGCGCTTCGCCGGAGGCCACGACCCCACCTTTGGCGTCGAGCACCTGGCTCACGACCGTCACGTTCGCGGCCGTGGCAGATTCATTCTTCACCTCGGTGCGCGCCCAGACGCTCGCGGCATCGGGGGCCACTTTTGGCGTGGTCACGTAGGTGCCCCATTGCGCGACATGCACCGGGTCGGTCGCCGTAATCCACACATTGCGGTAAATGCCTGCGCCGGCATACCAGCGGCTGGCGGGTTGCGCGGAATCGTCCACGCGCACCGACACGACATTGGGCGTCGCGCCGTAATTCAAATAGGGCGTGATGTCGTAGTTGAGCGTCGTGTAACCGTAGGGCCAGTGCCCGAGCAGGTGGCCGTTGAGATACACGTCGCTGTTCATGTAGATGCCGTCGAAGGTCAGGCTGACTTTCTTGCCGCGCAGCGACTCCGGCGCGGTGAAGCGCTTGCGATACCAGCCGACACCGGTCGGAAAAAATCCGCCCGCACCGCCCGCCGGCTCGGTCTGGCTCAGCGGCCCTTCGATGCTCCAGTCGTGCGGCAGGCTGAGCTTGCGCCAGGCGGAGTCGTCAAAGGCTGCTTGGTCGGCGCCGGTGGCGTCCCCTTTGAAAAAGCGCCAGCCAAAATCGAAATTCTCCGTAAGGCGCGCGTTGTCCGCCGCCCGCGCGGAAAAGGCGAACACGAGCAAACCGGCCAATAACCAGGGGCGGGGCAGCATGGGAGGACAAACCTAGGCCAAACGGGCGGCCCTTGGCAAGCGCGGTGCGGAGGATGAAGCGGGCGCTCCACGCTTCACCTTTCTACTCCGCCCCGGCCTGGAATTTTTCGGGCTTCGAGGCCTTGGCGGGGTCGGCGGGGGCGATTTCGACGGCGAAGACTTGCACGGGACCCTGGATGTTCGAGCGGAACACGACCCATTTGTTGTCGGGCGTGATCGAGACGTTTGGCTCGATGCCGCCGCCCTGCACGCCGAGGCGCGTCTGGCCGGTGACGTAATTGTGCTTGGCCATGTTCACGAGCTTTTCGCGTGTGACGGAGCCGTCGGGCTGCACGCGGAAGAGATTGATCCACTGGCCATTCTTCTCGAAGGCCACCTGGGTCGAGTCGCCGCCGTCGCTGGCGAAAAGTTTATTATCGCGCGACGAATTGAAATGCACGCCCCACCAGTTGCGCTGAATATGGTATTTGGTGAGCTTGTTGGTCGCGATGTTCACGCCGCCAATCCAGAAGTCCTGGCTGCGCGGCGTCTGCAGGTCGAACCAGACGGTCTTGCCGTCGTAGCTCCACCATTCGTGGCCGTCGATTTCCATGTCCATCGAGCGCTTGTAGACGAGGTGCTGGTCGGTGCCGTCGGTGCGGACGAGCCAGGTACGGTCCACCTCGTGCCAGGTGCCCTCGTGCGCGTAGAGGACGAGGTGCGGGTCGGTCGGCGAAAATTGCTGGTGGTCAATCGAGGCGTATTGAAAGCCCGTCCAGGTCTGCGTGCCGGTCAGCAAATTCGTGAAGAGAAAGCCGGTCGAGGGCGTGTTGTTCAGGCGGGCGGACAGGCCGTCCTCCTTGGCGGCGGCAAATTCCTCGTCGGGCGTCAGCGGGATGCCGGCCTTGATTTTGTCGCCAAACATGCGTTCACGCTGCGGCAAAATCGTATGCGGCGGCGGGGGCTGGACGTGGCCGGTCGGGTCTTCGCCGGGCAGCATGCCGCCCGCGATGGTGCCGTCGCTGTTCACGCCCCAGACCGACCCGGTCATCAGGCGGCGCGACTGTTTGGTGTCCACGTTGACGGCGTAGAGCGCACCGCCCGAAGTGTAATAAAAATCGCGCGAATGGTAAGCCATCATCAGCGGGCTGACGCGCGTCTGGCGGCCGTCGACGAGCCATTCAAGCTTGGGTGCGCCCTGGCCGAGCGTTTTCAAGTCCACCGCCCAGATGCCGCTGGGCGCGCCGTAGATCATCTTGTCGCCTTCGGGTGTGTAGGAATTGTAGTGGAAGTAGAGGCTCTGACTATTGGGCTCGTCGGAGATGCGAATGACCCGATGGCCGGTGTCGGGGTCGATCCACTCGCGCGGGCCGGGGGCCGCCGTTGCGTTGTTCGGCGCGGGGCTGTTGTCGAACTCCGGGGTGCCCGGCGTCGCGGTTTGTGCGGCGGCACAAAGAGGAAGCAGAAATAGCAGGCAGGATAGTATGCGCATGGGTAAATTTATTTCGCCTTGGCGATTTCGACGGCGAAGACTTGCGAGCCGTGCTCGGCGCCGAGCAGGTTCGAGCGGAAGACAATCCACTTCATATCCGGCGTGAAACTGACGTTGGGCTCGAGGCCGTAGTCGTGTTTGGCGAGGTTGGCGAGGCGCTCGGCCTTGAAGGCCAGGGTCTTGACGGTCTCATCACCGGCCTGGATGGTCGACGCCGTCGAAGGGTCGGGGGTGAAGAGATAAATCCACTGGCCGTTGTCGCCGCGCGCGACGCTGTTGGGCCCACCGCCGTCACCCGCGAACAATTTGCCGTCGGGCGAGACGTTGTAGTGCACCGACCACTCGTTCTTCGGCAGCGAGTAGCGGAGGTGCTCGCCGGTGGCGAGGTTCATGCCGCCGACCCAGAAGACCTGGCTCTTGGGCGTCTGCAAATCATACCAGGCGTATTTGCCGTCCGCGCCCCAAAACTCGTGTCCGGCGATTTCCTGGTTCATCGTGCGCTGGTGGATGAGGCGCGGCGGGCCGGGGGGCAGTTGGATTTTTTCACCGATGGCCAGGTCGCTGGTGCCTTTGCCCGCGGCGTAGCGGATCATCGCCGGGTAGGTGCCGTGCGCGGCGGCGATTTTCTCGTAGGTGTCGCCGGGCTGCACGGTGTAAGTGTCGCCCACGACGCGGATTTGCCAAATGCGGTCCACCTGGTCCCACGGGCCTTCGTGGCAATACATCAGCAGCGTCGGGTCCGTCGGCGAAAATTGCACGTGGTTGAGCCAGTCCTTTTCGGCGCGGAAGAATTTTTTCAACTCCCCGGTCTTGAGATTGATGGTGTAGAGCACCATGGGCACGAGCACGGCGAGGCGCTGGCCGATGGCCTGGTTGCCGGTCCAGTTCGGGCCGATGGCGCCGAGTTCGCCCGGTGCCGCGTCGCCCGAGCCGGCGAGCAAAGTCTCGTCGGCATTGACGGTAAAGCCCGCGCCCCAAAACAACTCCGGCGGCAGTGTGCAGATTTTGCGCGTCGCGCCGGTGTCCACGTTGGTCGCCATCACGTCGGAGCCGCGGGTGTAATAGACCGTCGGGGTCTTGCGGCCCATGACGACATGGGAGATGCGCTGTTCGGGCGGCGTATTGTCGTGCGTGTCAATGCGCTGGGTCGGCGCCGCGCCCTCCACCACTTTTTTGATTTCGTGCGTCTTGAGATTGATGGTCTCGATGCCGCCGGGGACGGTGGCGACCAGGCGCGTGCCGTCGGGCGTGTAGGGATTCTGGTGGAAATAGAGGCTCTGCGTGTTATCGTCGCGCGAAAGGCGCACGATGCGGTGGCCGGTGTCGGGGTCAATCCACTCGGTGGGCAGCGTGTCGGTGGAAGGCGCCGGGGCATCGGCGGCGGGCAAACGCGCCAGCGTGAACAACGCCGCGAGCAGGGTGGGGACGAGGTAACGTGGCTTCATAAAAATCCCCCGCGGCGGCTTGTTCTCCGGGCGGCGCTCACGCCGGACGGAACACCGCGTCGAGCTTGCCGTTGCTGTCGCCGATTTTTTCCGTGGGCGCGCCCATGATGTCGAGCATCGAGCGGTAGAGGTTGGTGATGGGGGTAAGTTCGCCGAGGTGGAGGTGCTGGCCGGCGTCGATGCGGTTGCCGCCGCGGCCCGCGAGCACGATGGGCAGGTTTTCCGGCGTGTGGCGGTTGCCGTCGCTGAGGCCGCCGCCGTAAAGCACCATGCAATTGTCGAGCATCGTGCCGTCGCCCTCTTTCACCGATTTCAGTTTCTCGAGGAAATACGCGTACTGCGCCATGTGGTAGCGGTTGATGATGGCGAGCTTGGTCTTCTTTTCCGGATTGTTGTTGTGGTGTGAAAGGTCGTGGTGGCCCTCGGCGATGCCGTTTTCGTAGCCGACGGCGGTCGCCTTGGGGTAGGGGCGGTTGCTGCCGTCATGGCCGAGGATGAAGGTGGAGACGCGGGTGGCGTCCGTCTGGAAGGCCAGGGCCATGATGTCCATCATCAGGTGCGCGTGGCTTTCAAAGCTGTAGTCGGCGAGCATCTTGAGCTGGCGCTGTTCCGGCGGCAGTTCGATCACAAATTTTTCGCTGGCCTCGATGCGGCGCTCGAGGTCGCGCACGGCGGCGAGGTATTCGTCGAGCTTGCGCTGGTCGCTGCCGCCCAGGTCGCGGCCCAGGCGGTTGGCGTCATCGAGCACGAAATCAATCACGCTTTTCTTGTAAAGCTGGCGCTTGGCGCGGGCCTCGGCGGTCGCGGCATCATCGTTGCCGCCAAAGAGGCGCTCGAACGCCTGGCGCGGGTCCACCTCCGGATTCATCGGCATGGACTCGGATTTCCAGGAAATGTTGAACTGGTAGGCGCAACTGTAGCCCGAGTCGCACGAGCCGGCGCGTTGGCCGTGGTCGCAACTGAGTTCGAGCGAGGGCAGCTTGGTCTCGTAGCCGATGCGGTCGGCGGCAATCTGGTCCACGGAGATGCCCGCCTTGATGTCGGCGCCGTTGGTCTTGCGCGGGTGGACGCCGGTCAGATAACTCGCCGAGGCGCGGGCGTGGCCGCCGCCGCCGTCGCCCATTTCGTTGGCGCTGTTGTTGTCGAGCTGGCTGATGACGGTGATGTCGTTTTTAAATTTGGCCAGCGGCTCCAAGGTATACGGGAGTTCATAATCGCGGCCCGTGGCCTGCGGCGTCCAGTAATCCATGTTGGCGCCGTTGGGGATGTAGAGGAACGCCATCCGCGTCGGGAAGGTCTTCGCGCCGGCGGCGGCGGCGGTCGCGCCGAGCAGGCGGGTGCCGGGCAGGGATTCCAGCAGCGGCAGGGCCATGACCGTGCCGAGGCCACGTAAAAACTTCCGGCGGGGTAATTGCCAGGGCTGGCTCATATATCCAAGTGACGACCGCGGGGGTAAAAGGCGGCCGCCAAAGGGAAAAGTAACGTTCCGCCCGCCCCTCCGCAAGTCCCTTTTTGGTGGGCCGGCGGCTGCTTTTGCCTTTGCGTGTCCTGCGTGAGGCGTCAGAATCACGCCACCAACCATGAAGCGCATGCTGTCCGCATTTCTTTTGCTGTCCCTGCTGCTGGCCGGCTGCGTCAGCGCCAGCCTGGACAAGTATCAGCTCGCGACGCCCGACCAAATCAACGCCAAGCGCCGCGCCAACGCCTCCGAGCAGGCGGATATCTACAACCGCTGGTATTACGCGGGGTCGGATGACAAGTATGACTACATTTACGAATACAAGAAGGGCATCCTGCTGGCGCCGCCGTCCAACTTCCACTATTACAAACTCGACAAAGGCCAGCTCGACAACCTGCCCGAGCGCTTTCCCTTCCATCCCGACCTTCAGGCCAATCCGGAAATATTCACCTGGTGACGGCGGCCGGGGGAAATAGGGGCAATCCTTTCGGATGGGACTGAGGCGTATTCCGCGAAACCAGTTTAAGAAACGTAAATTTCCGGGCCGCCGTTTGGGTTGCGGCGCAAATGGGCTTAAGCTGCCCATTATGAAAACCCTCATCACCAGCATCATCGTTCTGTTGCTGTGCGCGGGTTGTGAAAGCCCCAACAAGGGCGGCTACACCCTCGTGACCCCGCAGCAAATCCACCAGAAAAGGCTCCATAACGAAGTCAGCCGGGATTACGTCTGGAATCAGTGGCGCTACGCCGGTTCCGACGACCAATACGATTACATCTACGAATACGTGCCGGGCAGCGTCATCCCCTACGGATTCCATTGCTACAAGGTGAACCGGGGCGAGCTGGCGTTCGACCTCCGATACGACTTCGACCCGAACTTCGGCGACAATATGCGGATATTCTAAGGTCCGCGGACGCCCTAATTATTCGCCACCTTCGCGGTGTCGGCCGGCGGGGCCGGCGCCGCCTCGGTGCGCCGCATTTCCTGGAAGGGCACGCTGTGCACCACGCCGAGAATGAGCGCGGAGAATTTGTCGCCGTTCGCCTCCAGTTGCTTCACCATCTGGTCGGTCGTGGCGCGGTCGTAATATTCCAGGCCGCGGCCGAGGCCGTAGGTCAGCATTTTTTCGGAAATGCAGCGCAGGAAATCCGCGCGCTTTTTGTTGGCCAGGATTTGCACCAGCTCGGTGGCGCTCTTGAAGGACTCGCCGGTGAGCAGGACGCCGGAGGCGTCAATCGGCGCCTGGCCGTCATTGTCGCGCCATTCGCCGGCGGCATCGAAATTTTCGAGGCCGAAGCCAAGCGGGTCCATGCGCGCATGGCAGGAGGCGCAGGTGGGGTTGGCGCGGTGCTGCTCCATCTGCTGGCGCAGGGTGCCGGTCAGTTGCGTCTCCTCGTCGAGCACCGGCACGTTGGGCGGCGGCGGGGGCGGAGGCGTGCCGAGCAAATTATCGAGCACCCACTTGCCGCGCTTGACCGGCGAGGTGCGCGTCGGGTTGGAGGTGAGGATGAGCGTGCTGCCCTGGGTGAGGACGCCGCGGCGGGGCGTGCCCTCGAGGGAAACCTTGCGGAAATTTTCGCCGACGACGCCCGGCAGGCCGTAGTAATTGGCGAGATCTTCGTTCACAAACGTATAGTCGGCGGTGAGGAAGTCCATCACGCTGCGGTCCTCGCGCATGATGTAATTGAAGAAGAGGCCGGTCTCCTGTTCCATTTCGGCACACAGCTCGGGCCAGGCGTTGTAGTAGTTTTGCAGCACCTTGGCGTCGGGGCTGAAGGTGGCGAGGCTGCGGAACTGCAGCCACTGGCCCGCGAAATTGTCCACCAGCGCCTGCGCCTTGGGCGAGGCGAGCATCCGCTTCACCTGCTCGTCGAGTTGCGCGCGCAACTGGCCCTGGCTGGCGAGGTTGAGCAACTCATCGTCCGGCGTGCTGCTCCAGAGAAAATAGGAAAGCCGCGACGCGAGCGTGTATTCATCCACCGGCACGCCGAGGCTGGCCGATGCCTTCGCCGGCGGAGTGGCGCCCGCCGCGGTGGCCAGCACCGGGATTTTCGCCGGCGGCGCGGCGGTGTCCGCCAGCGCGCGATTGTCGGGCGCGGCTTCGCGGAATAAAAAGTGCGGCGAGACCAGCACGGCCTTCATCGCCAGTTTGACGGATACTTCGAAAGTTTCCCCGTTGTGGTCCGCGAGGGCAAAGAGCTTCATCAGCCGGTCAATTTCCGCGGGGTCCACCGGCCCCCGCCAGGCGCGCCGCGCAAACCGGGTGAGGATGTCGCGGGCGCGGGCGGTTTTGTTTTCCGGCGTCACCGGCTGGCTGAAATAGGGCTTCATCGCCTCCGCCATCTGCGGCTGCGCGAAGGGTTGGGACAGGTCCACAATCTCGAGGCTCTGGATGGTCAGCGTGCGCTCGCGGAGATTCGGATTTTCGTTTTGCGGGTCGGCGAAGGGGTTGCGGAGTTCCGCCGAGAAGGTCTTCGCGCCTGGGGTGAGATGCGCGCGGAATTCATAGACCTGCGGCACGCCGTGTTGCAGAGTGAGGGCCGCCGGGTGGTTGGAGAACACCCGCTCGCCCGGCAGTTGCAGGCGGCCGGCGTGGGCGAGCACGTCAAAGGTATGCAGCGACTGGCCGTCCATGCGGAAATCCATTTTCGTCGGCTCGTCGCCGGCCTGCTGCGCGTAGGCGGTCGCCCGCAAAATATAGTCACCGGCCTTCGGGACGGTGAATTTCACCGAAACGCCGCCGGCGCCGTTGATGAACCGCTCGCCCGCCGCGGTGTCGTTGCCCGGGCCGGAGGCGGTCAGTTGGTCCGCGCGGTAATGCATGATGGCGCCGGGCAGGGGCCCCTCGATGGTCATCGAGCGCACCCAGGCCACGCCGTGCTGCTGGCGGCCCACGCGCCCGTTGATGATCACGTTTTCATTGTCGCCGCCGCGCACGCGCTGCATGACGGCGTGGACTTCCTGCGGGCCGGCGGGCAGGGAAATTTCCGCGGAATATTCCGCCGGCTGGTCCTTGCTGTCGGCGTCAATGGTGAACTGGCCGAAGATGGTCTCGCCCAGCCGCAGGGACATCTGCGGCACCTCGGGGTCCGTCGGCACGGAGGGGTCGCGGTAGCCCACGCCCGCGGTCGAGTAGCCGCCGGTGCGGTCGCCATAGGCTTCGAAGGAAATTTTGTATTCGCCGGGCGCGGGGATGAACTGGTCGAGCGTGACGTGGCCTTCCTCGAGGCTGATGAGGTGCACCCAGCCGCCGGCTTGCGGCCCGAGGTCGTTGAAGCCGGAGGCCAGCAGATACGCCGGGAAGGTTTGCTTGCGCGGGACAATCGGGTCGGTCGGAATCGCGCGGTCGAGGACGGTGTCGGCGGCGCTGAGGTATTTTTCCATGAGCATCGGCGGCAGCGAGAGCACGTCGCCGATGTTGTCAAAACCGTAGCCGGAGTCGTCCGGCGGAAAATCGTCGCCCGCGTTGTAATTCACGCCGGTGAGGTCGCGGATGCTGTTGGCGTATTCGGCGCGGTTGAGGCGGTGGAGCGTGTTGCGGCCCGGGTCGGGGTTGGCGGGGTCGTATTGGTGGACGGCGCGGTCGATCCAGTCAATGACGAGGTCGCGCTCCTGCTCGGTGGGCTGCGCGTCGGCGTCGTCGGGCGGCATCTCGTGCAGGTGGACTTTTTCCAGCACCAGTTCCCAGGTCTTTGCGTCCTTCTGCACATCGGCCAGCGTCTGGTATTTGTCGAGCGCGACGTTGGCCTTGTGCATGCCGTCGCCGTGGCACTCGTAACAATATTTTTCCGTGAAGGCGTGGATGTCCTTCTCGTAAGTGGCGTTCTCCGGCTTGGGCAATGCCGCGGCGGCCGGGGTGGCGGGGGTTCCCGCCGGCTTCGACCCCGGCGGAGGCGCGGTGGGCGCATCGGCGGCCAGCGCCGCGAGCAACCCCGGCGCGACCAATGCCATCAGCCAAATGCCCTTCCGTTTGCGCATGCGAGAAAGATCAGTTTGCTTTTTTGAGGTAGCCGCGGTCGTTCAGCCAAGCGCGGAAGAGGTTGGGCCAGGTGGACACCGAATAGTCCCATTGCCGCACGCCGAAACCATGTTCGCCCTCTTCAAAGATATGCAACTCGACCGGAATCTTCGCCTCATGCAGTGCGTTGTACAATTTGGGCAATCCATTGGGCCCGGCGACGGCTTGCGAATCGTTGGCCGCGCTCAGGAGGAACGACGGCGGAAACGTCGCTGGCGGCGCCCAATCCGGCGCGCGCGTTTCGGCGGGCTGGCCGGGGTAGATGATGCCGAGGAAATTCGGGCGGCCGTCGAGCCGGTCAATCGGATCGGCGGCGGTGGCGTTGCCCTGGGCGTCGAGCAGACCGGAATCAATGGCCACTTCGCCGCCGGCGGAAAAACCGACGAGGCCGACGCGCTGCGGATCAATGCCCCATTCAGTGGCGCGACTGCGGATCAGGCGCACGGCGCGGAGGGCGTCCTGCGCGGCAAATTGCGGCACGCCGCGATACGGCTGCGGGCGGCCGCTGCCGCGCGGGTTGGCGTTGTCGTTTTGCAGGCGGTATTTCAGCACAAACGCCGCGACGCCGTGGTCGGCCAGCCATTGGCCGAAATCATAGCCTTCGCGATCGATCGTCAACTGCATGTGGCCGCCGCCGGGAGCGATGATGACGGCGCAGCCGGTGGCCTTGTCCTTGGCCGGCAGGTAGGGCGTGATACTCGGGTTGTGAATGTTGTAAATGATGGGGAAGACGAGGTCTTTTTCCTGGCGCCAGGCAACGGTCTCCGGCTCGGTCTGGTGCGCTTCCGAACCCGGCGCGCCCTGGGGCCAGAGCAGAATGGGCGCCGGATGCGCCGACTCCACCGGCGGATGGTTGGGAATCGCCGGGCCGCCGGGTGTCAGGTTGACGGGCAGCACGCTGTCGGCGGGCTTGGCGGGCTGGATTTGAATGGGCTGGGGCGCGGCTGCGCTCTGGGCCGGCAGTGGCGTCGCCAAAATCGCGCAGCCAATCAGCCAGCCGGCGGGAAGTAATTTACGCATCGGCAAATGGGGTTAAGGGGAAGCGCCATTCTGCCGGAAAACCCGCCGCCGTCAATCCGTTCCTCCGCGTCGCGAGGGTTGTTCAGGGCGCCGGCGGCGATTTGACGCGGTAGAGCACGTTGTCTTTTTCCGCGAGGAATTCGAGCGTGCCGTCGGGCTCGAACTGCGGGCCGCCTTTGTAAACGGCGTCGTAGGTCTCGCTGACGGTGCCGTCCACCACCATGGCCTGGCCTTTGCCTTGGGTGATGCAGCAGATGACGTGTTTGCTGTCGGGGCTGAACAACGGGGCGCCGTCGTTGATGTCGTCATAGTCCGGGCTTTTTTTGCCGTCCACCACCATGAACCATTTGTGGCCGTCATTGGCCACATAGCCGAAGCGCTTGCTGTCCGGGCTGAAGGTCATGGTGCCGATGCCGTCGTGCGGCTTGTCCTCGACGCCATCGAGGACGACGAAGTGGCCGCCGGCGCCGCGTTGGGCGTTATAGGCCATGCGTTTGCCATCGGCGCTGTAGGCGACATCGCCGAGGCTGTCATACTCGGGCCCGACTTTGCCGTGGGTGAACATGGACCATTTTTTGGCGTCGGTGACGGCATAATCGAGGGTGCCGTCGGGGCGGAAGTGCAGCGAGTCCTCGCCAATGCCGTCATGGGCCGGGCCTTCCGCGTCATTCAAAATCACCAGCTCCTTTTTGTCTTTCGCCGCGATGAAGGCAAGGGACTTGCCATCGGCGCTGTAGGTGAGGTCGTCCACCCCGTCATAGGCGGGCCCTTCCTTGCCGTCAGCGACGACGTGCCACTGGTCGCCCTTTTTGGCGATGTAGGCATTGTGTGAACTGTCCGGGCTGAACGTGAGCTTGTCCACATCGTCGTATTCCGGGCCCGCGTAGCCGTCCACGACCACCAGCCAGTGGCCGTTGCGCTGGGCTTGATAGGCGAGGTGCTTGCTGTCGGAACTGAACACCGGGACGTCAATCTTGTCAAAATCGGGGCCCGGTTTGCCGTCGGTCACCACCTGCTTCTTTTTGTTCTGGTCGGCAATATAGGCCAGCCGCTGGCTGTCGGGGCTGAAGCGCAGCGTCGTGCCCACGTCATCGTATTTCTCCCCGGGGGCGCCGTCGAGGACGACGAAATCCTTGTCGTCTTTCCCGGCAGCGTAGGCGAAATGCTTGCTGTCCGGGCTGTACAGGAGGGCCCACGCATGGTCGTAGGCTGGACCGTCCGAACCATCGGCCACCACGAGCGTGTCGTAGGAATCGTTTTCGACGGTGAAAGCCGCGCGCTTGCCGTCGGGGCTAATGGCGATGAAATTGATGTCCTTGTTGTAGTCGTAATAGGTGTTGCCGAGATGGACGCCGTCAAGCTGCGCGGTGACTTTTTTGTCCTCCGTGGGGGAAATCACGGCGCAATGCAGCCCGTCGGCGCTGACTTTGAAGCCCCAAACCTTGTCGGGAAACGCCAGCACCTTGTCCGCGTTGAAGGCCGCGGGCGTCTGCGCCTGCGCGGTGAGCGTGATCAGGCCGGTGGCCAGCAAGAGCGCGTGCGAG
>DASZWY010000096.1:0-2512 GCA_035546135.1 Opitutales bacterium
GCGAGCACGAGGAACTCCAGGCAGTTGTCGAACATGCCCGAGTCCGAGCCGTCCTCCTGGATGACGGGGAGGATTTTCTTCAGGTCGTCGCCAAAGATGGCGCTGGCCAGCTGCGCCTGGCGCGCGTGCATCCAGTTGACGTTGCCGCGCAGCGTGTTGATTTCGCCGTTGTGCGACATGTAGCGGTTCGGGTGCGCGCGGAACCACGCCGGGAAGGTGTTTGTCGAAAAGCGCGAGTGCACCTGCGCCAGCGCCGAGTCAAAGTCCGGGTCGCTCAGGTCGGTGAAATACTTGCCGAGCTGCATCGAGGTCAGCATCCCTTTATAAATGAGGGTGCGGGCCGACAGGCTGGTGATGAAGAACAGCGTGTCACGCGCCTCGTGGTTGGGCAGCGTGTAGCGCAGCCGGTTCATCGCCACGCGGCGGATGACGAAGAGCTTCCGCTCGAAGCCGAGGTCGTCCGTGAGGTTCGGGTTGCGGCCGATGAAAAACTGTTTGAAGACCGGTTCGGCGGCCATCGCGGTGGGGCCGACGTCCGCCAGCTTGGCGTCCACGGGCACGTCACGCCAGCCGAGCACGGTCTGGCCTTCGGCCTTGGTGGCTTCCTCCAGGCCGCGCTCGCACTCCGCACGCTCCTTGGCGTCGCGGGGCAAAAAGACGCTCGCCACGCCATATTGTCCCGCCGGCGGCAGGGTGATGCCCTGCTTGGTCATTTCCCGGCGCAGGAACTTGTCCGGCACCTGCACGAGGATGCCGGCGCCGTCGCCGGTGTTCGATTCGCAGCCGCAGGCCCCGCGGTGCTCCATGTTCTCGAGCATCGTCAGCGCGTCGCGCACGATCTGGTGCGACTTTTTCCCCTTGATGTGGACGATGAAGCCGACGCCGCACGAGTCATGCTCATACGCCGGGTCGTAGAGCCCCTGGGCGGGCGGCTCTCCGGCGGCGTTGCGTGGAGGAAGTTCGCTCATGGAAATGCGGTGAAATGCGCTGCGGCGCGCGAGCGGCGGCGGCCCGGATGAGCTTCCGTCTCCCGCGCGGCCTGCTACACAAGCGCAGATTTTTTTCTCACGCAACTAAAAATCTAAGCATTTTCCGGGCCGGACAAACGTCGGGGCGGAAATTATCTGCGCCGTGTCCAATCCAAGGGTTGTTGCCTGGCATGCCGGATGTAAAGCACCCGGATGGCGTCGTATCGTATTTCGTATGCGATTACGTAATTGAACCGCTTGAGCAGACCCTTGCGGATGTCGTGGCCGATGACCGGTCCGCTCTCGGGGAATTGACGCACTTGCCGCGCCCAAATGGCAAATGATTCCAGGAAATTAGCCCCGCATCTTGCTTCCCGCTCCAAATATTGAGCAGCGGCAATTAATTCGACGCGTGCCAGCCGATGGAGGACGACTTTCACTTTTCAAGGCCCGCTGTGCGTCGCGCAGCGCCGATTCCAGTGGCACGCCGGGGTCATTTTCCAGGTCCATCTGCAACGATCGCAATGCCCCCACTGTGGCGAGCTCCACATCCACCAGCCGGCTGGAAATGTCCTTTTGTGGAAACGAACGCTTCCTGCGCTTGTGGGCCGGGTTGCGGGATTTGCTCGCTAACATGCGCTTATTCTGAGGGAAATCGGCGGGCCGTCAACCGCCCTTTGACCGGCTTGGCTTGCCAACTCCGCTTGCGCTGGAGGCGCCAGTGCGCTACGCTGGCCAGTTTCATGCCCGTCGCCGCGCCCATGGCTGCTGCCTCTTCCCAAACGCCCGATTACGCCAACGGCGCATTGACGTGGCGGCTGCTCAAGCTGACGTGGCACTATAAATATCTCTGTCTTCAGGTACTGGGACTCCAGCTCGTGTTGCTCACGCTCGGCATGATGGGCCTCAACCTCACGGGTGTCGGCATTGACTACGTGCGCCACGCCGTGGACGCCACGGCGCCCGCCCCGAACTGGCCCGCGTGGTTGCCGCTGCCGGCGGACGGCGCGCCTGTCATGCGGGGCGTGTGGATTATCGCGGGCGCAATTCTCGTGCTCGCGCTGCTGCGCTCGGCGCTCAACTACGCCTACTCTGTCGGCCTGGCCTTGCTGACGCAGCACCGCCTCGTGGTGGATTTGCGCGGGCGCGTTTACGACAAGCTGCAACGCCTGTCCTTTCGCTTTTTCGATGAGAACGCCAGCGGCTCCATCATCAACCGCTGCACCAGCGACGTGCAGAATGTCCGCGCCTTCGTGGACCAGGTCGTCATCCAAATCTTCATCATGCTGATTTCGCTGACGGTGTACGTCGTCTACATGGTCCACATCAGCCCGGTGCTCACGCTGGCGTGCCTGTCCACGATGCCGCTGCTATGGCTGCGCTCGGTGCTGTTCGCGCGCGAGATCCGCCCGGCCTACGTCGAAAGCCGCGAGCTGATGGACAATCTCGTGCTCTCGTTTGCCGAGTGCATCCAGGGCATTGGCACCATCAAGGGCTTTGCGCTCGAGGGCGACGCCATCGCGCGCTTCGACGCCGACAACCGC
>DASZWY010000097.1:0-1598 GCA_035546135.1 Opitutales bacterium
CCTGTCCCAGTATTTGAAGACGAAATACCCGGAAGCGCTGGTGTTCGACACGATTTGCGGCGCGACCAAGGAACGGCAGAGCGACGTGCTGGTGCTCGCGCAGGAAGGCGCCCAGGCCATCGTCGTCATCGGCGGCCGCCACTCGGCCAACACGGTCAAGCTCGCGGCGCTCGTCGAAAAACAGGGCCTCCCCTGCTTCCACGTCGAAACGGCGGCGGAACTGGACGTCGAGCACTTGAAGAAATATTCCGTCGTCGGCGTCACCGCCGGCGCCTCCACCCCCGGCTTCCTGATTGACGAAGTGTGCTCGAAGCTCGAGGAATTGAACAACGTGGCGGCGTAGGGCTACGACGGCGCGCGCAGGTGCGCGAACAGTTTCTGCAACGCCCGGGCGCGGTGGCTGATTTTGTTTTTCACGTCGTCGCCGAGTTCGGCAAAGGTTTGCGCGAAGCCGTCGGGAAAAAACACCGGGTCGTAGCCGAAGCCGCCGCCGCCCGCGACCGCGCGGCCGATGCGGCCGCGGCATTCGCCTTCAAATGTTTTTTCGACGCCATCGGGGCTCAATAACGCGAGCACGCAAACGAAGCGCGCCGAGCGCGAACCATCCGGAATGATTTCCAGCGCGCGCAAAAGTTTTTCGGTGTTGGCGCCGTCCTTCGCACCCGGCCCGGCGAAGCGCGCGGAATAGATGCCCGGCGCGCCGCCGAGCGCGGTGACTTCCAACCCGCTGTCGTCCGCGAGCACCCGGGCGCCCGCGGGAGCGATTTGGCGCAAGGCGCGGGCCTTGATGAGGGCGTTGCCGGAATAAGTGCCGGCATTTTCCTCCGCCGCGGGCATGCCGCCGAGCGCCGCCGCGCCTTCAATGGCCCAGGGCAGGCTCGCTGCCGCGAACAATTGGCGAAATTCGCCCAGCTTGTGCGCGTTGCCCGTGGCGAGGTAGATGGTGGGGGAAGTTTTCAGTTTACGATTTACGATTGGCGGTTTTGGGGGCGGCAACAAATCCCCGCAGCAGTTGGTCGTCGTCAAAATTGGCATGGCGGACTTTGCTCAGCGCAAAGGCATCCGCGAGGCGCGGGCGCGGCGGGCCAGTGAAAACCGGCAGGGCCTCGGTGTCGGCCAGAATTTTCGGCGCGCGGTAGGCGAAAAGATAATCCAACTCGCCCGCTTGCAGAAAGGCGCTGAGCAAAGTCGGCCCGCCTTCGAGCAACAGGCCCGTCAACCCGGCCTGCGCGCATTTTTCGCGCAGCGCGGTAAACCACCGCTCGGGCAACAGCGGCCAGACGGCCACGCCCTGCTGCTCCAGCAATTTGCGTTTCGCGACGTCGGGCGAAACACCGGTGACGACGATGGTGCGGCTTCGGTTCTCATCGGCATAAACACGGGGAAGTTTCGCGCTGACGGTGCGCAAAGTGCGGTCGAAGACCAGGCGCACGGGGCACCATTCCGTCTTGCCGATACGGCTGGTGAGCTGCGGATCGTCGGCCAGCACGGTGCCCGCGCCGACGCCGACCGCGGGGAAAAGCCGCCGCCAGCGCATGGCGTCGCGCCGGGCCGCCGCGCCGGTAATCCACTTGCTCTGACGTGTGCGCGTGCCGACG
>DASZWY010000098.1:0-20409 GCA_035546135.1 Opitutales bacterium
CTCGGCGGCAGCCTCGACCCGCAGGACGGCGCAGACAATCCCAACGGCCTCTATTCCGTCAGCGCCTTTTCCGCCAACGGCAATGATTATGTGAGCTATGTTTTCCAATCGGGTTTTTCGAACGGCAGCTCGGTGATTTACGGCTATAATACGGTGCAAAACGTGCCTGAGCCGGCCACCACCGCATTCTTCGCCGCGCTCGTGGCAGGCTTGGTGGTTTTGCGCCGCCGCCGGTAAAAATCGCCCTCATGACCTTACATCTTTCCTCCCGCGAATTTTCGAGTACTCGCTTTTTATCGGCGAGGGCAGGGTGGGGCGTGGGGCCGGCACTCCTCTTCTTGGCGCTTGCGCCAATTTTCGTCTCCACGCTTCAGGCGCAGGAAACGCTTCCGTCTCCGCCCAATCCCTACGCCGCGCTCGGCATCCCGCCGGGCCCATATTCCTGGGGCGTCGGCAACCTCACCTGGGGCGCGCCCGATGAGCCGATTGCCGGCTTCATCAACGGCGGGGTCAACCCGCTCATCCTTGGTTGGGCGGCGCAGGTCGTGGATTACTCACCAGCCAATCCCACCGCCATCGACAGCTATTGGAAAAACGTGGACACCGTCCTGCATCCCGTCACGGGCAATGTCTATGATGTTGTGTCCCTCGGTGACCTCTCCGCCGCCGACCTCGCCAGAGGCGTCGCGCCCGGCAGCCTGACCGTCAAGTTCGACCAGTCTGTCGGCGACGGCCCCGGGCCGGACCTCGTCGTCTTTGGCAATGCCTTCCAGTTGTCGCGCAGCACGCGCGTCTTCGGCAAGCTTGCTTACGTCGAGGTTTCCACCGATGGTGTAAACTTTGCGCGGTTCCCGACGGTAGACACCAACCCGCGGCCCGCCGGTGCGACCTGGCCCTACGTCGTTTCCGACCCGACGAAAATCTACAACCTCTTCGGCAAGGCGGTGAACGCCTACGGCCAGTCCTGGGGCAACCCCTTCGACTTGCGCGATCTCGCCGCCAATCCGCTCGTGCAATCCGGCGCCGTGGATTTGCAGAATATCCGCTACCTCCGCCTCGTCGCCGTGCCCGGTTCCGGCTCGTATCAGGATTCTTTTGGCAATCCCATCTACGACCCCTGGCCCACCTACGGCTCGCCCGGTCCGGAAATCCAGGCCATCGGTTTTCTCAATCGCGGCCAGCCCAAGGAAAAAGCGGAGGTTGCTTCCGCCGCATCCGCTCATGCCGGTGCCGCGCATACGGCCTCCGTGTCGTCCGCCAGTGCGGCTCCCCTGGCGGGTCCCGCCTCGGTCAAGCCCACGGCCACGCTGTCGTTCTCGGGCTCCTCCGGCATTTATATTCCCGCGGAGACCGCCACCAACCCCACAGCAGCAGCCACCGCCGCCGCCTCAGTGTCCGACGAGCACGCTGCTTCCGCTGCTACAGACACCGCCGCGCCGGACGGCACCCCGAATAACTTCTACCGGTTGGCGGCCGTTCGCAATTCACCGCGCGCCGCCGGTTCGGTGATCACACCATCGGACGCTGATAATTTGCCGTCGATATCTCCCGCCTACCAGGATCAAAGTTTGCAAACTTCGGGCATTCAGGCCCGGCTCGCGCCACCCCTCGCCACGGCGTGGGGCCGCGCCGTCCAGCGCGTGGCCTACCTTGCCGGCTGGGAGCCTACGCCAGGTTCGCTCACGGTCCTCTTGCTCGCCCTCGCCGCAGCCTCACTGTTCGCTCCGCGCATTTATTTTTCCTGGCGCAAACGCCGGCGCCGCTAACAAAACAGGCAGGCGGCCCGAGGGGGCAGCCTGCCTGGGTATGAACAATGCGTTCAGCCGACTCGTGTTCAAACGAAACTCCGGCCTAACATTATCAGCCCTCCCATTGCGAGGGCGGGGCGCCACGCCGCGCAGCCTCCCGCAGAGGCTGTCCGCGTTGGCGGTGGAGATCAACCAAACCGCTTCGAGCTTTCGGCGGCTTTCACGCCGCGCTCGCCCGCGAGGGATTCGAGGACCGTGGCGATGAAGTTGGACCGGTTGCGATTTTCCGCATCCGCCATTTCGTCTATCTTGCCGACGAGCCCTTCAGGAAGGCTGATGGAGATTTGCGTCATGCCAGGGGCGCGCGCGCGTACTTTACGTTTCTTAACCATTTTTGTATTTGTTTTGCAGGTGAGTTCTTGTTGAGTAACCGTCATCGTCATTTTTAAGTGACGATTTCATTAATCTAATCCGAACGGGTTAAATGTGCAAGGAATTTCTAACGAATGTTTTAAACTTTTACACGAAATGAGGTAATTTGCCTAAGATACTCAAACCGGATGCAAATTATAACACTAATAAGAATCATTAATTCCATGGGGCGATGGTTATCCCGCCCCATGTTCCAAACTGGAACACCCCGCTTCCGTTAAAAACCCGCTTAACCGCGGTAATGCTTCAATAATGTCTCCGCGATGTCCGACGGGGTGGGGGCAATCGCGATGTTCGCGTCGCGCATGGCCGCGATTTTTGCCGCCGCCGAACCGCTCGCACCGGACACGATTGCGCCGGCGTGGCCCATGCGGCGCCCTGGCGGCGCGGTCGCTCCCGCGATGAATCCCACCACCGGTTTGCGCACGTGCGCCTTGATGAACGCCGCCGCCTCCTCCTCCGCCGAACCGCCGATTTCGCCAATCATGATGATCGCCTCGGTCTGCGGGTCTTCGTTAAAAAGTTTCAGCGCATCCAGGTGGCTCGTGCCGTTGACCGGGTCGCCACCGATGCCGATACAGGTGCTTTGCCCCAGGCCGCGCGCCGTGATTTGCCATACCGCTTCGTAGGTCAGCGTGCCAGAACGCGACACGATGCCGACTTTGCCCGGCCGGTGAATATACCCGGGCATGATGCCGATTTTGCATTCGCCGGGCGTGATGATGCCGGGGCAGTTCGGGCCGATCAGCCGCGACGTAGTGCGCAGGAGCTTCTGCTTTACCAGCAGCATGTCGCGCACCGGAATGCCTTCGGTGATGCACACCACCAGCGGCAATTCCGCGTCAAAGGCCTCCAACAGCGAATCCGCGGCAAAGGGCGGCGGCACGAACACCATCGAGGCGTTCGCCCCCGTCTTTTCCACCGCCTCGCGCACCGTGTTGAAGATCGGCACGCGGTCGAGAAACTTCTGGCCGCCGCGTCCGGGCGTCACACCCGCCACGACGTTCGTGCCGTACTCCAGGCACTGCTGCGCGTGGAAACTGCCGGCCTTGCCGGTGATGCCCTGCACCAGCAGGCGGGTGTTTTTATTGACCAGGACGCTCATCGGGAAAGTGGGGGTTCGTTATTTTTTCACCGCGGCGACGATCTTCTTCGCCGCGTCGGCCAGCGAGTCCGCCGCCGTGATGGCCAGCCCGCTCTGCGCGAGCAGTTCGCGGCCTTCCTTGACGTTCGTGCCCTCGAGGCGCACCACCAGCGGCACCTTGATTTGCACCGTGCGCGCCGCCGCAATCACCCCGCGGGCGATGATGTCGCACTTCATGATGCCGCCGAAAATATTCACCAGGATGCCCTGCACCGACGGGTCGCTCAGGATGATGCGGAACGCCGCCGTCACCTGCTCCTCTGTCGCCCCGCCGCCCACGTCGAGGAAGTTCGCCGGCTTGCCGCCGAAATACTGGATGATGTCCATCGTCGCCATTGCCAGCCCCGCGCCGTTGACCAGGCACGCGATGTTGCCGTCGAGCGCGATGTAGTTGAGGCTCGATTTTGACGCCTCGATCTCCTTCGGGTCCTCCTCGTTGAGGTCGCGCAGCGCCAGGATTTCCGGGTGGCGGTAAATCGCATTGTCGTCAAACGACACCTTGGCGTCCAGCGCCTCCACCTTGCCGGCGGGCGTGACGATCAGCGGGTTGATTTCGACCATCGCACAGTCTTTTTCCCAGAAAAGTTTCCACAGCCCCTCGAGCAATTGCCTGAACTGCTTCACTTGCTCGTCGCCCAGGCCGAGGCGGTAGCCGATTTCGCGCGCCTGGAACGCCCGCAAGCCCAGCGCCGGGTCCACGTGCCGCCGCAGGATTTTGTCCGGCGTGTGTTCGGCGACGTGTTCGATGTCCATGCCGCCTTCGGTCGAGGCGATGATGACCGGCAGCGACGCCGCGCGGTCCAGCAAAATGGCGAGGTAGTATTCCTTGGCGATGTCGCTGGCCTCGGTGAAATAGACCGTCTGCACCTTGCGCCCGGCGGGGCCGGTCTGATGCGTGACGAGGGTGTTGCCCAGCATCTTGCCCGCGTATTCCTTGGCTTGGGCGGGCGCATCGGCGATTTTTACGCCGCCCTTGAAACCGTCGGTAAACGTCCCCTTGCCGCGGCCGCCCGCGTGAATCTGGCTCTTCACCACAATCTTGCCGGTGGGCAGCAGCGCCAGCGCGGGGTCAATTTCTCCCGCCGTTTTGGCGACGGCGCCGCGCGCCACCGCAATGCCGTATTCCCGAAAAAGCTGCTTGGCCTGGTATTCGTGGATGTTCACGTGGACGGGGTGCTGGGGATGGGCAAAACGTCTTGATTAGCGTGAATCCGCCCGGTTTGACAATTCTTAAATGCAAACCATGCATCCATCAGCGCGGCCATTTAACGTCATCTTTTCTGCTTATGCTCCTGCGCCCAGAATCCGGTTCTGCTCCGCCGTAATTTCCGCCGCCCCTTTGCGCGCCAGCTCCAGCAGCGCGTCAAACTCCTCCCGCGCAAACGTCGCCTCCTCGCCCGAGCTTTGGATTTCGACGAACCGCCCCGCGCCGGTCAGCACGATGTTCGCGTCCACCTCCGCGTCGCGGTCTTCCAGGTAGTTCAAATCCAGCAACGGCCGGCCTTGCCACAGCCCCGCGCTGACCGCCGCGACCGAGTCCGTGAAAAAGTCCTCCTTGATTTTGCCTGCTGCGCACAACTTCTGCATCGCCAGCCGCGCCGCCACGTAGGCCCCGGAAATCGCCGCCGTGCGCGTGCCGCCGTCGGCCTGGAGCACGTCGCAATCCAGCCACAGCGTCATCCCCGGCAGCTTCCGCAAGTCCACCACCGCCCGCAGCGCGCGGCCGATGAGGCGCTGGATTTCCACCGTGCGCCCGTCGAGCTTGCCCCGGCTGATGTCGCGCGGCTTGCGGTCGAGCGTCGAGTAGGGGAGCAGCGAATATTCCGCCGACAGCCACCCGCCCGGCACTTTTTGCCGCATCATCCAGTCCGGCACCTTGTCTTCAATCATCGCCGTGCAGATGACGCCCGTGTTGCCAAACCGCGCCAGCACCGAGCCGTGCGCGTGCGGCGCGATGCCCGGCGCAAATGAAACCGGCCGCATTTGGTCTGCCGCCCGCCCATCCAATCGTTTGAGTTCTGCCATGCGCCCAGAGCATCCGCCGCCCCGTGCCCACGCAAGCCATTTTCACCAATCCTCAAAATCGCCGCAAGAATCGGGTGGGAGACTGCGCCCGTTCCTGCGATACTGCGCCCATGCACGACTACGAACGGGTCGCCACGGTCATCCGCTACCTCGACCGCCATCATCACGAGCAGCCGGATCTGGCCACGCTTGCCGCCAAGGTGAAACTGAGCCCCGCCCATTTCCACCGCCTATTTGCGAATTGGGTGGGCGTGACACCCAAGGATTTCCTCCAATGCCTCACTGCCGAGCAGGTCAAGGCCGCCCTGCGCCGGGGAGAATCCGCGCTCGGCGCGGCGCTCGACGCCGGCTTGTCCGGCCCCGGCCGCCTGCACGACCTCTGCGTCACCCTCGAAGGCGCGTCCCCCGGCGAAATCAAATCCGGCGGCGCCGGGTGGGAAATTTCGGCTGGGTTTGCCGCCAGTCCCTTTGGCCAGTGCCTGATTGCGCGCGGCGAACGGGGCATTTGTCATTTGTCGTTTGCCAACCCCGGCGAAGAAAAATCGGCCTGGTCGCGGTTGAGTGAAGAATGGCCCGCCGCCAAATGGGTTCGCAACGACAAGTTGGCGCAAAAACTTTCCGGAGAAATTTTCGCCCGCCCGGGCTCCCTCGCGGCCCGTCCGCCGCTGCGCGTATTCGTCCGCGCCAGCCCTTTCCGCGTGCGCGTCTGGCGGGCGCTGATTCAAGTTCCACCCGGCGGTCTCGTCACCTACCGCGACCTCGCGGTCGCCATCGGACAGCCGGGCGCGGCCCGCGCTGTCGGCACCGCCATGGCGGAAAATCCCGTTGCCTACCTCATTCCCTGCCACCGCGTGGTTCGCGCCACGGGCGTCCTCGGCGAATACCACTGGGGCGCCGAGCGCAAGACCGCGCTCGTTGGCTGGGAATCGGTCCAAAACAGATCGAAAATTATCTGAAAATTTCCGGTTGACACTTGCGCAGCGGCTACATACCAATCGGTATGTATGAGCGTTGAAACCGCCCAATCCGCCATTCCCGAGACCAAGGGCCGCCTCTTGGACGCCGCGATGCGTCTGATGCAGGCCCAGGGCTTCACGGCGACTTCGGTGGACGAAATTTGCGAGGCCGCCGGACTCACCAAGGGCAGTTTCTTCCACTATTTTGAAAGCAAGGAGGATTTGGCCAAGGCCGCCGTCGAGCGTTATTTCCAACGGCAGCGCGAAATGTTTGCCAACGCACCCTACCGCCAAAAGGCCGACCCCCTCGAACGGGTGCTCGCCCGCTTCGATTTCTTTTCCGCCATGGCCGGCAGCCCCAACGCGCCGAAGGGCTGCCTCCTGGGGACCTTCGCGCAGGAGTTATCCGCCACCCATCCGGAAATTCGCGCGCTCTGCCAGGGCATGTTTGAAACCGGCCAGAAGGAATTCGCCCGCGATTTGGCTGAAGCCAAAAAGGCCCACCCGCCCGTCGTCAAATTTGACCCGGAGAGTGTCGCGCGCCTCTGGCTTTCAATCGTCCAAGGCTCGATGATTCTCGCCAAAACCTCGCAAAGCATGGAGCCCTTTGTGGAGAATCTGCGGCACCTGCGGCGCTATATCGAACACCTTTTCGGCGTCGACCACGACTAGCCCGCCCGCGCGGGCTGGACGCCGTTTCACTGCAAATTTTTCCATTCTTTGCTTGATTTCATTTTATACCAACCAGTTGGTATATTGCCGGGGCGCCCGCCTGGCGGTGCTCCCGGCTTCCTCCCGCCAGGTGCTTAAACTAAAAAATCCGAAATCCTAACATGAAATCCTCCTGTGAATCCGACTCCTGCTGTTCCTCCTCCGCCGATTGCGGCGATTCGTGCGCTGACTCCTGCCATGGTCCGGGCCAGTGCGGGGGCGAAGCCGGCTGCGATTGCCCCGTCGAGGGCATGACCCGCATGTGGACCGGCTCCTTCGGCGCGGCCATGAAGCAGGCCCAGACCGAAATCCTGAAGGCCAAAATCCTCAAGGCGTGGGGCCCCATGATGGAACAGGCGGCCGACAACCTCCTCGAGACCATGGGCTCCGTCTGGGCGGCCAAGATCGCCGAAGTCAAGGTGGCCGAGGCCAAGCAGACGTTCCAGCAGCGCCTGCGCGACCTGATGTTCCAGGAAAAGAAGAAATAGCGGCAGTTGCGCCGACTGGGTGGCTTCGGGCGGTGCCACGGCTTCACGCCATGGGCGCGGCGCCGGGGCCGCCCAGCCGGTTCCTTCAGGCGGATTATTTCCTTGTCGCCACGCAGTCCTCGATTTCCTTCAACAGCGCCCGCGAATCAATTGGTCGGAACAGATACCGCGCCGCGCCCATCGCCAGCCCCTGCTTGCGCGAGTCCTCGTCGCAATAAGTCGAGGTAATGAGGATGACGGGAATGTGCTGCAGGCGCGCGTCGGTTTTCACCGCCTCACAAAGATGGTAGCCGTCGCCCTCGTGCATCTGCACGTCGGAAATAATCAAGTCGGGCAGCAACTGGCGCGCCTGGGCCATCGCATCCGTCATCCCGCTGGTCGAGACGACTTCGTAGCCGAACGGCTCGAGCAGATTGTGCAGCAGCTTGTTGTTCGCGCTCAAGTCGTCCACCGTGAGAATCAGCCCCCTGTGGGGCGGTTTCATCGTCCCGCCGCCCGTCAGCGCCTCGATCTGCTTGATGAACGACTTGGGGTCAATCGGCTTGCTGATATAACTGTCAAACCCCGCCGCCAGCCCCTTCTCCCGGTCGCCAATCATCGCCAGCGCCGACACCGCCACGATGGGAATTTTCCGCAATTCCGCATCGGCCTTCACCCGTTGCGCGACCTCGTAGCCATTCAGCCCCGGCATGTGCACGTCGCACAGCACCAGGTCCGGCCGCTCGCGCGAAATGGCCGCGAGTCCCTCCTCGCCGTCCCTCGCCGTCAACGTCATGTAGCCGTATTCCTGCAGCAGATAAACCATGAGCTGCAAATTCGTCTCGTTGTCTTCGATGATCAGGATGCGGCGGCTCATGGCGGGTCGGGGGCAAATGGTTTATTCCTTCGGGAGCAGCAGGGTGAAGCAACTGCCTTGGCCGGGCTCGCTCTGCACGCTGATGCGCCCGCCGAGCAACTCCGCCAGCTTCCGGCTTAAGTGCAAACCCAGCCCGGTGCCCTCGATCTGGCCGCTGCGCTCCGCCGGCAGCCGGCGGAAGGGCTCAAACAGTTTTTCCAGGTCCGCGGGCGCGATGCCCGGCCCGGTGTCCTGGACCGCAATCGCCGCCAGCGCGCGGTTGTTTTCCACGCGCTCCTCCACCGTGATGCTCACCGACCCCTTGGGGGTGAACTTGATGGCGTTGCTCACCAGGTTCAGCAGAATCTGGTGCAGCGCGCGCCGGTCCGAGCGCAACAGCACGTCGTGTTTCGGCGTATGCAATGCGAGTCGCAGCCCCTTTTTGGCCGCCACGTGCAGCAGCGACGTCACCACGTCCTCCGCCGACACGTTGGCGTTGACCTCCTCAAGGTCCGGCGTCGTCTTGCCCGCCTCGATGCGCGCGAGGTCCAGCAGGTCGTTGATGAGCGAGAGCAGGTGCTTTGCGCTCGTGTCCACGATTTGCAACTGTTGCTCCTGCTTCGCGTTGATGGGCCCCGGCAGCCGCATCATCAGCGTCCCCGTGAACCCGAGGATGGCGTTGAGCGGCGTGCGCAGCTCGTGGCTCATGCTGGCGAGAAAGCGGTCCTTCGATTCGTTGGCCTGCGCCAGTTCCGCGTTCCGCTGCTGCAGCAACTCCTCCGAACGCTTGCGCGCCGCAATCTCCGTCTCCAGCGCCGCGTTGGCCGAGCGCAATTGGGATGGCGAGGGCAGCATCAGCGCCGCCGGCACCAGTCTGATCAGCAAATACGCCGTCGGCACCGATGCCAGCGCCGTGATGGCCTTGATGATGCCCGATGTCCAGTAAGCGCCGTGCCACACGTTCCAAATCTCCATCAGGTGCGTCGTCCCGCACGCCAAAATGAACATCGCAAAACACACAAACATCCAGTTGAACTGCAAGTCCGTCCGTTTTCGCACGAAATAAATCAGCGTGAAGGGAATCGAATAATACGCCAGCACGATGAGCGCATCCGACCCAACATGCAGGGCCACCAGCCCCTTCGTCCATAAATAACACCCGCCATGCGGCATGAACGGGCCGGGATAAAACCAGTCGCCGAGGGAAGCTTGCATCACATGCATAACGCGCGCGGGTTGGATGTTTTGGCGTGCCGGCCATCCGCTCCGGCCCGCCCTGAGCGCAAACCGTCCTATTCTCAGGGCCGTTGCTAACGACCGCAAGCCCGAAGCGGCCCGTGGCGCCAAGGCAAAATCCTTGCTCGGGCTGTGTCGCCGCCGCTCCTGTTCCATTATGGAACATCCTCCTCGGGCGCACGCGCCTTCGGCGATTTAATGCCCCCTCGGGGCCGGCATTTTCCGCCGCCGCCGCATCGCCCCCGCGCCCAGCGCCAGCAAGCCTCCGCCGAGCGCGAAATCCGCCGGCTCCGGTATCGCCGCTGGCGTGAAGGTGAAATTGGAAACCGTCACCGTTGCGGTGCCGGTCGTCGGGGTTATGGTCACGCCCGCGCCACCGCCCCCTATGGGTGGCCCGCCAATGCCGCCAATCCCGCCAATGCCACCCGCGCCTCCGGTCATCATATCCTGCCCGCCGACCGCATAGGCGGTGAAGAAGATCGTGTCCCCCGCCAGGACATTCCAGGTGACGGTGTTTGAACTGCTCGAAACCAGCGTGTTGCTGTTGAGATTTTGGCCGTAAGTGAACTGCGCAATGCTTGGTGGCGTGCTGCCGGAGATGAAGGCGGAGAAATTGTAATTAAACGAGATCGTCCCCGCCTGTGGCACGCTCGCCAGGGTCAGCGACGCGTTAAGCCCGAGGCCTGTCCCCGCTGCGCTCGACGACAGAACAAAGGAGCTCGGCGCGCTCGTGGTATCGATGTAACCATTGCCGGTGCCGACGAGGGTAAAGCTCCACAACCCCAGGGTATTGGCGGTGGTGACGTTTTGGGCTGTCGGTGGCGTCAACGAGTAATTCCCGGTAAACTGCGCCTGCGCCAGTGGCGCTAGCGCGCACCCCAACCCGAGCAAGGCAAGGACACGATTTCGCATATTGGGAAGCGGAATATGCAGTTTTCATGCCCTGAGGCAATCACCTCAGAGGAATTCACCCTATTATTAGCTGCCCTTATGCAACTTGGCCTACCAGCCATAGATAGGGGGGCGCGTCTTCGACCTGCCAAGCCAGCCTGGAAATCTCGAATGGCTAGGTTGCCTCGGAAATTCAGTCCAACCCTGGAGGGACGACCTCCGTGCCGTCCCATCCGCCCTGAACTTGCAGAAGGGCTACTGCTTCACGGCGCCGTGTAAATCTCCGCGCCTTGGCCCACAAACTCTTTCGCCTTCTCCGCCAGCCCTTTCTTCAGCGCTTCCTCGGCCGACAAATTCTGTTCCGCGGCGTATTTTCGCACGTCTTCCGTAATTTTCATGCTGCAAAAATGCGGGCCACACATCGAGCAGAAGTGCGCGCTCTTGGCGGATTCGGAGGGCAGGGTGGCGTCGTGGAAGGAGCGCGCGCGCTCGGGGTCGAGCGAGAGGTTGAACTGGTCCTCCCAGCGAAATTCAAAGCGCGCCTTGCTCAGCGTATTGTCCCGGTATTGCGCCGCCGGGTGGCCCTTGGCGAGGTCCGCCGCGTGCGCCGCAATTTTATACGCGATGACGCCTTCGCGCACGTCGTTCTTGTCCGGCAGGCCGAGGTGTTCCTTGGGTGTGACATAGCAGAGCATCGCCGTGCCGTGCCAGCCGATGATCGCCGCGCCGATGGCGCTTGTCAGGTGGTCGTAGCCCGGCGCGATGTCCGTCGTCAGCGGCCCGAGCGTGTAGAACGGCGCTTCATGGCACCACTCGAGTTGCTTGGCCATGTTTTCCGCGATGAGGTGCATCGGCACATGCCCCGGCCCTTCGCACATCACCTGCACCCCGCGCGCCCACGCCCGCTTGGTCAGCTCGCCCTGCGTCTTCAACTCGGCGAACTGCGCCTCGTCGTTCGCGTCCGCAATCGCGCCGGGCCGCAGCCCGTCACCAATCGAGAACGACACGTCGTACGCCGCCATCAGGTCGCAAATGTCGTCCCAGTGCGTGTAGAGGAAGTTTTCCTGGTGGTGCGCGAGGCACCACTTGGCGAGGATGGAACCCCCGCGCGAGACGATGCCCGTCACCCGCCGCGCCGTCGTCGGGATGAACGCGAGCCGCACGCCCGCGTGAATCGTGAAATAGTCCACGCCCTGTTCCGCCTGCTCGAGCAGCGTGTCGCGGAAAATCTCCCACGTCAGTTCCTCGGCGCGGCCGCCGACTTTTTCCAGCGCCTGGTAAATCGGCACCGTGCCGACGGGCACCGGGCAGTTGCGCAGGATCCACTCGCGCGTCTGGTGGATGTTCTTGCCGGTGGAAAGGTCCATCAGCGTGTCGCCGCCCCATTTGACCGACCAGCGCATCTTCTCCACCTCCTCGTCGATGGACGACGCCACCGCGCTGTTGCCGATGTTGGTGTTGATTTTGACCAGAAAATTGCGGCCGATGATCATCGGCTCCAGCTCGGGATGGTTGATGTTCGCCGGGATGATGGCGCGCCCGCGGGCCACCTCGTCGCGCACGAACTCCGGGGTGATTTCCTTGGGCAGCGCCGCCCCGAAGGACTGCCCCGGATGCTGGTGCCAGAGCGAATCGCGCGGCGCCGCGCCGGCGGGGGCATTTTCCTTCGCCGATTGCAGCCGCATATTTTCGCGGATGGCGATGTATTCCATCTCCGGCGTGATCAGCCCCTGCCGCGCATAGTGAAGCTGGCTGACAATCTTGCCTGGCTTCGCGCGCAGCACCGCCCGGCCCGTGCGGTGGAAAATTTCCAGTTTGTTCTTGCTGCTGCGCAGGCGCGCCCCCGCCGCGTGGGCCTCGGACAAATAACCGTCGTCGCTCGCGCGGTAGCCGCGGCCCGCGATTTCCTCGACGTCCCCGCGTTCGCGAATCCAGCTCGCCCGCACCGCCGGCAGCCCGCGCTCGACATCGCCGTGAAACTCCGGGTCGCCCCACGGCCCGGCGGTGTCGTATACGCGCACTGGTTCGTTGACCTCGACCACCCCGTCCGGCCGTTTCGTCGGCGAGAGGGGAATTTCCCGCATCGGCACGCGCAGGTCGGCGCGGGAGCCGGTGATATAGACCCGCCGCGACGGCGGAAACAAAGCATGCTCTTGGCTCGGCGTAGGGGCGCAGTCTTGCTGCGCCCGTTCTGATGGCGGTAGGGGCGTCGCTTGCGACGGCCCTTCTTTGTCGGCGTGGCCGTTTTTCTCGGCGGCGGGGATGACGTTGACCATAAAAAGAGGCGGGTTTTTGCCGCAGCCTGCCTCGCCCTTGGGAACCCCGCCACCGCCGCGCTCAAAATGACCAATGCGCCCGGCGATCTCGTATTCCCTCCGGCGGTGCGAACCGCGTCAGGTTCAAAGGGTTTGACGGCGGCGGCCATCCTCTCAGCCCGCGAAACCCCGGGCTCCCCCAACTTGGTGTGTGCCCCCAATCTACGCCGCCCTGTCCAAAGCGCAAATGAAATGTTGGTTGTAGGAGAGGTCGATCCCGCTGGCGCGTTTTTTTTGGGGTAGGGCTCGACGTCCCCGGCGGGCCTAGTGAACTATATTGTGCCTACGCGTTTTGGCACGAATTGTTCTTTGGTTTTGCCTCGCTCGCTAGGCCGGCCCAGAGGTCCGGCCCTGCCTACCAGCAAATGGTATTCGCAAATCTCACTCCTTCAGCTTCCGCTCCAAGTCCGTCCGCCGCTGCGTGGCCTCGGCGCGGCGCACGGCGAGGGTGTAGGCCTCGGGGTCGCCGACGAGGAAGACCTTTTTTCGTCCGCGGGTCAGCGCCGTGTAGAGCAGGTTGCGCTGCAGCATGATATAGTGCTGCTTGAGCAGCGGGATGACGACCACCGGAAATTCACTGCCTTGCGACTTGTGGATGCTGATGGTGTAGGCAATCGCGAGGTCGCCCAGCGCGGCGCGGTCGAAGTCGATGGTCTCGCCGTCGAAGTTCGCTGCGAGGGTGCCGCCATGCGGATTCACCGTCGTCACCCGCCCGAGGTCGCCGTTGAACAGGCCGAGGTCGTAATTGTTGCGCAGTTGGATGACCTTGTCGCCAATCTGGAAACGCGCCCCGCCCAGCGGCACGCCGCGCGCATGCGGGTTCAATGCCGCCTGCAGCGCGTGGTTCAGGTTCGAAATGCCGCCCACGCCCTTGTGCATCGGCGCAAGCACCTGCACGTCCATCACCGGGTCGAGGTCATACCACTTCGGCAAAAAATCGCGGCACAGGCGCGCCACCGCTTCGACGCACTTTTCCGGGTCCGGCGCGCGGAGGAAATGCACGTCCTCCGCCGGGTTCAGGCGCGCCAGGTCGGCCACCGGCGGCGGCGGCGTGGCGTTGCCGTGCAGAATGCCGTGCGCGGTGGTGACGATGCCGCTGCGCTCGCCCTGGCGGAAAATTTTCTCGAGCTTCGTCACCGCCACCCGGCCGCTGGCAATCAAGTCCTTCAGCACATGCCCCGCGCCGACCGAGGGCAACTGGTCCGCGTCGCCGACGAGCAGCACATGCGCCTTCGGCGGCACCGCGCGCAGCAGCGCCGCCGCCAGCCGCGCGTCGAGCATTGAGGATTCATCCACCACCAGGAAATCGCATTCGAGCGGATTGCCGGCATTGGCGGTGAAGCCGCCGCCCGTGGCGTCGAATTTCAGCAGCCGGTGAATCGTGCTCGCATGGGCCCGCGCTGCCTCCCCGAGACGTTGCGCCGCCCGGCCCGTCGGCGCCGCGAGGAGAAGCCGCGCCTTTTTCGCCCGCAGGATGTCCGCCAGCGCCCGCAGGATCGTTGTCTTGCCCGTGCCGGGGCCGCCGGTGAGCACGGAAAATTTTGCCTTCAGCGCCGAGACCAGCCCCGCCGACTGTTCCGGCGCAAAGGCGAAGCCCGCGCGATCCTGCGCCCACGCCACGGCCTTCTCGACGGCAATGGGCGGTAGCGCCGACTTCGCCTCGCTCAGCCGGTGCACGCTCTCGGCAATCGCCCGCTCGGCCTTTTCATAAACCGGCAGTTGCAACAGACCCTGCGGCAATTTCACCATCGCGCCATTGGCGGTCAACTCGGTCACGCGGGCCGGCAGCAGGTTGGGCGAGACCTCAAGCATCTCCGCCGCGCGCTCGACGAGTTCCTCGACCGGCCAGCAGGTGTGGCCGTCCTCGGCGCATTCCTCGAGTGCGAAGAGCAGCCCGGCGTCGAGCCGCGCGGGGCTGTCGTTGCCCAGGCCGAGGTTGCGCGCGATTTTGTCCGCGGTCAGAAAGCCGATGCCCTGCACCTCGCGCGCCACGCGGTACGGGTCCTTTTGCAGCAGCGCCTTCGCGTTTGCGCCGTATTGCCGCACCAGCTTCACGCACAGCGACGTCGTCACGCCGTAGGTTTGCAGGAACATCATCACGTCGCGCTCGGCCTGCTGCGCGTCCCACGCCGCCTTGATGGACTTCACGCGCGTGCGCCCGATGCCCGGCACCTCGCGCAGCCGCCCCGATTGCTCAGAGATGACGCGCAGCGTGTCCGCGCCGAATTTTGCCACGATGCGCTCCGCGTAAACTTCGCCAATGCCCTCGACCAGCCCGCTCGCCAGGTATTTGCGGATGCCATGCACCGTGGAGGGCAGGGTGGACTTGAACGCCTTCACCTTGAACTGGCTGCCATAGGTCGCGTGCTGCATCCACTCGCCGGTCACCATCAGCGTCTCCCCGCACTGCACCCCCGGCAGCTCGCCCGTGATGGTGATGGGCGCGGAGCGCGAGCCGGTCTGCAATTCCGCCACGCAGTAGCCGTTCTCCTCGTTGAGGAAGATAAATTTCTCGAGCACGCCGTTGAGCGTCTCGGTCACGCCCGGCGCGCGCGCCGGCGCGGCGGCGGGGGCACCCGGCGGCGCTTTGCGAAAAAGTTCGGGCATGATCTTTAATCGGCCACCCTAGCGCGATTGCGCGGCGCTGGCAGCGAAAAAATGAACATTGCCCGTTTCCTTGAAACGCGCTTAGTAGAAATTGCTTTTCGCGCACCCCGGCCCGAAACGCGACTACCCCATGAAGTTGCTTTTTTCGCGGAATGCTGGCTGGTTTCTTTTGGCCTTCATTTTGACAGGCTGGGGCGCATTGCCCGCCCACGCCCAGGGCCGCCGCGGGCCGCCCAGCCCGCCGACGCTCGGGCTCGACCAGGGTTTTCTGGAATTCGATACGCCGGATTTTCACCTCAAATTGGTCAAGGCTTCGCAAACCGTCGCCGCGCTTGAGGCCAAAAGCCCCGAGGCTTTCGACTTCACCCCCGGCAACCAGCTCGAGTTTCGCTCGCGCGACCGCTATAATTACCTCGGCGACCTGACTTTCCGCACCCGCGCGGGCGATTCCGGCCCGTGGCAGAGCTTTTCCACCAGCGCTGTCCGCCAGCCTGTCACCGCGCTTGAGGCCAAGGCTCCCGTCCTCGCCGCCGCCGACCTTGCGCCGACGCTTCCCGACGATTGCCCGCTGCAAGTCACGCGCACCTGGTCGCTCGAAAACGGCCAGCTCGTTTTGCGGTTTGTGCTGAAAAACAAAACCTCCGCCCCGTTGCAAATCGGCGCGCTCGGGATGCCGATGATTTTTAACAATATCCTCACCGACCTCGCCACCAACCGTCCTTTTCCGCAGATGTATCAAATCTGCGATTTTTTCGACCCCGCCATCAATGAAGACGGCGGCTACCTCCAGGTCACGCGCCTCAACGGCCACGGCCCCGCGCTCGTCGTCGTGCCCGAGGGCAAAACGCCCTTCGAGGCCTGGCGCCCGCTCAGCGAACCCACGCCGCCCGGCCAGACTTTTGAGGGCGCGTTCGAGTGGATGGTCCATTCGCAGGCCTACGCCGAAAACGAATGGAAGAACGCCAAACCCTGGAACCCGCCGACGATGGCGGCCCTCGCCCCCGGCGAAACGAAAACCATCGGCGTGAAATTCCTGCTCTCCCCGCAAATCCGCGACATCGAGCAAACCCTCGCCGCCGCGGGCCGGCCCGTCGCCGTCGGCATCCCGGGCTACATCCTGCCGATGGATATTAACGGAAAGCTCTTCCTCAACTACCCGCACCAAATTGCCGCCATCGACAGCGACCCCGCCGGCGCCATCACCGCCGTGCAAAACGCGCCCACCCCCCACGGCTGGCAGGACCTCACCCTTCACGGCCAGACCTGGGGCCGCGCGCGCCTCGTCATCCGCTACGACGACGGCACGCAGCAGGCCATCAGCTATTACATCATCAAGCCCGCGGCGCAGGCCGTCGCCGACCTGGGCAATTTCCTCTTCACCAAGCAATGGTATGTGAACCCCAACGACCCCTTTGGCCGTAGCCCGTCCGTGATGACTTACGACCGCGCGCACGACCGCATCGTCACGCAGGACTTCCGCGCCTGGGTCGCGGGTTTGGGCGATGAAGGCGGCGCCGGCTCCTGGCTCGCCGCGGCGATGAAGGAGTCCGGCCAGCCCAATGCCGGCGAGGTCGGCAAATACCAGCAGTTCGTGGACCAAGTGCTCTGGGGCGGCTTGCAATACCGCGACGGCCCGCGCCAATACGGCGTCAAAAAGAGCATGTTCTACCACGACCCCGCCGCGCTGCCCGATTTTCAATACGACCCCAATATCAACTGGAGCGGCTGGACGGCCTGGAACAAGCAAGCCGCCGACGCCGTCAACCGCGCCTACGATTACCCGCACGTCGTCGCCGCGTATTGGGCCATGTACCGCCTCGCGCGCAATTACCAAAACCTCGTCACCGCCCACCGCTGGGACTGGTATCTCAACCAGGCCTTCCTCACCGCCTACTACCTCGGCACCCACAACAACATCGGCAACAGCCGCGACGGCCTGATGGACGGCACCATCTTCCTCCTCCTGCTCGACGACCTGAAGCACGAGCACTGGCCCGACCAGTATCAGCTCCTCTACGGCATCCTGCAAAACCGCGCCAACGACTGGAACGCCCGCCCGCTCCCCTTCGGCAGCGAAATGGCGTGGGACTGCACCGGCCAGGAGGAGGTCTACGGCGTCACCAAGCTCTTCGGCTTCGACGAGAAGGCGCAAATCACCCTCGACTCCATCCTCGGCTACATGCCCGGCATCCCCAACTGGGGCTACAACGGCAATGCCCGCCGCTATTGGGACTTTTATTACGGCGGCGCGCCCGGCGGCGGCACCGAGCGCCAGCTCCACCACTACGGCTCCGGCCTCAACGCCATCCCCGTCCTCGCCGCCTACCGCGACCACCCCGGCGATTTCTACCTCCTGCGCGTCGGCTACGGCGGCGCCATGGGCGGCCTCAGCAACATCGACCAGGAAGGCTTCGCCGGCACCGCCTTCCACTCCTACCCGCAAAATATGCGCTGGGACACCTATTCCGGCGACTACGGCCCCAACTTCTTCGGCGTCGCCACCAACGCTGCCACCTACGTCATCGACCACCCCGAATTCGGCTGGCAGGCCTTTGGCGGCAACGTGCAGGTCGACGGCGACTGGGTCAAAGTCCAGCCCCTCGACTGCTTCCGCCAGCGCGTTTACCTCGCCCCCCTCGGCCTTTGGCTCACCCTCGACGCCGGCGCCTTCGACCACGTCGAACTCAACGCAAAAACCCACGCCGTCCGCCTCGCCCTCGCCCCCGCTTCCGCCATTGCCCCCACCGCCTACCTAAGAATCGCTCAGCCCGCGAAAATCAACGGCATTGGCACCTACCAACCCACCGAGAAATTCAAATTGGACCACGAGGCGTTTGCGGTGCCGCTGGGGAAGGATTTGGTTGAGGTGAGCTTGGCTGACGCCACGAAATAAGAAGCTAGGCCGGCCGAGGACGTCCGGCCCTACCTTGCACATTAATTTTGCTCCGGGGTAGGGGCACGGCCCTCCGACGCGCCTGGCTTACAAGCCATGATGGAGCTCGCGGTGGCAATTTGGACAAAGTCCTTGTGCGTTTTCTGGCGTGTCCTCTCCGCCTTTGGATAACGGCTTGATCTGATGGACTTCAAGATAAGGTTTTTATCTTTTGCTCGAAGAAAATGAGCTCTCTTATTACATATCTCGCAGTAACCATTTGCTCTAATTAATACTTACGTGATAACATGGAGATTCCGTTAAAAATGCCAATCGCCTGCACAGATAAAACATTATTCAAATAGTAATAAAACTGGCCGTTTTTTGCTTCCCATTTCCGCTCAAATGGCTCATAGGCATCAGGATGGGTTGGCCGCCATCCCCCGTATACCCCGGCCGTCAATCTGCTGCTTCCCCTCATGAAAAAATCTCTGCTTTTTGCCTGCGGTTTGCTGATTTGTGGCAGTCTTTCCGCCACCCAAAATCTCACTCTCGACCCCTCCAAGACCGGGGAGCCGATTTCGCCCTATATTTACGGGCAGTTCATCGAGCACCTGGGCAAGTGCGTCAACGGCGGCCTCTGGGCCGAATTGCTGGAAGACCGCAAGTTCTATTATCCTATTACGGATAATTACAGTCCCTGGTCGGTGGCCACCGACCCATTTTGGAACACCGGGCCGTATATGTATTTGAGCGGCTCGCCGTGGAAGGTCGTCGCGCCGGCCCGCCTGCGTGGCGCCGTGACGATGGACACCGCACACACCTACGTCGAAGACCACAACGCTGACGCCGGCCCGCAAATCGGCCAGGACATCAAACCGCCGGAAGCGCCGGTGCTCCATCTGCGTGGTAATGCCGATGTCGGCATCTCGCAGGAATGCATCCAGCTTACCAAGGGCCGCCAATATGTCGGACACATTACTCTGCGCGGTGACAATTTCAACGGTGCGGTCACTGTGCGCATGGTCATGGACGACCTTGAGCCGCGCGTCATCCAAACCATCAATAATGTCACCGGTGATTACCAGCGCACCGATTTCACTTTCACTGCGCCGGGCGATTCGCTCAACGCGCACTTCGAAATCGTCGGCCGCGGCCAGGGCACGGTCGAAATCGGCGCGGTCTCGCTGATGCCCGCCGATAATATCCACGGCTGGCGCGCCGACACCGTGGCGCTCCTCAAGCAGCTCAACGCGCCCATCTATCGCTGGCCCGGCGGCAATTTCGTCAGCGGCTACAATTGGAAGGACGGCATCGGCCCGGATCGCGACCAGCGCCCGCCGCGCAAAAACCCGGCCTGGAAGGGGGTCGAGCCCAACGATGTGGGCATTGCCGAATACATGGACTTGATGCAGCTCATCGGCGCGGAGCCGTATGTCTCCGTCAACACCGGCCTGGGCACGATTGATGGTGTTTCCGCCGAAGTCGAATACATCAATGGCGCGGCGGACACTCCGATGGGCAAGCTCCGCGCGGCCAACGGCCACCCCGAGCCGTTCAACGTCAAATGGTGGGCGGTGGGCAATGAGATGTTCGGCAACTGGCAGCTCGGCAACATGCCGCTCGAGCAATACGTGCAAAAGCACAACGACGTCGCCAAGGCAATGTGGGGCGTGGACAAAAATGCCAAGCTCGTCGCCGTCGGCGATGACGACCCCAACAACCATTGGCAGTGGGACCAGATGATGTTCAAGGTCTGCACCGACTACATGACGCTCCTCAGCGAGCATGTTTATGTGAAGGAGAAGCTGGACACCGTGGCGCACGTTGCCCAGCTCGCCGATGAAATCCGTCGCGTCGCCGACGCCCACCGCCAGATGCGCGCGACCGTTCCGGAGCTCAAGGGCAAGGACATCCGCGTCGCGATGGACGAGTGGAACTACTGGTATGGGGATTATCTCTATGGCGAGCTCGGCGTGCGCTACCACCTCAAGGACGCCCTTGGCATCGCGAAGGGCTATCATGAATTTTTCCGCAACAGCGATATTTTCTACATGGCCAACTACGCGCAGACGGTGAACGTCATCGGCGCCATCAAGACCACGCCCACCGCCGCTGCTTTCGACGCCACCGCGCTGCCGCAGGTGCT
>DASZWY010000099.1:0-17051 GCA_035546135.1 Opitutales bacterium
CGGTTGCGCGCCTCGGCCACGACGGGCTTGAAGAGCGCGTGCTGCTTGAGTTCGTCGGCGGTGAGGTCGCGGAAATCGCGGATGTTCTCAGCCACGCCGTCACGGGGTAGGTAACCGGCCAGTTTCATGGGGTGGGGGAGGAAAGAAAGTAGAGGACGGAAGGCAGAATGGCAAACGTTTAGTCCCGCAGGGACGATAGAAAATAGCCCACCAATTCATTGGTGGGAATGCGTTGAAAATCGATTTTGAGTCCCATGAGGGACGGAAGAAAAGCGTCGCCGCTTTCGTCCCTCGCGGGACTTGATTTTGAATAAAACCTTTTCCCAGCGTTAAAACGCTGGGCTATTTTCTGCCGTCCCAGTGGGACTTACCGACTGCTCAACGAAAACAACCGGCCCATGGGGCAACGACAGCCTTACCGCCGGGCCGCGGCCAGGGGGGGCGAGGCGGGCGCCACCGTCTTCCACCGGCGCAGGACTTTCGCTTCAATCTCCCCGGGGGACAGGCCGTTTTGCGCGCGGAGTTCCGCGACGCTGCTGCCGTGCTGCACAAAATTGTCCGGCCAGCCGATGCGTTCGACGGGCGTCTGGAGGTTGGCCTCGTTGAGCGCCTCGAGCACCGCCGCGCCGAAGCCGCCCATCATGACGTGGTCTTCCATCGTGACGAGCATGCGCGCGCCGCGGGCGTGCTGGTGGAGCAGTTCGCGGTCGAGCGGCTTGGCAAAGCGCGCGTTGACGATGCCGACGGAAATGCCGTGCTCGGCGGAAAGTTTGTCCGCCAGGGCAGCGGCATCCTGGAGCATCGGGCCGAGCGCCCAGATGATGATGTCGCGCCCTTCGCGCAAAACCTCGGCCTGGCCGATGGGCAGCGCCGCGGGCTGGTCCTTGATTTTCACGCCCATCGCGGGGCCGCGCGGGTAGCGGATGAACGCCGGCCCTTGGTGCAGCAGCGCGGTGTGGAGCATGTCCACCAGTTCGTCCTCGTCCTTGGGCTGCATGATGACGGTGCGCGGGACGGTGCGCAGGTAGGCGATGTCGAACAGGCCGTGGTGCGTCGGGCCGTCGTTGGGCGAAAGGCCCGCGCGGTCCATACAAAACGCCACCGGGAGATTTTGCAGCGCGACGTCGTGGACGATGGGGTCGTAGGCGCGCTGGAGAAAGGTCGAGTAAATCGCGCACAGCGGGTGAATGCCACTGGTGGCGAGGCCGGCGGCGAAGAGCACCGCGTGTTCCTCGGCGATGCCGACGTCGAAAAATTGCGCGGGCACTTCCTTGGCGAGGTGCGAGAGGCTGGTGCCCGAGGGCATCGCGGCGGTGATGCCGACGATTTTCGGATCGGCCTTGGCAAATTTCGCGAGCGCCTTGCCGAAAACGTCCTGCCAGTTGGGCGGCGTGCCGGGCTTGGCCGGCGCGGACTGGCCGGTGGCGATATCGAAGGGGCTGGTGCCGTGGAATTTTTCCGGATTCTTCAGCGCGACCTCGTAGCCCTTGCCCTTGGTCGTCAACACATGCAGCAGCACGGGCCGGTCGGAATTTTTGCAAAATTCGAGGTACTGGATGAGCTGCGGCAGGTCGTGGCCGTCAATCGGGCCGAGGTAGCGCAGGTTGAATTTCTCAAACAGCGACGACGGCACGATGAAGTCCTTCGCCTCCTTTTTCGCGCGGGAGCCCAGTTCGAGCAGCGAGTCGCCGCCGGGGATGCCCTTGAGGAAGCTTTGCAGGTCGTGGTGCTTGCGGTTGTACGTCGGGCTGGTGATGAGCTTGTTGAGGTACGTGGCGATGGCGCCGACATTTTTGGCGATGGACCACTCGTTGTCGTTGAGCACGACGATGAGGCGCTTGGTCGAGGTGGCGACGTTGTTCAGCGCCTCCATCGTGATGCCGCAGGTCAGCGCGGCGTCGCCCAGCAGCGCGACGACGTGTTCATCCGTGCCGTTGTGGTCGCGCGCGGCGGCCATGCCCAGCGCGGCGGAGAGCGCGGTGCCCGCGTGGCCGGCGCCGTAGCAGTCGTGCGGGCTTTCGTCGCGCATCAAAAAGCCGGAAAGTCCGCCGCCCTGGCGGATTTTCTTGAACTTTGGCCCCGCGCGGCCCGTGAGCAGCTTGTGCACGTAGCCCTGGTGGGCGACGTCCATCACGAAGCGGTCGCCCGGCGTTGCGAAGACGCGGTGCAGCGCGAGCGTCAGCTCGACCACGCCGAGGTTCGGCCCGATGTGGCCCCCGTTCTTGGAGGTCACTTCGATGATTTCACGCCGGATTTCTTCGGCAAGGGAGGCCAGCTCGGCGTCCGTCAGTGCTTTGACGTCCGCTGAGCCTTTGATGCGTTCGAGGAGAGCCATTAATTAAAAACGGATAAGTCCATCGCAAGGACGGCGGCGGGTCAAGACTCGCTTTCCTCGTCCAGCGGCTCAAACGCGGCCTGGCCGGCGTCGTCGAGCTTGAGCTTTTCAATCTTCAGTTCGGCGGCGTGGAGCTGCTCCTGGCAGGTCTTGAGCAGGCGGTGGCCCTCCTCGAACTTCGCCACCATGTCGGCCAGCGGCACCTCGCCGCTTTCGAGCGATTCAACGAGCGCCTCGAGGCGCGCAAAGGCGGCCTCATAGGAGAGCGCGGGGTCACCCGGCGCGGTGGCGGTGGTTTTTTTGGCCATGGGAAAAACTGGGCCAATTAAGTAGCCGAAAACCCGCCCCGGGGCCAGCTTGGATTTGTTCACCGCAATTCGCATTTGACTGGCCGGGCGGAGCCCGCGATTAATTTCCCCCATGCTCGATCCCGTGCAGGTTCTCTCCGACTACGTGCGCTTTCCGAGTGTGTCCGCTGACCCCGCGTTTCGCGACGGGCTGGCGGGCGCCCGCCAATACGCCTGCGGCGTGCTGGAAAAACTGGGCTTCAAGGTCGAGGTCGTGGCGACGGACCTGCATCCGATTATTCTCGCCGAGCGCGGCGGCGACCGCGCGTGGCCGCATGTGATTATTTACGGCCACTACGACGTGCAGCCACCCGACCCGCTCGACCAGTGGACGACCCCCGCCTTCGAGCCAGTGGTGCGCGGTCGTCGCCTCTATGGCCGCGGCACCGCAGATAACAAAGGTCCGCAGGCCGTGCAATTCGCCGCGGTGGCCAGGGTGCTCGAGGAAAACCCGAACCTCCCGCTGCGCATCACCTTTCTCATCGAGGGCGAGGAGGAAATCGGCAGCCCGAGTTTTGCCGACTTTTTGAAAAAGCACCGCGACCGCCTGCGCGAGGCCAACCTCATGCTGCTGTCCGACACCGGCAGCCCGAACCCGGAGCAAATCGTCATCACGACCGGCTTGCGCGGGCTGACGGGCCTCGAAGTGAACGTCACCGGGCCGCGCACGGATTTGCACTCCGGCATCCACGGCGGTGCGCTGCTCAACCCCATCCAGGCGCTCTGCGAACTCTGCGCGTCGCTCCACGCGCCCGACGGCCGCGTGAACATCCCCGGCTTTTACGACGACGTGCGCGAGCCGGCACAATGGGAGCGCGACGAACTCGCGAAATACCCGCGCACGCTGGAGGATTACAAACAGTTCCTTGGCGTGAACCAGTTTTACACCGCCCCGGGCTACACCGCCCTCGAGGCCGTGCGCTTCGGGCCCACCCTCGACTTCAACGGCATCGGCGGCGGCTATCAGGGTGAAGGCTCCAAGACCGTCATCCCCAGCAAGGCGTTTGCGAAAATCACCATGCGCCTCGTGCCCGACCAGAAGGCCGAGGTCATCCGCGACCTGCTGGAAAAAGCCCTGCGCCACCGCTGCCCGCCGGGAATTAAACTGGAATTCAGCCTCAAGGAAGGCGGCTCACCCTACGCCGTCGTGCCGCCCGGCCGCCCGAACACCCCCGCCGACCAGCCGCCGGTGCTCGCGCGCGCGTTTGCCGCCGCTGACGCCGCCATCACCGAATGCTTCGGCAAAAAGCCCCTCTACCTGCGCGAAGGCGGCAGCGTGCCCATCATCGGCCAGATCAAACAACAGACCGGCCTCGACTCCGTGATGATCGGCCTCTTCACCCCCGAGGACAACCTGCACGCGCCGGACGAAAGCTTCTCGCTCGACATCCTGGAGCGCGGCGTGGCGATGTATGCGAAGCTCCTCAAGGGCCTGGCGGCGGGGTGACCGGAGCCGGGGTGGATTGCAACAACTCCGGGATGACGAAATCCTTGAGTTTGAAAATATAGTTATGGGTGCCAGGCAGTGGAACGATTTGTTCGCCATTCCTGCCAAAGGCGCAATCACCGAGTTCGAACTCCGACTCGGCCACGAATGCTGGCGCCACGCGAAAAGTGAAGGTGATGTCATCCTTTTTCACGAAAGGCGGAAAAAATGTCTCGGCGGTCAGATTGCCTGCCTGGGACAAAGTAAGAGAAGCGACCACATACCATTCCACGGTCGCGTTATGGGTAATGGTGAATTCCCATAGACCATTTTTATTTTTCGAGACTTTCACGCTGAATTCCTTCTCGTGCTGTTTGAGATATTCGGGCGTGACTTCAGAGTTTTGAGTCATTCCAAACGTGGAGGCGGAAAGCGCCATGGACAGCACCAGGGCGATGAGTAAACGGCGGATCGGGTGGGTAAATCTAAGTTGTAAGTTCATGGCGCAAGGTTGGTTTTACCCTAGAGAGACGCCATGGGCGGGGTTTTCTTAGAAATTATTTTTCAATTGCGCCGGGCCGGCCTGACGGGTGCCACGCCACAATATATTTTAAGACCGCGTTCACCATCAAGTCCGGCCGCTGCCAGGGGATGAGATGGCCCTGGTTGGGAATGCGCTGGAGGTCGAGCGGGGCATTCGTGATGACGCGCTGCGCGAAGTCCGCGTTTTCGGCGGGCACCAGGTCGTCATCGAGTCCCTGGATCACGGTCACGGGCATTTTCAGCTCGCCCCAGCGCGGCGCCATTTTCTCCAGCTCGCCCTTGAGGGGGATGATTTCCGCGTCGGCCTCGGCCAGGTTCTTTGGCACGAGCCAGTGAATGCCGGGCAATCGCCCGAGAAATTGATACCAGGTCGTGCTTTCCTGGGCGGGGTCGTCCGACCCGGCGACGATGACCAGCGCACCGACCAACTCCGGCGCGTCCATGGCCAGGCGCGCGGCAATTGGCCCGCCCAGGGAGTGGCCGACGACAATCGCCGGCAGATTTTTCGGATGGGCGGCGAGAATCGCCTTCAGCGCCGCAGCTTGGGCTCCGAGCGAGGTCTCAACCCCGCCAACTGAGGAATTACCCCAGCCCAGACGGTCGGCGGAGATGAGCAGCGCCTGATCCGACAATTCCGGCCGGGCCATCAGCCCGGCGAATGCGTGCCAGCCGCCGGGTGTGCCGTGGATAAACAGTACCAGCGGCCCGTTGGGGTTGCCGGTTTCCGCCGCGAAGATTTTCCGTCCCCCCGGTGCATCGTAAGTGTGAAAGGTTGGATGTTCGCGCCCCGCGAAGGGGTCGCGCGGCGCCGACGGCCCGGACATGCAACCAAACAGCATCCCCGCCATCAGCCAATACAAGAGCAAGTGGGCGATGCGGGACTTTTTCATGGATAATTTGCTGAAACTGGCGGCAAAACTGGCGGTTACTTTTGAGGTCAGCCACGCATTTCGGGTCAGTCAATCGGAAATGCGGGCCGACTCAGTATTAATTTCCAGCGTTCTGGGAGGTTTCCCCTATGGGTTGCAGAGCTTTTTATGTTGCTTCTGCACAGGGAGATAGGGATACTACCCCTAGGTTGTGAGAACTTCAGACCTCGCCGTTGGTGAATTGTCAGTTGGCTCAAAAGTCTAGGACAGTTTGAAATCCGATACACGGAAACAATGCGAGTGCAGGTTCTCCCTCCAAGCTTAGAAGTCAATGGATAACAAGTTGTTCGTAGGCAATCTCTCGTGGGATGCCGTGGAAGATGATCTGCAAGAACTGTTCGCCAAGGCCGGGACTGTGTCCGAAGTGGCCGTCATGCGTGACCGTTTCACGGGACGCGCGCGCGGCTTTGCTTTCGTGACGATGTCTTCGCCTGAGGAAGCTCAAGAGGCCATTCGCCAGCTCGAAGGCCAGGAATTCATGGGCCGTCCGATCAAGGTGAACATTGCTCGTCCAAAAGAAGACCGCCCCTCCTACGGTGGTGGCGGCGGTGGTGGCTACGGCGGCGGCGGTGGCGGCTATGGCGGTGGCCATGGCGGTCACGGCGGCGGCGGTGGTGGCGGTTATCGCGGCGGCCGCGGTGGTGGCGGCGGTGGCGGCGATCGTCGTCGTTCCTTTAATCGTGGCGGTGGCGGCGGCGGTTATGAACGCGGCGGCGGCTACGATCGCGGCGGCGAAGGTGGCGGCGAGCAGTACTAAGTCCCACGTCAGTTCTACCCCGCGTGGCCATCGCTCAGCGGCTGCGCGTGACGAGCGTAATGATGAATGTCATTGCGCATGGTGGAATGTGTTTCCTGCAATCAGCCGGTCCGGGCCTTGCGCCCGGGCCGGCTTTGTTTTTAGGGACCATCTCTTTCCGGGGACTGGGCGCGCCAGTTACGCGATCGGCGTCGCTGCGAGTCCCTGCTCCAGTCTTTCGCCAAGAATCGGAATCAGCCCGGGATGGGTGCCCAGCGGCTCGGTGAAGGCGACTTTCATTTGCGCATGGCGCGCGGCCGCGGCTTGGGCGATTTGCTCGATGTCGCCGCCGGGCCCCGCGTGGCGGCCGGGCAGCAGAAACAATCGCGCGATGATGACTTCACCGGCGGAAAAATCTTGCTGGTCCAGCAATCGCTCCAGCAATGGTTCATTGAAGTCGAATTCTCCGCCGGACCGCCGCTCCATCGAGCCCGCCGCCACCGCGCGCGCCGAACTTCCCAGCAGGCTCCGCGTTTGCCTCGCCACTAATTCGCGCACGGCGTTGACCGCGCGCTCCGGCGTGCCATGGTCCACCACCGCCACCGCCGGCCGGGTGAATTTTTCCCTGGCCGCCGCTGCGCGCACCCGTTCAGCCAACAATGCCGCCACCCGCCGGTCGTCCGTCGAGGCCGCATCCACCAGGCAGGGCGCGATGCGCACCGTCAAACGCGGCCGCGCTTTGCGCAGGTGCCGCACGCGCTCGGGCAAATAATTTAGGATGGCCCCGCTTGGGCCGATAAAGAACGGCACGATGACAATGTTTGTCCGGTTGGCTTCCGCCAAGGTGCGCAAAGTGGGCTCGACAATGGCCGCCGGGCGCCCCTCCAGCAATTCCGGGGCGATGGCGCTGGAATGCAGCAGCGAGACCGGCCGCACATCCACCTTCACCGCCTCGGCCAGCCGCGCCGCCGTCTTGCGCAAAGCCAGTGTCGCGGCGGGTTCAAGCGAGCCATTGTCCACCAGCAGGATGATGGGTTGGCGCGTTGGGGGCATGGCGGGAAACCGGGCGCTGGCCCGAGAATTGCAAAATTGCGGTGAAAATTACTTGCGTAACCCGGTGTTTTGGGGCTACTTAAACTCTTTATAACCACGATTTTTCCATGCGCAAACTTTCCCAGCTCTCCTTTGCCCTCCTTTTGGCCCTGCCGTGGATGGCCGGTTGTCATTCCGGCGACCAAGGTCCCTCCGCCGAACAGACGAAGCTCGCCAACGGTTCCGGCATGAACAATCCGCGCTACACGACGCCCGGACCGGACTACACCAACATCCGCCCTGTGCCCTCGGATTATAATCCGAACAATCCCGCGGTAACGATGCCGCTGCGCACCGACACCCTGCCGAATATTGATTGGGATCACCCGCCCGCGGACATGGTGGTCGTCACCGTCCACTTCGATTTCGACCAGTTCAACATTCAGCCCGACGACCGCAAATTGCTCGAGGCCGCCGCCAAGACAATTGCCGCCGACCCGACCATGCGCGTCGTCGCCGTCGGCCACTGCGACCATTTCGGCTCCGAACAATACAACCTCGCGTTGGGTGACCGGCGCTCGAACGCCGTCAAGGCCTACCTCACGCGCAATGGCGCCGGCGACGGGCAGACGGAAATTCTTTCGCGCGGCAAGTTTGGCGCGGTGCCGGACGTCGGCAAAAATTCGCCCGAAGCCAAGAATGACCGCCGCGTGGACGTGGTGAGAATTCCGGCCGGGGTGACGCTGCCGCCGCCGCCGACCACGGCGGCCACGTCGGTGGCGCCGTAGTTTTTTCACGCGCGCCAGGCCAGGAAGAAGCGTTCGCGCCTGGCCAGATCTTTTCCGCCTTCGCTGCGGGAGTAGGCTTGGGTGCCGGCCGCGATTTGGGTTAACGCGGCGTGCTGGTTCGCGCCGGTTTCAAGCGCGAGCAATCCGCCCGGCGCGAGAATTTTCGGCGCGCCTTCGAGGATTGCGCGCAAATCCGCGAGGCCGTTTTCACCCGCCACCAGCGCGGCGCGCGGTTCCCATTCGCGCACTTCCGGCGCGGCGGCCAGCCATTCCGCTTCGGTCAAATACGGCGGGTTGGCCGCGATCAGGTCGAACGGACCCAGTCCGCGCGAAAAAACTTCCGGCCATTGTGCGTGCAGAAAACTGATTCGTCCGGCCACGCCCCCCGCAGCGGCGTTTGCTTCCGCCAGGGCGAGGGTTTCGACGCCGGCCTCGACCGCGGTCACGCGGCAATCCGGCCAGCGCCGCGCGCACGCAATCGCCAGCACACCGGTGCCGGTGCCCAAATCCAAGGTCGCTTTGGGGGCTACCGCCATTTGCGCGAAAACCAGTTCCGCCAACTCTTCGGTTTCCGGACGGGGGATGAGCGCCCGCGCGTCGCACGCCACTTCGAAATCCAAAAACCCCGTCCGCCCGGCGATATATTGCGGAGGTTCGCGCCGGGCGCGGCGGGTCACCTGCGCGCGCAGGGTCTCCAGTTGCGCCTCGGCCAGGGGTTGCTCAAAGCGCAGGTACAAATCGAGCCGCTTGCACCCCAGCGCGTGCGCCAGCAGCAACTCGGCCTCCAGCCGGGGCGAGGGAATTTCCTTTCGCGTGAAAAAATCGGCGGTTTTCTGGAGCACTTCCAGGGTGGTCGGCATGCGGCGGGGGGTGTTGAATAAGCTTTTCTCCGCCCTCTTTTTGCATCATAGATGGCAGCTACGCAATCTCCCAACCGCATTCCGGCCCGGGAACGCCCCGGCGCCGGTCGCCGGGAATCCAAGGTTCTCCCATGAGCTTGATGACCCCCGCTGCCACCGCGGCCCAACCCGTGGCCGCCGGCAAAAATATGCCGAAGAAATTGACCTTCGCGGAGCGCCAGGCGCTCGCCAAGCAGCGCGCGTACGAAAAGGCCGCGCACCGGAAGCAAATCAAACTCATCGAGATCACCGTCTTTACCCAGCAGTTGTCCTCCATGCTCGAAGCCGGCCTGCCGCTGGTGAGCGCGCTCGAAGCCTTGATGGACCAGACCGAAAACCCGGTCTTCAAAATCGTCATCCGCGAAGTGCGCAACGACATTTCGGGCGGCACCACGTTCTCCGGCGCGGTGCGCAAGTTCCCCAACGCCTTTCCGAATCTGTTCATCAGCATGGTGGAGGCCGGCGAGGCCTCGGGCGCGCTGGCGGACATCATGGGCAAGGTCGCCTCCTATTTCGAAAGCTCCCTCAAGCTGCAAAAGAAGGTCAAGAGCGCGATGACCTACCCGGTGTCCGTCATCACGATGGCCTGCCTCCTGGTGTCCGTCCTGCTCATCAAGGTCATCCCGGTGTTCAAGGAAATGTTCGACAGCTTCAACGCCAAGCTGCCCGCGCCCACGCTGTTTCTCATCGGCCTGAGCAATTTCCTCGCGACGTGGTGGTGGGCCATCCTCATCGCCCTCTACCTGTTCTTCCAGGGCTACAAGCGCGTCACCTCGACGCCGCGCGGCCGCGAGGTCAAGCACCGCGTCATGGCCCGGCTTCCCATCATCGGCAACCTCACGCGCAAAATCAACGTGTCGCGCTTTTGCCGCACCTATGCCATTCTGCTCAAGTCCGGCGTGCCCATCCTGCGCGCCATCGAGATTTGCTCCCGCGCCTCGGACAATATTTTCGTCGAGCAGGCCTGCGTCGCCATCAACCGCACCGTGTCCTCCGGCGGCCAGCTCTCCGAAGTCATCGCCACCCAGCCCTATTTCCCCAACACCGTGCGCCACATGATGAAAGCCGGCGAGCAAACCGGCAACGTGGACGGAATGTTGAACAAGGTCGCCGACTACTACGACAACGAGATCAACAACATTGTCGCCTCGCTGACGTCGTTGATGGAGCCCCTGCTCATCTGCTTCCTCGGCGTCGTCATCGGCGGCATCGTCATGGCGATGTTCATGCCCATCTTCCAGCTCTCCAACGTCGCGGGCAACGGTTGAAGCGGATTTACGCGGGATGCGCCGCCGGTTGCGCCAGTTGCTCGACGTGCCGAATTAATTCGGCGCGCGTGAAGGGTTTGGCCAGGTGGGCCTCCATGCCTGCGGCCAGGAAGCGCGCGCGGTCTTCATTCATGGCCTTGGCCGTGAGCGCGATGATGGGCGTGGGCGTCACGCCGTGGGCGTGTTGGTATTCGCGGATTTTCACGGTCGCCTCGAGGCCGTCCATCTCGGGCATTTGAATGTCCATCAGGATAATGTCGAAGACGGCGGTTTGCACGGCGGCCACCGCCTCCAGCCCGTTGCAAGCCACCACGACCTCATGGCCGCGTTGGGTCAGCAGGCGCCTGGCCACCTGCTGGTTGACTTCGTTGTCCTCGACGAGCAACACCCGCAGCGCGGTCGCGGCCCCTTCCCGTCCCGTGGCAAGCGCGGTCCCCGTCAGGGCCATTTGCCCAAGAATATCGAGCACCGACTTGAGCAGCTCCGCCTGGGTGATGGGTTTGGTGAGCACGCTCGCGATGCCCAGGCGCCGGGCGCGCTCCGCTTCGCCGGCCTGGGCCACCGAGGAAAGCATGATGATGGTCGCGCGCGTCGCCTCGGGCAGCCGGGCCAGTTCCTGCGCCAGCATGAAGCCGTCCATTTCCGGCATCATCGCATCGAGCAAAATCAGATGATAGGGGTAGCCCGCCTGGCGCGCATGTTCGAGCTCCGCCAGCGCCGCCTGCCCGCCTTCAACCGGCGTCGGCAGCATGCCCCAATGGCGCGTCATTTCCTGCAGGATGCGGCGGTTGACGTGATTGTCGTCCACAATCAGCGCGCGCAGGCCGCGCAACTGCTCCCGCGGGAGCGCCCCCGCGCGGGGGATGGCCGCGCTGCAGCGCAGGGAAAGGGTGAACTCAAAGCAACTGCCCCGCCCGGGTTCGCTCTGGACGGTCAGCCGGCCGTTCATTTTTTCCAGCAATCCCTTGGAAATCGCCAGCCCGAGGCCGGTGCCGCCAAAGCGCCGCGTGGTGGAACTGTCCGCCTGCGTGAAGGGCGAAAAAATGCTGCTTTGTTTGTCCGGCGGAATGCCGATGCCGGTGTCCTTCACGGCGAAGCGCAAGTTGACGGAGCCGTTTGCCTGGCTCAGCAGGCGCACTTCCAGCACGATTTCGCCGCGTTCGGTGAATTTTATCGCATTGCCCAGCAAATTCACGAGCACTTGCCGCAGGTGCAGGGGGTCGCCGATGAGTTCATTGGGCAGCATGGCGGGTATGTCCGCCACCAGTTCCAGCGATTTTTGCGCCGCGCGCACCCCGAGCGGCTTGATGAGATCGGCAATGGTCTCGCGCAGCCCGAACGGGATTTCCTCGATGTGCACCATGCGGGCTTCGATTTTGGAAAAGTCGAGGATGTCGTTGATGATGCCCAGCAGCGAATGGCCGGATTGCTGGACGAGCGTCAGGTATTCGCGTTGTTCCGCCGTCAGCTCGGTGCCGAGGGCCAGTTCGGTCATGCCGAGGATGCCGTTCATCGGGGTGCGGATTTCATGGCTCATGTTGGCCACAAACTCGCTTTTCGCCCGGCTGGCCGCCTCCGCCTCCAATTGCGCGGCGCGCAGGTGTTTTTCCGTTTCCTGGCGGGCGGCGACTTCCGCCGCCAGTTGCTGGTTGCGCAACGCGGCCAGCCGGCTCGCCGCCAGCAACAGATTTTGGAAAACCACCATCTGCACGGCGCCGGTTTGCTCGTCTTTGACCAAAAACGGCTCGTAAAGGTCGTCTGCCGGCCGGGCGAGGCAGCGTTCGACCGCCTCCTCGATGCCGCAGCCCGCCGGCAAGAGCAGCATCGGGGCGTGATTGGCGCACTCGATGAGCGACTCGATGGGGCGGAGGTAGAACAATTCCACGCCGTAGGGGCGGCTGAGGACGCGCAAAAAAGTGGTCTGGGAAAACGCCACCACCAGCGCGCCTTCGTCCGTGATGATGGCCCCCGGCGCCTCGGGCTGTTTCTCAAAATACCGGCGGATGTCCACCCCCCGGGCGGTGCGGTTGAACTTCGCGGTGGAATGCGGCAGGTCACCGACGCACGTCGCGATGTCGTACTCCTGGCTGTAAATGGGTCGCATCACCCGCCATTCTGCCAGAATTTCGCTGCCATGCTGCGGCGCGCCGGTTAAATCCCGGTGACAAACGCCACATTATCAGGGCTCGGCGCCGTTATTTTTTCAACGCTTCCGCGCAATCTTCGAGTGGGTAGGTCCAGATTTCCGCCAGGGTAGGGTGGTACCAGTGCGCGCGCAGCAAATCGTGCACGGTGCCATTGAGCGGCAGCGCGACGGCGGGCGCGTGAATCAGTTCCGAGGCGTCGTAGCCCACGCATTCCGCCCCGAGCAGGCGTCCCTCGGGCCGCTGCGCCATGATTTTGACGTAGCCGCGCTTCGCTTCCATGAGGATGGATTTGCCGTGGTCGTCAAAGGGGTAGGACGCCGTCAGGTATTGCGCGCCTTGTTTCCGCAGCTCTTTTTCCGTGTAGCCGGCCACCGCCACCTGCGGGTCGGTGAACACCACGCGCACCAGATGGTCGTAATTCACCGGCGTCGCCGGTTTCCCCAGCGCGTGGCGCGCGGCGCATTCGCCCTGCTGGATGGCGACGTGGACGATTTCGTGCGGACCCACGCAATCGCCTCCGGCGTAAATTGCCGGGTTCGTGCTCTGCATGAATTCGTTGGTTTGGATGTGCCCGTCTTCCGCCAGCGCGACTCCGGCGGTTTCCAGCCCGAGGCCCTTCGTTGCCGGCCGCCGGCCCAGCGCATTGAAAAGCGCCGCCGCCTCCCGGGTCAGGCGGTGGCCATTCTGGGTAAAGGCCACGCGCACGCCGCCGCCGGGTCGCGGGGAAACTTCTTCGAGATGCGTGCCGGTGAAAACCTCCATGCCCTCGTCGCGAAACGCTTTTTCCACCACCTGCGCCGCCTCCGCGCTGTACTCCTTCAGCACGTGCGGGCTGCGCTGGATGAGCGTCACGCGGCTGCCCACGCGCTGGAGGTATTGCGCGAGTTCGCATGCCACCACGCCGCCCCCGAGCACGACCACGGATTCCGGCAGGTGGTCGAGGTCGAGCACGTCGTCGCTGGTCAGCGTCGGCGTTTTATCCAGCCCCGGCACCGGCGGGACCGCGATGACCGAGCCGGTGCCGACCAGGAAATGCGGCGCGGCGAGCACGGTGCCATCCGTCAGCGTGATTTCCCGCGGACCGGTGAAGCGCGCATTTTGCCGCAGCAGGTCGAACCGGCCGGATTCCAGCAGCCCCACGCGATACTTCGCAAATTCGGCGATGAGGTGCTTTTTGCGTTTGTGCAGCGCCGGCAGGTCCGCGCGTGCCTCGGGGATGACGAGGCCGAAAAGGCCGCCGCGCTTGGCCAGATGCAGCACCTCCGCGGAATACAGCAGCGTCTTGGACGGCATGCAGCCGCGCAGCACGCACAGCCCGCCGAGTTCCTTCGCGCCATCCACCAGGGCCACGCGCGCGCCGAGGTCGCACGCCGTCCGCGCCGCGGCGTAGCCGGCGCTGCCGCCGCCAATCACGACAAAGTCATATTGCTTGGGCATAAAATAATGCGGCCGGCTCCCGAAACCCGGGCGCCGCGCCACGGGTCGGGAAAAAGGTCGTTGAGGCCCGCCGGACGCCCCGGCACACTGAAGCAATGCCCCGCAAAACTCAAGCGCGCGCCCACGGGCTGGGTGTTTTACTGCTGGCCGTTTTTATGGCCGCCCCCGCCGCGCTCGCCGCAGGCGCGCCGGGGACTCCAATCCCGACCCCCGACTACGACTACCGCAATCCGCCACCAGGCGTATTCGACGAGCAGTGGATGGAGATTTTTATTTCCGGGCAAAAGGTCGGCTACTCCCACCAAACTTTTCGCCGCGCCGGCGACCATGTTTTCACGGAATCGCACGAGGAGTTCCGCGTCAAGCGCCTGAGTTTTATCCTCTCCGCCGTCACGGATTCCACCAGCGAGGAGACGCTCGATGGCGTGCCGCTGGCCTTCCACTGCACCTCGGACATGTCCGATCAGGTCATCACCGTGGACGGCAAGGGCGACGGCAAGACCTTCACCATCACCAAGACCGTCGGCACATTTCAAGACCCGCAAACGGTGACGTTTCCCGCCGGCACGTTGATGGGCTGGGGCCAGGAGCGGCTGTCCCGCCTCAAGGGCCTCGCCCCCGGCACGGCGTACACCTTTTCCGGTTACGATCCTTCGGACGATGCGTTCTCTGCGCTGACGATGCAGGTCGCGGTCGGCAAGGCCGAAAAAACATTGGTCAAGGACCGTGAGCAGGAACTTTCCAAAGTGGACCTGCGCGTGGTTTCCAAAAGCGGTGAGGGCGCCGCCGACATGACCGCCTGGGTGGACGCCGGTTTCCATGTCCATAAAATGACCGTGGACTTGGCCGGGCTCAGCATGGAGCTGCTGGCTTCCACGGAGACCGCGGCCAAAAGCGCGTTTTTACCCCAGGACATTTTTGCCGCATCGCTCCTCACGCTCCCCCGCGATCTTCCGCCCGGCACCCAGTCCGTCACCCTCGAATTGCACCGCACCGACGGCCAGCCGCTGCCGCTGCCGCCCGAGTCCGCGACCGAACACAGCGTGCGCTTGCCCGATGGCGGCATCGCGATGACCTTGCGCCGCGTGCCCCGGCTCGAAAAAAGCGCCGGCCCCCTCGGCGCCAGCCTGCCCGACGTGGCGCCCTACCTCGCGCGCAATTCCTACATGGACACGCGCGACCAGCTTCTGCGTCATTTGGCCGACCAGGCCGGTGGCCCGCCCGGCACCGACCCGGTGGCGGTTGCCTGGCAATTGCGCGATTTCGTCGCCGATTACATCAATCAAAAGGACCTCGGCGTCGGTTTCGCCACCGCCACGCAGGCGGCGGTGACGCGCGAGGGCGATTGCACGGAGCACGCCGTCCTGCTCGCCGCCTTGGGCCGCATTCGCGGACTGCCCACGCGCACGGCCTCGGGTCTCGCCTACCTGCCGGTGTATCAAGGCCAGAAAAACGTCCTCGGCTTCCATATGTGGACGCAGTTTTATTTCAACGGCCAGTGGGTGGACTTTGATTCGGCGCTCACCGACGGCCCGGAGCCCTACTGGCGCCTCGGCCTCGTCGCCAGCGACCTCAATGAAGTCTCGCTCTCCGACTTTTCCCTCGAGCTCATGCGCTGGATGGCGCAGCTGAAAATCACCGTCACCGCCCTCGTGCCGCCGTCGAAAGACTGAAGCTCAAGCGGTCGCCGCCGGCTTGGGCGGCAGCGTCTTGCCTTCGGCGCGGAGTTTTTCCACGCGGCGTTTTTCGCTGGGCGCGGAGGTCGTGTTCTCTTTGTCCACTTCCGACCAGCGGCCGAGGGAAAGGAGCATCAGCCAGAACGAGAAAAACACCACGGGCGACGCAAGGGGGAAATCCACGATCGTCAGCAGCGCAATCGCGCCCAGCCCAGCGAGCGGGGCAATTAAAAAGGTCGCCAGCCGCCGCTGCCAGATGAGCCGGGCCAGCACCCACCCCGCGGGCACGCACCACGCCAGCGTGCCGATGAGGCCGTGTTCGGCGAGGCTCTGCCACAAGTCCGAGCGGGCGTAGGCGAAAAACAGCGGGGTCTGGTCCGCGCCCTGCACGAAGCTGTAGGCGATGCGGAACGTGCCGGCGCCCCAGCCGAACCACGGCCGCTCGCGCCACAGAGTTTGCGTGTCCTCGATGACGCGTTCGTGCAGCGCCAGGCCTGCGCCGCCGTAGTTGATCCATTCAGCCACCGGATGGCGGACGGCCAGCAGCGCCGCGCACGCAAAAAGCAGCAACCCAATCAGCGCCCAGCCCAGCACGCTCACGCCCAGCGAAGAATGCTTGGCGCGCAGCCGTTCGATGCGCGATTGCCAGGCAATCACCAGACAGCCAATCGCGGCGACGAGCAGGGCCAGCATCCGGTGCAGCGGGTCGCCCGCCAGCATGATGCTCGCGCCCAATAGCCCCAGCGTGAGCAGCAGCGCCCAGCCTTCGCCGGTCAGCAGCCGCCAGCCACGCTGCCGCGCCAGCCAGGCAATGACGCCCAGGCACGCGCTCATCCACAGCAGCGCAAAGGCGCACCATTGCGCGGGATGGGCAAAAGTCGAAAAAAACAGCGGATTGCCGATGGGAATCGCCCACAGCACCGCGCTGGCTTGGGTTACGGACTCCACAATCCCCAGCAGCGCGCCCACCCCGGCGCAAAAGGCGAGCGTGGCCCATGCGCGGGCAAATACCAGGCGGCTTTTGCACAACAGCATCGCGCTGAGCGTCGCTGAAAACAGGCCCACGGACAGCAGCACGTCGAGCCCGCCGATTTTAATCGGCGCATCCAACGGCGCCCAGGTTCCCGGGTGCGGCGCGAGTTCCCAGTAGCGCGTGCTGCCCACGGTCACCACGCGGAAGGCGGGAAACGCCAGCCCGATGAAAAAGGCGCCGAGCGCGACCCAGACCGGCAGCAGCCAGCCTGCCAGCCGCCACCACAGGGCTTTCATCGAACCGGCAAACGTCTCGCGGTTGGCAATCAGCAGCGCAAAGCCCACGAGGCTCATCACCGCCATCGTGCCCAGCGACCACCCGGCCAGACCACCGCCGCCCACGACGCCCAGGACGACAAGTCCGAGCCAGTGCAGCCGATAACCCATTTCCGGCAGGGTCTCGGGAACGCCGTGGCCGCTGTGTTCGTCTTCAAACATATTTTAAAAATGGAGTGG
>DASZWY010000100.1:0-8272 GCA_035546135.1 Opitutales bacterium
CGTGATGATGGCCGCACGATTTCCAGCACGCGCATCCGCGAATCGCTGGGGCAGGGCCGCATGGCGGAAACCAATCGCTTGCTGGGCTACACTTATTACTGCGAAGGACGCGCGCAGCCCGGCCTGCAACAGGGGCGCAAGCTCGGTTTTCCCACCATCAATGTCGCTTGGGAACCGGAGGCGCGCCCCGCATTTGGCGTGTACGCCGTGCGCTTGCGGGCGGGGGAGGGCCGCTGGCGGCGCGGCGTCGCCAACTACGGTGTTCGCCCGACCTTGCACCGCGAGCCGGTGCCGCCGCTCCTTGAGACCCACCTGCTGGGTCGCGGTCCGGCGCCCGGCGCCCGTGCCCGGGTGCGCGTCGAATGGCTCGAATTCCTGCGTCCCGAAAAAAAGTTTCCCTCGCTCGACGCGTTGAAAACGCAGATAGCGCATGATTGCGCCGACGCGGAAAAATACTTTAAAAAGGCCGCGTCCCGCCGCCGATGAAAACCCGTCCCTTCCGCTGTCTGGTCACCGCGGGCCCCACCCGCGAGCACCTCGACCCCGTCCGCTTCCTGAGCAATCCCTCGAGCGGCAAGATGGGCTACGCGTTGGCCGCCGCCGCCGCCGCCGCCGGTTGGCGCGTGAACTTGGTCAGCGGCCCGGTCGCGCTGCCGCCTCCCGCAGGCGTCAACATTCACCGTGTCGTATCCGCCGCCGACATGTTCCAGGCGGTCAAAAAACTTTTTCCCGCCTGCGACATCCTGATTATGTGTGCGGCGGTGAGCGACTTCACGCCCAAGCAAGTTTTCGCGCACAAGGTCAAGAAGGGGCAGGCCGAACTCGCCGTCGAGTTCGTACCCACCGTGGACATTTTAAAAACCCTCGCTGCGCGCAAACGTCCGGGCCAGCTGGCGGTGGGCTTTGCGGCCGAGACCCGCAACGTCGAGGCCTACGCCCGCAAGAAGCTCAAGGAAAAGAACCTCGATTTCATCATCGCCAATCAAGTCGGCGGCGCCGGCCAAGGTTTTGCATCCGACGACAACTCGGTGATTCTCCTCGGCCGCGACGGCACCCGAGCTGCCCTCGGCCCCGCGCCGAAAACCAAGCTGGCGCAGCAACTCATCGCCCGGCTCCGCGCCGGCCATTCCTCCCTTTGACCATGCCCCGCCGCGGCCAGCCTCTCGAACGCATCCTGGGCCGGATTGACGACCTCGATCCGGACAACCTCGCCATTCTCGCGCAGCGCCTGGCCCGCGAGCGCGAGACGCTCGAGTCCATTTTCGACACCATCAAGGACGGCATTCTCGTCGTGGACCATGCGGGCGTCGTCCAATACGCCAACGCCGCGGCGCACGCGCTCACCGGCCTCAACGAGCGCGACGTGGGCCGCGCGCAGTTATGGAAGCTCATTCCCGGCTTGGGCCGTGCGCTGGCGTGGCGTCCGGGTGAATCGCGCAACACGCCGCCCGCGCGCGCGCTGTCATGCGAAATGGAAATCACCTACCCGGAGCGCCGTTTCGTGCGCGCCTACGTCGTGCCGCTGGCTCCGGGCCGGCAGCGCGCGAGCGACGGCCAAATCGCGCTCATCCTCAGCGACATCACCGAACAGCAGCGCTCGACGCGCGAGATGATTGAGAGCGAGCGGCTCGACTCGGTGGTGATGCTCGCGGCGGGCGTCGCCCACGAGTTGGGCAATCCGCTCAACTCGATGAACATCCACCTGCAGCTCATCGAGCGCCAGCTCGCCAAGCTGCCGAAGGGCGCGCCGTCGAAAAAAATCCGCGAGTCCGCCGCGGTCTGTCTCGCCGAGGTCGCGCGGCTCGACGGCATCATCCGCAATTTCCTCGAAGCGATGCGCCCGCAGCCGCCGAACCTTGTCGAGGTGGACTTGCTCACGCTGCTCGACGAGGTGCTGGCCCTGCAGCGCCAGGAACTGGAAAATCTCGGCATCAGCGTCGAACTCGAGGTCGTCCAGCCGCTGCCGGTGGTGTTGGGCGACGGCAACCAACTCAAGCAGGTGTTTTTTAACCTGATTAAGAACGCGCTCGAGGCGATGGAGCGCGGCGGCCATTTGCGCATCCGCGCCCGGGCCGACGATGCCTGGGCTTACCTCGCCTTTGCCGACGATGGCGTGGGCATCGCGCAATCCGACCTGCCGCGCATCTTCCAGCCCTATTTCTCCACCAAGCGCGGCGGCCATGGCCTCGGCATGATGATTGTGCAGCGCATCCTGCGCGCCCACGGCGGCCAGATCGCGCTCGAAAGCACCCCCGGCCAAGGCACGACCGTCACCCTCCAGTTCCCCCTGCCGAACCGCCGTGTCCGTCTGCTTGAAGGCGGGGCCTGAACACGCCGCAGGGTGGGGGCTTTCCCCTTGCGGCAACAGCTTCGCGGAAAAGGGGTTGCCACGCCCGGGCATTTTTCATAACACCGTTTCCACTGTGACCATGCAAAACATCGGCGACCGCCTGACCGAGGCCCGCAAACGGCTGGGGGTTGACCTGCGCCAGGTCTCCGAGGCCACCAAAATCCGCACCGATTACCTTGTGGCGATGGAGGACGGCTCGTTCGATTTTTCGCTGCCCGAGGTCTATAAAAAAGGGTTCCTGAAAATTTACGCCCGCTACCTTAAGCTCGACGCGGACAAAATCGGCGCCGATTTCATGACGCAGTTTTCCGTCGGCGCCCGCCGCGAGGACCGCGACAACCTCGGCCGCGTGGACGCACCGGGTAGTTCCAACACCGCCGCGGCGTTTGAGAACCTCGCCGCCGAACAGGCCGCCCGCGCGCAGAAACAGGCCGCGTACCTCCGCCTCGGCGTGTTTGTCGCCATCGCCGTCATTTTCATTGTGCTGCTGATTGTCGTCTTCCAGCACATGCTCAACAGTTCCTCGTCCACCGAAACCAAGACCGCGGAAACGCCCGCGCCGGCGAATTCGACTTTGCCCGCCAATCCAGTGCCGGCGCCGCCGCCGGCGCCCGCGAGCCAGCTGCAATTTACTTTCGCGGCCTCGGGCAACATCAACAGCCTCACCGTCTGGCAATTGGCCGATGGCAAGCAACTTTCCAGCGGCGCGCTCGCGGCCGGCAAAACCCGCGCGGTGACTTCCAAGAGCCCCGTGCGCGTCAGCGTCAGCGAGACGCAATACCTCACCATCCAGGTTAACGGCGGTTCTGCGCAGGCCATCGCCGGCCAGGATGGCAAGCGCCTGGTCGGCCCGGCCACGGTGGACTGGCCGCCGCAGCAATAAGCCTTCGCGCGTTCGCCCGTTTTTCCGTCATGGCGAAGCCCCGCAAGCCCCCGGCCCCGCCGCCGGGTTACGACCCGGTGGACGCCGGTTTCCTCGAGGCCCGGGGCAAGCTCATTGAAGTCGCCGCATTTCTCGACCGCGCCGAACGCCGCAAGCGTTTCGGCGATTACCGCGTCCGTGCATTGCAAGGCGCGCTGAAAAAACTGGCGGCGGCGAAAAAATCCCCAAGCCGCGCCGAATTGGTTTTGCGCGCCTTCAGCGACCCCACTTCCGCGCCCGCGCGCCACGCCGGCCCGCCCGCCGCGGGAGCGTGGAGCAAAAAATCAACCCGTTGATTTTTTCACCGGGATGATTTCACGATAAATTTCTTCCCTCGGCGCTCTGCCCCTTCACCCTTTGTTCCCCGTTTAAGCAATGCGCTACATCGAGCCGCACGCCCACATGATCAGCCGGGTGACCGACGACTACGAGCGGCTCGCGCTCGCCGGTTGCCGCGCCGTGTGCGAGCCGGCGTTCTGGGCGGGCTTTGACCGCGGCTCGGTGGCGGGGTTTCGCGATTATTTTCGCCAGCTCACCGAGGAGGAACCGCGCCGCGCCGCGCGCCACGGCCTCGAGCACTATTCCTGGCTGTGCCTCAACCCCAAGGAAGCCGAAGACCCCGGCTTCGCCCGCGAGGTGCTGCAAATCATCCCGGAATTTCTCGGCCGCCCAAACGTGCTCGGCATCGGCGAAATCGGCCTCAATAAAAACACGCGCAACGAACTGGCGGTATTCGAGGAACATCTCGCGCTCGCGGAAAAGCACGGCTCGCTCGTGCTCATCCACACGCCCCACCTGGAGGACAAGCTCAAGGGCACGCGCCTCATCCTCGACTCCCTGCGCAATTTCCCAAAAATCCCGCCGCACCGTGTCATCGTGGACCACGCCGAGGAGCACACCGTGCGCGCCATCCTCGCGGCGGGCCACTGGGCGGGCCTGACGCTCTACCCCGTCTCCAAATGCACCGTGCCGCGCGCCGCGGACATTTTGGAGCTGTGCGGCCCGGAGCGCCTGTGGGTCAACTCCGCGTGCGACTGGGGCCCGAGCGACCCGTTGGCGCCGCCGAAACTCGGCCTCGAATTGCGCGCCCGCGGCCAGTCGTGGGACGCCGTGGACGGCGTGCTGTTCCGCAATCCGCGCGAATTTTTGCGGCAGGGCGGGAAATTTCTTGTGGACGAGTGAATCATGCGCCTTCCGCACGGCCGCCATTTCGGTTACTGCACGAACGTCCACCCGGCGTCATCGTGGCCGGAATTGCGCCGCGTGCTCGACGGCCCCGTGCGCGCCGTGCGGCAACGCGTGGCCGCCCGGGAAAACCCGTTCGGCCTCGGGCTTTGGCTCAGTTGCGAGACCGCGGAATCGCTGGGCGAACCCGGCGCCCTCGAGGAATTGAAATCCTGGCTGCGGGCAAACGGCAGTTATGTCTTCACGCTGAACGGATTTCCCCACGGGAAATTTCACGGCGAGGCGGTGAAGGAAAACATTTACCGACCCGACTGGACGACGCGCGCACGGCTTGATTACACCGTGCGGCTGTTTGAATTGCTCGCCGGATTACTGCCCGCCGACGTGGTCTGCGGGAGCATCAGCACCTTGCCCGGTTCGTTCAAGGGCTTCGGCCTCGACGACTCCGCCGAAGCCCTGATTTTCCGCAATCTGGCTGAATGCGCCGTGCAGATCGACCGCCGGCGCGACCGCCATGGCCGCGATCTGGTGCTGGGTCTCGAACCGGAACCGCTGGGGTGGTTTGAAAATACCGCCGAAACATTGGACTTCTTTAAAAAATTCTTTGCCCGGCCGGACACGCCCCGTTGCGCGCGCGAAGTCATCGGCGTCACCTGCGACGCCTGCCACCTCGCCGTCGAATTTGAGGATGCGGCCGACGCCCTGGCCGCCTGGCACGACGCCGGCATCCGCCTCGCCAAAATCCATTTCAGTTCCGCGCTGCGGCTGCGTCCTGGTGCGGCCGCGCTGGCCGCCTTGCGCCATTTCGACGAGCCGGTCTATCTGCACCAGGTCATTGCGCGCGATGCCAGCGGCCATCTCCGCCGCTGGCACGATTTGCCCGAAGCGCTGGCCGCGGCGGAAAATTTGCCCCCGTTGGCCCATGGCGGGGAATGGCGCGTGCATTTTCACGTCCCGTTGCATGCCGCGCCCGCGCCGCCCTTGCTGGACACGCGCGAAAACCTTGCGGGCATTTTTGATTTCCTTGCGCGCCATCCCGCCCTCGGCCCGCATCTCGAAATGGAAACCTACACCTGGGCCGTGCTGCCGGAGCCGCTGCGGGCCACGGCGGTGGAGGAGCAAATTGCCGCCGAATACGCCTGGACGCTCGCGCAATTGCGTCAACGCGGATTGTCCGCTTAGCTGTCATTTGCCGCGTGTCTTCTCTCTCTTCCAGCTTTCGCGATTGGGCCTCGCTGGCGCGCCTGCCCAACCTGCCGACCGTGTGGAGCAATGTCATTGCGGCATGGGCTTTGGTTGATCACGGTTGGCGGCAAGATTGGTCCTGGCCCGCCGTGTCCATGGCCGTGCTGGCCAGCGCCACGCTGATCTATGCCGGAGCCTGCTTGATGAACGACGCTTGGGACGCAGCCGACGATGCCCGAACCCGGCCAAATCGGCCAATTCCGTCCGGCCGGGTATCGCAGGGCTTGGCGGCAACGGTGGGCGCCATCTTTTTGCTTTCGGGCGCATTGCTGACGCCGAAATTAATCCCGGTGCTCCTGCCAGTCTTCGGTTACGGCTTGTTTCACCGCCAGTTTGCCGGATTTTCCTCGATCGTGATGGGCCTGTGCCGGGCGATTTTGGCGGTATGCGTCTCGTGGCTGGCTTGGCGAACCACCCATTTTGATGATCTCTATCTCCCGACCCCCTGGTTTTTATTCTATGTTGCGACCCTCTGGCTTTACGTCAGCGCCATTTCCTGGGTCGCAAAGGATGAAGGCAGCAAGCCTTCGCGCCAAAGCAATGTCGGCATCATGCTCGCCGCATTGCCGCTCCTCGATGCGGCCTTCTTGTTGCCCGCCGGCGCGTTTTTGGCCGCGGTTGCCGCGGTCGGCTGCTTTGCGTGCGCCATGGGCCTGCGGCATTTCGCCATGGCAACCTGAATCATTGCCAGTTGCAGGTTGAAGAACGTCAGTTATAAAAACGTGCTTCCATGCCGGTTTTCCGCCACGTCATCCGCCCCGCGTTTCCGCACACGGTGATTTTCACGCGCGGGGTCTTGCGGCGGAGCAACCCGGTGTTGGCGCGGGTCTTCCAGCCCGAGGGCGGGCGGCCGGCGCGGGTGGCGGTGGTGGTGGATGCGGCTTTTGCAAAAGCACAAGCCAACTTCGCGCAGGAATTGAAATCCTATTTTGCCGCGTACGCCAAGCGGATCCAATTGGCCGCGGCGCCCTTGCGGGTTCCGGGTGGCGAAGCGGCGAAGAACGACTGGCGATTGGTGGAGAAAATCTGGACCGTCATCGAGCGCCACGGGCTTTCGCGCCAGTCGTACGTGCTCGCCATCGGCGGCGGCGCCGTGCTGGACCTCGCGGGGTTCGCGGCGGCAACGGCGCATCGCGGCGTGCGCCTCGTGCGCCTGCCCACGACGAGCCTCAGCCAGGCCGACGGCGGGGTGGGGGTGAAAAACGCCGTCAATTATTTCGGCAAGAAGAACTGGGTCGGCGCATTCGCCGTGCCGGCCGCGGTCGTCAACGACCTTGATTTTTTGAAAACCCAGCCGGCGGCCGCGGTGCGCGGAGGCATTGTCGAAGCCTTCAAGGTCGGCCTGATTCGCGATGCGCGCCTGGCCCGCTTCATCGAGCACAACACCGCAACCTTGTCGCAGCCGCCAAGCGCGGCTTTTGCAAAAGTTATCATGGCCAGCGCGCGGCGGCATCTGCGCCACATCGCCACCGGCGGCGACCCATTCGAGTTGGGCTCCGCGCGCCCGCTCGACTACGGTCACTGGGCCGCCCACAAGCTCGAGCAAATGTCGGGCTTTCGCCTTTCGCACGGCGACGCCGTGGCCGTGGGCATGGCGCTCGATGCCCGTTACGCCGCGGCTTGCGGCTGGTTAAGCCTCGCGGAGGCCGAACGGATCGTCCGCACCCTCGAAGCGCTCGGTTGCGACCCGGGCCATGGCCGCATCAATCCCACCGTGCGCCACTGCCTATTGCAGGACGACGGCCGGGCCGTGCTGGCGGGGCTGGAGGAATTTCGCCAGCATCTCGGCGGGCCCTTGACGCTGACCATGCTGCGCGCCTGGGGGCGTGGTATCGAATCGAGCGACGTTGACCCGGCGTTGATGCGCCGCGTCATCCGCGCAGCGGTCAATACGCCACCCGGCGGTTTGCGACGGCGCTGTTAAGGTAGTTGCCCAGTTCGGCGAGCACTTTTTCACGGTCGGGAACGAAGATGAAATGGTCGCTGCCGATTTGCCGGTAGGCATCGTATAAAAGTTCAGGGGGAGGGCGGCGCGTTTGCAGCAGCGCATGGATGTTCTGGTCCATGTTGTCGGAGTAGCCCAGTTGCAGGTTCACCGCGATCAGTTGGGCCAGGATGGCTTGATTGTGCGGGTCCATGCGATTGGCCTCGATGAGCAGGCGCTGCCCCAATTCCGGCGCGCCATGAGAGATAAGGCGGTTGGCGATGATGAGCAGGTTGTCCGGCCGCATGTTCGAGGCATGGATGAGATTGTTGACGTACATTTCCGCCTCGGTGTCGTTGTGGACGCCGACGTCGGCGACCGCGCGCATGCTGTCAAACATCAAGGTGTAGGGCTCCAGCCACTCCGGCTTGTCTTTGCGCAACTCGTCCAGGTAGAGCAGGGCGTCATTATAGTCGTGGGCCGTCAGGTAGGACTGGGTCACGAGAATCGCAAAATCCGACAGCCGGAAATCCGATTTTTGCCCGGCCACGCGCAGCTTTCGGTCCTCATCCTGCGCGAGCTGGTAAAGGCGCATGGCCAGCTTGGCGTCACCCTGGTCGGTGGCAAAATTGGCCAGCCGCAGCAT
>DASZWY010000101.1:0-10006 GCA_035546135.1 Opitutales bacterium
GCGTGGCGAAAAACATCAAGGTCGGGGGAAAGGTCCTGCGCGAATTCCGCCGGGCGCATGAACGGCACCTCCGCGCCCGCGGCCCGCGCCGCCGCGGCGATTTCAGCGTCGTCCGTCGAGACGATGACGCGGCCGATGCGCTCCGATTGCAGCGCGTGGCCGATCGCGTAGGCGATGAGCGGGCGGCCCGCGATGAGGCGCACGTTCTTGCGCGGAATGCCCTTCGAGCCTCCGCGTGCGGGGATCAGGGCGAGAATGGAGCGGGCTTTCATTGGCGATGGGGCAAAAATTCCTCGACCAGTTCCGCCCGGCCGCTTTCAAGGGAGCGGCTGGCGGCGGCGGCGATGGCCATGCTGCGGCAGCCCTCGCGCAAGTCCACCACCGGTTGCTCGCGGCCTTCGATGCAGGCGAAAAAGTGGCGCAGTTCGTCCAGAAACATGTTCTCGCGCTTGAAGCCGTCGAAGCGCTCGATTCGCGGCGCCGGCTGGGCCAGTTCGTGGAATTCAATCTGGTTGGCGTAGTAATCGTAGCGCAGCCGGCCGGCGTCGCCCACGATTTCGCAACTGCGCTGCGGAGGGCGTTGCAGGTAATCCAAGTGCACGTAAACCGGCAGCGCGCCGCCGCCGGGCCGGGGATATTCCAGCAACAGGCCGACGGAATCCTCCACATTCACCTCGAGGCCGCTCAAGTGGCCGCCCACGGCGAAAACTTTTTTCGGCAGGCCAAACAGCCAGAGCACGTAATCGAGTTCGTGGGTCTGGATGCGCAGGCAGCCGCCGCCCAATTCGCGGCGCGCCGGATGGGTGCCGCGGTAATCCTCATAGCGGTGCCAATCGGGCAAATATTCGGCATTCACCACCTGCGCCGCCGCCAATTTCCCCAGGCCGCCTTGGGTGAGGCACGCCTTGACCTTCTGCAAGCCGGGGTGAAAACGAAATTGATACGCCACCAACGCCGTCAAGCGGCGATGCTCGACCTCCGCAATCAACTCCGCCATGCCGTCCATGGAATGCGAAATCGGCTTTTCGACGAACAGGTGGCAGCCAGCCTTCGCCGCGGCCAGCGCCACGGGCAGGTGCAGCGTGTTCGGGTTGGTGATGAACACGGCATCCGGCTTTTCCGCCAACGCCGCTTCGAGCTTCGCGAAAGAGCGCAGATTGTAGGTTTGTTCCAGCTCCGCGCCGGCCCGCACCGTCATGTCCGCATTCAGCACCGGGCTGGTGCCGCGGCTGCGCCAGGCCAGCACTTCGACGGAATCGCCGAGCAGCGTGCGCACATTGCGCAAATGACGCTGCCCAATGGATCCAAGACCGCAAAAAAGCAATTTCATGGTCAATGCCTAGACGCGAATGTCCGTAAGCCAGCCCTGGTTGGCGCGATGCCACGCGATGGTCGCCGCCAGCCCGTCATCAAAGGCGGTCTCCGGCTGCCAGCCAAGCAAGCGGGCGGCCTTCGCAATATCGGCCCGGGTGGATTTGATGTCCGCGGCCAGCGGGGGCAGCCCCTCCACCCGCGCTTTTTTGCCCAGGGCGGTTTCGATTTTCGCAATCACCTCGGTCAACGACGTGGGCGAGCGACCGCCGCCAAGGTTGACGATTTCGTAGCCCACCGGCTTGACGGCCAGGACGGTGCCGCGCGCAATGTCGTCCACAAAGGTAAAATCCCGCGACTGCTTGCCGTCGCCAAAAAGTTTGAGCGGCTGGCCGGCTTCAATCCAGCGGATGAAACGAAACAGGCTCATGTCCGGCCGGCCGGCTGGACCGAAAACGGTGAAATAACGCAGCACCGTGATGTCCAGTCCGTGCATTTTATGATGACTATACGCGAGTAATTCCGCCGCTTTCTTCGAGGCCGCATAAGGCGACAGGGGAGTATTGACCGGCTGGTCTTCGGTAAACGGCAGCGGGCTGCCCGCGTAGAGCGACGAGGTCGAGGCCAGCACCATCTTTTTCACGCCGAATTTCCGCTGGCATTCCAGCAGGTTCAGCGTGCCGTGGGCGTTCGTGGTCAAATAAACGTGCGGGTTCTCGACGCTGTAGCCCACGCCCGCGCGTGCCGCCAGATTGAAGACCGCGTCAAAGGGAAATTCCTGAAACAACCGCTCCAACTCCGCGAGGTTTTCCAAGTCCACCGCCTCAAAGAGAAAGCGCCCGTCACCCGTCGCATGCCGGCTGTGGCCGGCAAATTGCGAACGGCGGGTGTCACCGCCCGGTTGCCAGTTGGCGGCCTCGCCCAGCAGACGCGCCAGCCGGTAGTCCTTGAGCCGCACGTCATAGTAATCGTTCAGGTTGTCCACCCCAACCACGGAATGCCCCTGCGCGAGCAATTGCTCCGCCACGCGCGAGGCGATGAATCCGGCCGCTCCGGTAACGAGATAAAGGGCCATAAAAATCCTCAGAGCCAGCGCGCGCCCTGCGGCTTCGCGGCGACCGTTTGCAGCAGCTTCTTCAATTCTTGCGCGCGCGCCTTCGGGCACACGAGCGTCGCATCGGGCGTTTGCACCACCACCAAGTCATCCACCCCCAGCAGCGCGACCAAATGGCCGGACTCGCCGACCACGATGTTGCCGCGCGCCTCGTGCAGGGCGGTGTCGCCGCGCGTCACATTGCCCGCGGCGTCGGCCTCGGCATGGCGTACCAGTGCCGGCCATTCACCCACATCGTCCCAATCAAACGTCGCCTTGAACACCGCCATCTTCGCCGCCTTCTCCATCACCGCGAAATCCACGGAAATTTTGGTCAAACCCGGGTAAACCGCCGCCAGCGCCTCGGCCAAATCTATTCCCTGATTCAGCTTCCCATCCAGATCCTTCATGCCGTCGGCAATCGCCGGGGCATGCTGGCGGAATTCCTTTTCCAGCACCGCCGCGCGCACGACAAACATGCCGGCGTTCCAAAGGTAGGCGCCTTCCTGCAAATATTTCTCGGCGGTGGCGCGGTCGGGCTTTTCGACAAACTTTTCCACCCGATACCACGGCTGGCCTTTGCTCTCGCCCAACTTTTGGCCGAGCCGCAGGTAGCCGTAGGCCGTCGCGGGAAACGCCGGGGGCACGCCGATGGTGTAAATATAATCCTCGCTGCTGGCGGCGGCAAAGGCCGCCCCAAGCGCGGTGCGAAATCCGGCATTATCATGGATGGCCGCGTCCGCCGCCAGCAAGGCCAGCACGCCGTTGGCCTCCTGCCGCCGCACCAGCAGGGCCGCCAGGGCCGCCGCCGGCGCGGTGTCGCGGCCCACCGGTTCACCGATGATTTGAGCGGCGGGAACCTCCGGGCAGGCCGCGCGGATGGCGGCGACGTGTTCCGCATTGGTCAAAATGAACACCCGCTGCGGCGGCACGAGGCCCGCGAGCCGCGCGACGGTTTGTGCGACCATCGGTTGCTCGCCGATGATGGGAAGCAAATGCTTCGGGCGGGCTGCGCGGCTTTGCGGCCAAAAGCGTTCGCCCCGGCCTCCCGCCATGATTACTGCATAAGGATTGGACATGGGTGTAACCTTTCAGGCAGAGGGTTTAGTCGCCGCGCGCCAGTCCTCGGCAAATTCGCCGAGGGTGCGCCCAATGCAACCGCGCGCCTGCGCGTGCGCGAACAGCGCAGCGAGGTCCGTGTTCAGCCGCGCAACCGCCGCCTCGTCGGGAAAGGTGGGGCTGCCGCCGGGCATCAGTTCCGAGGAATGCAGCATAAACATCAGGTGCGGGGCGCCCTGCTCCAGGCCTTCGTCAATGCGTTGTTGCATCGCCACGCCATTGTGTCCGTTGGGCCGCAGCCAGTGGTGGCGTTTTGAGCAGATTTCGAGCAGCGCCTTGGTCCAGCGCGAGGAGGGAGCCGCGATCGTCATGGGCACTTCGAGCAAGGCATCCGGGGCGGGGCTGGCGGCGGGCTCCAGCAAGTTGGCTTCATCAATATAATACGGCTCGCGTGGCGCGTGGCGATAGTCCGGGCCACCGCTTCCCCGCGGGTTGCCCTTCGTCGAACGCCAGTCCACCCCGGGACAGACGGAGCAATCAGCCGTGAAGCCATGCTCGCGCAGCCAGCGTGCGTAACGCCCGTCGAATCCCCACCGGCCGGCACGGTGGCTGCGCAGCGGGCGCTGGAAAGTTTCCTCAAGCACGCCGGCCAGGCGCTCAAGTTTCGCGCGCATGAGCGGCTCGGGATATTCAATGAGGTAAGGATGGTGCTGCAGGTCGTCGTCCGTGAGCGGCTCCAGCGGCGGCGTATCCCAGGCATGCAGGTGGAGGCCCACTTCGCCGGCGGCGCGCGCCAACACTTCGCGCAAGAATTCGACGCATGCCGGCTCCCGCGCCATTTCCCAATTGACCAGCCAGGTCGGGCGGAAGCCATGGTCTTCGGCAAGTTTCTGAAACGCCGGCAGCCACGCGGCATTGCGCGTCGTGTTCGTGCGCGGACGCGCCCAGGCATTGTCGCCTTCCGTGTCAATGGTGATGAGCAATGGCGTGGGCATGGCACCGGCCCCGGGTTCAATCACGCTTGGTTTCGCGCCGGGCCGCCAACTCGCCGGTTTTGACGGTGGAGACCAGCAGCAGGCTAAATATCAGCAGCACGGCGAGATTGTAACTCGGGAAATCCACCGTCGCATGGGCCAGCATCCCCGCGCAAGCCAGCAAAACCGCCAGTCCCTCCGCCCCCAGCCGCCGCGCCAGCCACAAGCCGCGGCCATACAAATACAGCAGGATGGCCAGCAGCAGGCCCGCGCCGATGAAACCAAACTCCATCGGCAACTGCAGCCAGTCCGAGTGCGCCCAGTCCGCGCGCTGGCTGAGTCCGCCGTCGTAGCGCGAATCAACAAACACGTAGTCTTCGATGAAAAAATTGGGGGACACATAACGGTAGGTTCCCCCGCCCCACCCCAGCCATGGATGCGTCGCAATCATCCGGCTGGTTTCCCGGCGCAGTAACGCGCGGGTGTCTTCCTCCGGATGTTCGGCCAGATATTTTATCCGGAAAAGCGTGCCCGAATCGCGGTTGTAAAATTCAAACAAGCCCCAGCCCGCCACCGCGCCCATCAGCAAAAGGCTGCCCATCCACAGACCTGGCGAACGGTCATGCGCCACCAATGCCGCCCCCAGCAACAGGCCCAATCCACCGAGAAACACCCCACACGCCACTGCCAATCCCGCCCGGCTGCCCAGCGAAAAAAAACTCGCCAGAATTACCATGCAGCCGAAGAGTGCCACCCACGTCAGTCCATTGTCCCGGCCGCGCTCCCGTGCGCGCTCCTGCAAATGGCTGGCCACCGCAAAGCCCGCGCCCATGGCAAGGTAAAGAAAGGCCGCGGTCTTGTTGTGGTCCACAAAGCTGCCGTAGTGCATTTGGCCCAAATTAAGATTCGGGGAAGTATAAAACCACAAAATCGCGCTGGGCGGGTGAAATCGCTCGATGATTACCACCGCAGCCATGACGACCCCGTTGAGAAACGCGGCCAGCGCCAATCGCCGGCCCGTGCGGCGGCGGCGCACTGCCGCCCACCACGCGCTCACCAGCAACCACGGCCCGAGCCAGTAAACCAACGTGCGCCAGGTTCCGGGAGCAAAATAACTGGTGCGCAAGCCCGAGGGCAGCCAATTCAGGTGCGGCAGCGAATACACATCATACATGATGACCCCGGGTACGCGTTGCACCGCGTAACCCCAAGGATTGAGAGCCTGGCATAAAATATAGCCGCAAAACAGCAGCCCAAGCCAAAACCCGGGGAAGCGCCAAAGAACCCGCCGATTTTCGGCTGAGCGCATCGCCATGGCCAAGGCCGCCGCGCCGATTAGTGTGTCCAACGCCTCGGACCACCAAAAAACGCCGCCAATCAGCCACGGCTGAATCACCATCCAGGCCCCGATGAGGCCGGCGACAAGCCGCCCATTGTCTTCACTCGAGGCTTCTCCAGAGAATCGGGCGGGTTTTGCGTGAATGTCGGCGATTGCCATGAAAAATCAGGCTTGGAAATACCCGACGGGTTTGCGCCTCACGCAATTGCGGGTGTCCACCAGCGGAATGGACCACGGGGAAAAATCGAAATCGCGGTACTCGGCATGCGCCGTCACCAGCACCGCCAGGTTGTATCCATCTGGGGACAACGGCGCGGATTTCCGCCCGGCGTATTGCGGATGTTCGCGGGTGGGTCGGATGACCGGCACGTGAGGGTCGTGGTAGGCCACTTGCGCGCCTTGGGCCTCGAAGAGCTGCATCAAGGCGTAGGTGGGCGATTCGCGGTCGTCATCCACCCCGGGCTTATAAGCCAGGCCAAGCAGCAATATCCGCGCGCCTGCCAGTGGCCGCCCCAGCGCGGCGATCGCGCGTTGAACCACGTACGCCGGCATGGCGGAATTCACTTCGCCGGCCAACTCGATGAACCGGGTATGCTGGCCATATTGGCGCGCCTTCCATGTCAGGTAGAAAGGGTCAATCGGGATGCAATGGCCACCCAGCCCCGGGCCGGGATAAAATGGCATAAACCCGAATGGTTTGGTTTTGGCCGCCTCGATGACCTCCCATACGTCGAGGTCCATCGCCGAGTAAACCACCTTGAGTTCGTTCACCAGCGCGATGTTCACCGAGCGAAAGATATTTTCGAGCAGCTTGGCCGCTTCCGCCACCCGGCATGATGACACCGGGACCACGCGCGCAATCGCCCGTTCGTAGCACGCCACGGCGCGGTCCCGGCATGCGGGGGTGAGGCCGCCAACCACTTTGGGGATGCGGTGGGCGTCCCACTGTGAATTGCCCGGGTCTTCCCGCTCGGGGGAGAAGGCGAGGTGGAAATCACGCCCGGCCACCAAACCCGACCCGCGCTCGAGAATCGCGCGCAAATCCGTGTCTGTCGTACCGGGATAGGTCGTGGATTCAAGCACCACGAGCTGTCCCGGGCGCAAATGCGGCGCCAGGCTTTCCCCCGTGCCGAAGACGTAGGCCATGTCCGGCTCGCGGTGTTCGTTGAGCGGCGTAGGCACGCAAATCAGGATGGCCTCAACTGCGCGAGTGCGCGCAAAATCTGTCGTGGCTTGCAACCGTCCCGATGCGACCGCCTGTGCGACCGCGGCGCTGGCGATGTGCTTGATGTAGCTTTGCCCGGCATTGAGCGACGCGCATTTGGCCGCATCCACGTCCACGCCCAACACCTCCACCCCCGCCTGCGCAAACCGCAAGGCCAGCGGCAGACCGACGTAACCCAGGCCGACAATCGCAATTTTCATGGGCAGGCGACAACGACTTTGCTGAGCGTCGGGCGCGGGCGCGCGGAAAATTCCGCCAGCTTGAGGGCAATGGCCGGTAGCACCGCCGTGGCGATCAGCACGGCGGGATTATAAAACGGGCAATCTGCCGCCGACCCGGCGATGACCATCGCCACCGCACCCAGTGAAAGCCAGGATTCACCCGGCATCATGGCGCGCAGCTTCCACGCCTTCACAACCCACCAGATCATTCCGGCGACAAACAGCCCCGCGCCCACCACCCCCCATTCGGCGGTAATTTGCACCCAGTCGCTCAAGGCGTAATGCAGGCCGTAGCGGGTAACCCCCGCGTTGGCCGGGTCGCGAAATTGCGGGTTGCGGGGCAAGTAATACGGCGAGATATAGCGGAAACTGCCCGGACCCCAGCCATACCACGGTTCCTCTTTAATCATTCCCGCCGAAGTGCGCGCAAACGCATAGCGCAGGGGTAAAGCGGGATCGTGCGGGTTCACCGCCAGATTTTTGTCCTGCCCGCCCTGATGCCACAGCCAAATCACGCCGCCGGCGGTTAAAAGCATGCAGCCTATGAAAAACAACGCCGGCAGCGCGTATAATGCCGCGCGGCGCTTCTGGCCTTCGCGCCACAACCGGCCCAACCACAGCCAAGCCGCAATCACCAGCACGCCGCCTGCGGCCAGCGACCAATAATCAGGCCGGACAAACAAACCGAGTGCCACCAACATGACCAGGAGCGCCCCGAGCCAAGCCCACGCCGTCAACGCCGGCCAGCCCCAGCGCCGTGGCGGCGCCAGCGGGTCGCGGCGGCGCAACCGGTGGTCCATCATCGCCGCCGCCGCGCCGAAAGCCAGCGCCATCCAGGCCGCGGCATGGCCCGCATAGATGAAACTGCCGAAAAACTCCGGCGCGCCGACATCGTATACCCAGAACAGGTAACGGGTGCCTGAAATCGCTTCCGCCATGCCCACCATCGCCAGCAACGCGCCGTTCACGGCAATTACTCCCAGCAAATTCCGCCACGACTGCTCGGTCTCCAACCCGGCCCAAGCCGCGCATACCGCCAGCCAGGCCGGGGCGACGATCATCAGCGCGTGCCAGGCGTTCATCGGCATAAACGGCGTGCGGACACTGTGTGGCAGGTAGGAAAGGTGCGGCATATCCTCCAGCCAGGAACGTTGCTCCGAGACAAACAGGATGCGCGAGGGATTGAGCGCGGCAATGACGCCGTAAACCAGAATGGCCAGCCCAATCCAGAAAATCGGGAAAGCCTTCAACCGCGACCAAATCGCCGGCGCCTTGGGTGATTGTGGCCAGCCGCGGAAATCGAGCATCGGGACCCATAATGCCGCAAACGCCACGAGGCTTAGCACCAGCGTCACTTTTTGCGCCCAGACCTCCCAGGAGCCAACCAGCCAGACCGGCAAAATCAGGGTCGCAACCGATAATCCCAACACCACCCGCTCGCGCCGGGTCGGCGGCGTGACTTCCGCCTGCCGAGTGGGGAAATGTCCCCGCAAGGTTGCCGTCGCCGCCATATCGTGCACTGCGGTCAAGTCCGCTAGTGTTGGTAAATGTCGTGGAGCCGCAGCAAACCGACGCATCGGCCGTGGGCGCCCACCACGGGTAGCACCGAAATTTGGGAAGTGCGCTCTTCCATCACCCGCAGGGCGTCACCGAGCAATGTCTCCGGCGCGATGCGGATGGGATTAACCGTCATCACCATCGCCGCCGTCAACGGGCGGAAATCCTCGTGCTTTTGCAGCGTGCGGCGGATGTCGCCGTCGGTCACCAACCCAACCAGTTTGCCGCTGCGGCCCACCACGCAAGCGGCGCCCAAAGGCCGCCGGGTCATGGCGACGACGACATCGCGCAACGAGGACTCGGGCCGCGCCACCGCCACTTCTTTCAGGCCATGCATGACGTCCGCCACGCGCAGGGACAAATTCCGGCCCAATTGCCCCGAAGGATGGGTGCGCGCGAAATCTTCCGCGGTAAATCCACGGGCTTGCGCCACCGCAGCCGCCAGCGCATGGCCGAGCGCCAGCGCCACCACCGCGCTGCTCGTCGGCGCCAAGCCCCACGGGTCCGCCTCGCGGGTGACGGAGGCATCAAGCACCGCATCGGCCTCGGCCGCCAGCGGCGAACGCAAATTGCCGGTAAGCGCGATCAGCTTGGCCCCGCTTGCCCGCAAGGGCGCGGCCAGGCGCACCAGCTCCGGCGTCGCGCCGCTTTTGGAAACCAAAATGGCGATGTCGCCTTTTTGCACAAGGCCAATGTCGCCATGCGCGGCCTCGCCCGCATGCACGTACGCCGCCGGCGTGCCCAGGCTGCAAAGCGTCGCCGCAATCGCATTGGCCACATGACCGGACTTGCCCAGCCCAATCACCACCACCTTGCCCCGGGTGCCGCGCACCATGGCCGCGACTCGCGCAAAATCCGCGCCCAGCCGGTTGGCGGCCGCCTGCACCGACTGCGCCTCCGCGGCGAGCACCACGCGGCCGGCAGCAATGAGGGCGGAAGGACTGGGGGATTTTGTCTTCATGGTCAGGCGGCGGTCGTGGTGGCCAGCAAGGCGCGGGCGCGCGCCAAATCGTCGGGCGTGTCAATGGCCACCGCATGATAGTCAGTGACCACGGTCTGAATGTTCCAGCCGGCTTCCAGAAAACGCAGTTGTTCGAGCGCCTCGATGCCTTCGAGCGGACACTCGGGCAGCGTGGCGTATTCCGCCAGCCGCGCGCGCGCATAGCCGTAAACGCCCAGATGACCCCAGTGCAGGCCGCGTTGCGGCCATTCCTCCATCGGCACGCC
>DASZWY010000102.1:0-24629 GCA_035546135.1 Opitutales bacterium
TTGGCGCGGCGAAATATCAGCGAGCTGGGTTGGCGGCGGCCGCGGCCGAGCCGCCGGGTCAATTCCCATCCCGCCAGCGCGGGCGGTTCGTAATCACCCGGCGCTTCCAACAGCAGCCGTCCTTCTCCGCCCGGGGTGACCCATGCCGCCGCGCGGGTGAGCAGATCGAGTCCGAACGGCGGCAGCAGCGCATACGGCGGGTTCACAAATACCAGGTCAAAGCTGGCGCCGGCGCGGGGTTGCCAGAGGAAGGCGTCGCCTTCCGCCGCTTCGCCCATCGCCGGCGGATCGCTCCGGCTCATCGCTTTGGCCACCGCCGCCAGATTTTTGCGGATCGCCTCCACCGCCGAGTCGTTGGCGTCCACCCACGTCGCGTGTGCCGCGCCGCGGCTCAACGCTTCCAAACCATACGCGCCCGTGCCCGCAAACATGTCCAGCACCCGCGCGCCGGGCACCCGCATCGCCAATGACGAAAACACCGCCTCGCGCAAAAATCCCGTGGCCGGGCGCAACGTGCCGCGCTTGGGAAGCTGCAAAACGATGCCGCGTGCGCGGCCGCCGGTGATGCGCATGGTGCCCTTGAATGCCACGCTCTCGCGCAAAAATCAAGCAGCGGGGTGGAGGAAACACCCCGTAGTGACGGCGTTTGCTCGAGAAATATATCGGTTTTGTTCCAATTTAGCACACACTTCGCTGGAAAATCTGATATTATTTGCAAGTGCCTAAGCATAAACGACGTTCTCCATCGGGAAACATTATCGGTGCCCGCGTCCGCCACGCCCGCCGCAAACATGTCCCGAATCTTTCTCAGGATGCTTTGTCTGGTCGCCTTGCGGCACGTGGCGTCACCATTGGTCGCGCGGGCATCGCCAAAATCGAATCCGGCAAGCGCGCCGTCTCCGATTACGAATTGGTCGCCATCGCCAGCGCTTTGGCCGTGCCGCTGACTTGGCTGCTCGGCGGCGGTTGACGCTTCGCCGCGTCGGACCGTATTTTACGCCGGGGTTTGGGGTGGCGCATGACTCGCCACGAGCGCATCCATCTCCTTGGCCAGGTCCGCTTGCGGTGCATAGCCGAGCCGCGCGCGCGCGGCGCGGATGTCATACCAATGGTCTTTCGCCAGTTCCGCGGCGACAAATCGCGTCATCGGCGGTTCGCCGGCCAGTGGCAGGATTTTCCACAACTGTTCGAGGATTCCGCCGGCGGTGCGCGCCGTCGTGAGCGAAATTTTTCGCGTCACGGGCGGCCGGCCCAGGCGTCGCAGCAATTCGTTGATCCACTCCCACAGCCTCACCGGCGCGCCGTCTGAAATAAAATACGCCCGGCCCGCCGCCGGGTGCCCGGCCTCCGCCACCGCGTCGAGCGCCCGCAAATGCGCCTGCGCCGCGTTGCGCACGTGTGTGAGGTCCACGCGGTTCGTTCCCCCGCCGACAATCCGCAGTCGGCGGGCGCGCGCCAGGATGCGCGGCGCCAGGTGCGGGTCGCCTGCGCCCCAAATCAAATGCGGCCGCAGCGCGATGACGCGAAGTTTTTTTTCGTCGTGCGCGCCCAACACCTCCTTTTCCGCCAGCATTTTTGTGTGTGGGTAATGGCACGGGAAGTTGTTCCCGTAGGGCTGCGTTTCGTTCACCCCCGCATGGCTCTCGCCATTGAACACCACGCTGGGCGTGCTGGTGTGCACCAGCCGGGCCACGCCGTGCCGGCGCATCGCCTGCAACACATTTTGCGTGCCGCGCACGTTGGGGCGATAGTACTCGTCCCACGCGCCCCAGACGCCCGCTTTCGCCGCGGTATGAATCACCGCGTCGCAGCCCGCCACCGCTTTTTCCACCACCGCCGCCTCGGCCAAGTCGCCCGCGACGACTTCGACCCCCAGCGCCGCGAGCGCCGGCTGCGCCGAGCGTCCCAGGCTGCGCACGCGTTCGCCCCGCGCCAGGAGCTGCCGCACCACCTCCTGGCCGAGAAATCCGCCGCCGCCGGTGACAAGGATGCGCATGGTTTTTATTTCGAGTATTCGCGCGCGAGCGCCAGCCGGTGGATTTTCGCGTTGTGCCGCACGTCCACCGGCAGCGTCCGGCGGAAGAAAATTTTGGCGAGCTCCGGCAACCCGGCCACCGCCAGCGCCCGCAACTCGGCGGCGAATGCTTCCCGCCCGGCGCGGCTTTGCGGAAATTGTCCCGGCGCCGGCTCGACCACCAGCGCCGCTTCCTGCCGGGGCCGTTCGCCCAGCCCGATCAGCGCGGTGCGCGCCACCCGTGGATGCCGGTTGAACACCCCTTCCGCGCAATCGGTGTAAAATACGCCCGCCGCGGTTTCAACGCGCTCCGCCGCCCGCCCGCAAAACCACAGCCGCCCGCGCTCGTCACGATAGCCCACGTCGCCCATGCGGTGCCACACTGCGCCGGGGTCATTCGGGTCGCCCGCCGGAATTTTCGCCCGCGCCGTCGCGAGGGGTAATTTGTCATAGGCCCGCGTCACACTCGGCCCGCGGACGACGATTTCCCCAATCTGCCCCACGGGCAATTCCGGCGCCTCGGCCAAACTCGCCATCGGCCCATCACGCAGCGGCAGGATGCGCACTTCCACGCCGGGAAAGGGCGAGCCGACGCAGGAGCCGCGGCCTTGCTCCGTCATCGTCCAAGTTTCCCCCAAAACTTCCTGCAGCGAAATGCTCGAGACCGGTAGCGCCTCCGTCGCGCCATACGGAATGTGCACCGTGCCGTTGGGCAAAATTTTCTCGAGCCGTCGCAGCAGGGTGGGGTGGACGGGCGCGCCCGCCGCCAGCACGCGCCGCAAACTCGGCAGCGTCTGCCCCGTCGCCTCGCAATGCCGCGCTACCAGCGCCCACAATGCCGGCGAGCCAAAGGAATTGGTCACGTGGTTTTGCGTGATGGCCTGCACCAGCCGCGCCGGGTTGCACGCCGCCGGGCGCGACGGATTCATCTCCGGCACCACCGTCGTCATCCCCATCGCCGGGTTGAACAACGCGAACACCGGCAGCATCGGCAGGTCAATCTCGCCCGGCTCGATGCCGTAGCGCTCGCGAATCAGCCGCACTTGCGCCTCAAAAAACCCATGTTCGTAGCATACGCCCTTGGGCGCGCCCGTCGAACCGGAGGTGAATAAAATCGCCGCCAGCTCCTCCGCCCGCGTCTCCGCCGGCGCCAGCGGCTCGCTTGCCCGCTGCGCCGCCAGGTCGCGCTCCCAGGCCGCGCCGCCGACCTTCACGCGGATTTTCGCCGAGGCCAGCGCGCCCCGGAAAATCAGCGCCAGCCAGTGCGCCTTCGCGATGCCCACCAGCGCCGCCGGTTCGCTCCGCCGCACGCATTCGAGGAAATTTTTCAGCCCCATCCCCGGGTCAATCAACACCGGCACCGCGCCGATTTTAAACAATGCAAACACACACCGCAGCAAGTCCAGCCCCGGCGTCACCAGCAGCAGCACCCGCGTGCCCCGCCCGATGCCCCGGGCCTTGAACAACCGCGCCGCGGCGTCAGCCTCCGCGTCCAACTCGGCAAAGGTGCGGGAAGCGTAGGCAATCCGCCCCGGCGCCGCCGGGTCGTCGCCCATCGGCGCGCGCACCGCGCACGCCGCAGGCCGGGCGCGCGCCTGCTCCGGCAAAAATCGGGCAACGTTGGCGAAAGACATCGCGGCAGAATGGCGCAACAATCCCGGCGGCGGAAGGAAGAAGTTGCATCTTGCCAACGGCGTTAGGATTAAATGTATTTTTTAGCTTGGATTTTATCCCCCAGCGCATGGCCTTTTTCAGATGTCCACCCCGTCTCTAGCCTGCCGATATTTCCCTCACTTGCCTCGGCTGTCGGCAATTTGCGTGGCTGTGGGGCTGGCCGGTGTTTCTTTTCTCCGCGCGCAAACGGCCAACTGGACCGGCAACACCAGCGCCGACTGGGCCACCGCCGCCAATTGGGACACCAACACCGTCCCGGCATCGAACAATACCACCGTCGTCATCGACGCCAATTCGGGCAACCTGCCCGTTTACTCCACCGGCGCCGCGACGGTCGGCAATATCACCGTCGGCAACACCTCCGCCAGCGGCGCCAATACCACCCTCACGATCGAAAGCGGCGGCAACCTCACCGGCGGCGTCCTCTATGTCGGCAAAGCCGCCGGCGCCAATGGTGCAGTTTTAATCACGGGCAATGGCACGGTTTTCACGGCCAATAAAACCGACTCCTCAGTCGTCGGTGTGGGCGATACGGCCAATATCGAAGTTGGCACCAATGGCACCGGCTCGCTTTCCATCACCAACGGCGCCCATGTCATTGGCAGGACCTTTGTTGGGATCAGGGCCGGCTCCACTGGAACGCTTATGGTCGCCGGCGACGGCACGAGACTTGACAGCCCGACGCATCTGTACGTCGGCCAGAATGGCACCGCAAACGCCACTTTTTCCGACGGAGCCACCTTTACCGCACTGGATATCTTTGTCGGCGGCACGGGGAATGCATTGACGGCCACCGGCCAGGCGGTGTCCGGCAATCACACCACCTTAAATTTGGGTGATCGTTTGCTGATTCAGGGCGCGAATGACACCGCGACTATTGCCAATGGGGCTCAATTGACCGCCAACCAGGGTCTGACTATGACCGGAAATGGCGCTTCGTTACTTATCACCGATAACGGAACCTCCTTCACCACGCTGACGGATATCCCGAGCCTCGCCCAGGGATTTTTCGTCTTGGGCTCCCTCTCGGGTGACCATGTCCAACTCACCGTCGCCAACGGCGCCGTATTGACCAGCAACCTCGTCGCCGACGGCCATAAAATCGGCGCTGCCGCCAACGCCACTGGCTGTGTCACCGTCACGGGCCCCGGCTCAACTTGGAACGCCACCGGCAATCTGGTGGTGGGCGGCAATGGCACCGGTAGTTTGACCATTGCCAATGGCGGCATGGTTTCCGTGACCAATGGCGCCTTGATTCTCGGACAGAACGCCACCGGCAATGGCACACTGAATTTATACTCCAATGGCGTGTTGCAAGTTGCCGCCCTCAACCAGAACATCGCTATCTCCCAAAACGCGGGCATCGCCAGCGGTCAGGGCCAGTTTAATTGGGAAGGTGGCATCGTGCGGATCATCACCAATGGCGCCTTGGTCTTTAATGCGACCTTGATTGGGGATGGCGCGGTCGTCGATACCTCCGGTCACACGGCCACATTGGGAGGAGTCTTAAGCGGGTCCGGCAATTTCACCAAAAACGGCGCTGGCAATCTCTCGCTTTTGCCATGCAGTTATACCGGCACCACCACCATCAACGCCGGAACGTTGACGCTTCAGGCCTTGAATGCAACCATGCTCGGCAACGTCGTGGATAACGCAGCCTTATTCGTGCAGCAGACCAATGACACCGCCTATGCCGGCGTTATCTCTGGCAATGGCACCCTGACCGTCCTGGGCGCTCTGACCCTGTCGGGAAACAATAATTCGCTCAACGGGAACATTACGCTTGGTTCCAATAGTGGCCAGGGCACCCTGAACTTGACGGGTAATACCACCAGCCTGGGCGGGAATATCGTCATCACCGGCGGATCGGTGGCCACCAACGGCAGGGTGATCTTCACCCAGGACTTTGACAGCAGCTTCGTCGGAAAATTTTCAAATTATATCACGATTGTCAAAACCGGCTCGGGCAATTTAACGCTCTCAGCCGATCATGTCTTGAGCAGTAATGTTAACTTTTCAAGCGTCTTGATTGATGATGGCTCGATTATTTTCACTGGCGACACCTCGCAAAACACCAACCTGCATTTTTTTAATTCTGGGAATATCGTATTCAGCCAGGCTTTCGACAGCAGCTTCCAGGGATACATTCAGGGCGGGAATATAATTCAGGCCGGATCGGGGACGCTCAATTGGACCGCGGGCTTTTTCAGTTCTGGCGCCAACCTCACCATCGTTTCCGGCACGCTGGTGGCCGCAAGTGGCGGAACGGGCGGCAACACCACCAACAACGGCACGCTCGTTTTCAGCCCCAATGTCACCGCCACTTTTTCCAGTCCCATCGCCGGAACAGGCGCGGTCATTCAAAACGGCACGGCCACGATGAATTTAATCGGCAACTGCACCTACACCGGCCCCACCACGATCAATAGCGGCACACTCATGGTGGATGGCAACTTGACGGCCACGAGCAGCGTGACAGTCAACGCCGGCGGCACGCTGGGCGGCGTTGCAACCATCACCGCGCCGGTGTCGGTCAATGCCGGCGGCGGCCTTGCCCCCGGGGACAGCAGCAATGGCACCCTCTCCGTCTCGAGTCTGACGCTAGCCTCCGGCTCCGCCGTGACCTTTTACGTCAACGACGCCGGCAATCACACCAACCTCGCCATCGGCGGCGCGCTATCACTCGGCGGCAATCTGACCCTCAATCTTGGCGACTCGCTGCACGCGGGCGTTTACAATCTTTTCAGTTCCGGCAACACGACCGGGGATTTTGATGGCGTGGCTTTTGGCGGCTTTCTCTCCGGCACCCTGACCGACAGCGGCGGGGTCTGGGGCGGCTCGGCCTCGGGCGTCAATTTTTCCCTCGATATCGCCACGGGCCAATTGACCGTCTCCACCACGTTCCCGCCCGGCACTTCCCCCGCCAAGCAAACCTGGCTGCAAAACAACTTCTCCATCCCGCAATTGCAGGATACTTCCGTCAGCGGCGACAGCGCGAACCCGTCCGGTGACGGCATCTCCAATCTCGAAAAATACGCCTTCAACCTCAATGTCTGGACGGACGGCCATGCCAGCCTGCCGCAACCGGTGGTGTCCGGCGGCAATCTCGTGCTCGCGTTTGCGGCCCCGCCCGCGGATGTCAGCTGGACCGTCGAGGCCAGCGAAGACCTCACCACCTGGACCACGAGCAATGTCACCGTCCAGACTAGCGGCAATACCGTAACGGCCAGCTACCCCTTGCCGCCTTCAGGGCGCGCCTTCATGCACGTTTTGGTCGCCCCGGCCCCTTAGGCGCGGGCTGAATTCACCCAACAAAAAACCCCGTTTCCCGGCGTGGGAAACGGAGCTTGGGAAAATCTTCCTTGCCGACGCGGGCCGGCTGCCGGATCAATAATCCTCGAACGTAAACAAGCCGGCCAGCAACGACACGCGGGTGCCGCTGGTGTTGGGCCGCTCGATGACATCGTTTGAGTGCAGCTCCAACGTCGCAGGCTGCGTCTCGGCGTAGGAATGCGGCTCAATCTTGATCAGATTAAGGAAATTGCGGTTTTTGTCGGCGGCCTGGGGATTGCCCGAAACGGAGGAGCAACCGGCACCGGCCACGCTAAGCGCCAGGGCTGCGGCGCACAACAGGGGGGTAAGGGACTTTTGCTTCATGCGAGGCTCAAGATAGAACAGCTTGGGTGCCGTTGCAAAGCCTTTTTTTCAGTTTTGCGCGCCCCTCGTTAGGCCGCCGTCGCCGGCTGCTCGGGCGGGGGGATGTACATGTAGCTGTGGTAGAGCGCCGCGCCGATTTGATTGAGCGAAATTTGCGTGCGGTCGAGGTATTCGTGCAGGCCTTCGTTGAAGATGTCGTCCGTGGTGCAATGGCTCAGTTGGTAGAGCATCCGCCCGCAGATGCGCTCGGCGTCGTTGGCAAACTGGTCGCTGGTCGTGCCCGAAATCTGGTGCAGGTATTGGTTCATCTCCTTCAGGCAGAAGCGCAGCGAGCGCGGGAATGTCTCCGACAGGATGAGAAACTCCACCACCTTCCACGGCGTCGGCGTCTCGAGGTACACGCGGTGGTAGGCCTCCAAGGCGCTGCACGAGCGCAGCACCGCCATCCACTGCGCGGCGTCGAGCGGCCCGCCCACGTCGGTTGGCCGGGGCAGCAGGATGTGATATTTCAGGTCGATGATGCGCGTCGTCTTGTCCGCCCGCTCGAGGTAACGGCCAATCTGTAAAAAGTCGTAGCCTTCCTCGCGCGGGTAGGTGGCGTGCGTCAGCCCCTGGAAGGCGTGCATGTGCTTGCGAATTTCGCGGAAAAAGTCGTTCACCCCGCTGCGCCAGATTTTTTTGCCGTTGGTCGAGCGCAGGAACAGGTAGAGCTCGTTCATCGACTCCCACATCTCCGCCGAAATCTGGTCGCGGATCATCCGCGCGTTTTCCCGCGCCGCGAACACGCAGGTCAAAATCGAGTTCGGGTTCTCCCGCCGGAACGTCACAAAGTCCGTGACCGACAGGCTGTCCGCCTTGTCGTAAAGCTTGGCAAAGGCCTCCTCGTCGCACAGCGCCCGCAGGATGGGCTGCCAGTGGTGCTTGATCTTCTCGTCGTCCAGGTTCGAGAAATCTACCAGCAGCTGCAAATTGACCTCCAGCAGCCGCGCGAGGTTCTCCGCCCGCTCGATGTAGCGGCTCATCCAGTAGATACTGTCGGCAACACGGGAAAGCATGGGCAAAAGGGCAGGGTGGCGGTTCCTCCCAACCTATAGCCGGAATCATGCCGATTCGAGCGCAATCCGCCCGGCAAATTCCATCGTTGACCGTCCGCGCCCCGCATGGTTTTATGGGCAGTTTCCCATCATGCCGGCCCCCGCGCCGCGAATCGTTTTCCCACTGTGAACGTCGCCATCGAAGAAGTCTCCCCCACCCGCAAGACCCTCGTCGTCACCGTCCCCGCCGGGGAAGTCAACGCCGAGGAGCAAACCGTCCTGCGCGAATTCGCGCAAGCCGTCCGCCTCCCGGGCTTTCGTCTCGGCAAGGCCCCGGCCGACATGGTCAAGCGCCGCTACGCCGCCGAAATCACCGAGGAGCTTCAGCGCAAGGTCACGACCAAGGCCTACGAGCAGGCCGTCAAGGACTCCAAGCTCAACATCTTCTCCGCCGTCAGCGTCGACGGCGACCCCGTTGCCGGCGGCAAGGACGCCGTCCTGAAAATCACCGTCGACGTGCAGCCTGAATTTGCCCTGCCCGAATACAAGGGCCTCCCGGTCAATGTCCCGCCCCATGATGTCACCGACGCCGACGTCGAAAACGCCATCAACGATATCCGCACCCAGCGCGCCGACTACGTCGTCGTCGAGCGTCCCGCCGCCGCCGGCGATTTCGTCCGCCTCAATTACACCGGCACCCTCGATGGCAAACCCATCGCCGAAATCGCGCCCGACAAGCCCATCTTCGGCACCCAGCACGGCACGTGGGAAGAAGCTGGCTCCGCCAACGCGCCCGGCGTCCGCGCCGTCGTTGACGGCATCATCGGCCTCAAGGCCGGCGACAAAAAGGACGTCACCCACACTTTCCCCGCCGATTTCGAAGCCTCCGTCCTCGCTGGCAAGACCGCCACCTATGCCCTCGAGGTCCTCGAAGTCCGCGAAAAGCGCCCTGCCGCGCTCGACGACGCCTTCCTGAAATCCCTCCAGGTCGAATCCGTCGACCAACTGCACAGCCGTGTGCGCGACGACCTCAAGTCCCGCAAGGAGCAGGAATCCCGCGATGCCAGCCGCGGCCAGATCGTCCAGGCCCTCACCGCCGCCGTCGATTTCCCGCTGCCCGAAAGCGCCATCGAGGCCGAGACGCAGAACCTCCTCCGCGATTACCTTGAGCGCCAGATGCGTGCCGGCATTCCCGAGGCCGAATTCGAAAAGCACAAGGACGAGCTCTTCAAAAGCGCCCGCACCGCCGCCGTCAGCCGCGTCAAGCTCCTCATGATCCTCCTCAAAGTCGCCGAAAAAGAAGCCATCAAGGTCGACAACGAGGACATCCACCGCCGCATCATGCAGGAGTCTGTCATGACCCGCCAGCGCCCCGAGCAAATCGTCAAGCGGCTCCAGGAAGACCGCGGCCTCCTCGCCAATCTTCAGCGCGCCATCCTCCACGCGAAGACGCTTGATTTCGTGGTGCAGCAGGCTAAGGTCACCGTCACCGCGCCCGCCGCGTAAACGCGCGTTGATTTTCTGAACGATTTTCCGCCGGGCGGCGGTTTTTTCCATCTTCCATTTTATTTTCCATGACCTACGTCCTCCCCAATGTCGTCGAGCGTGATGGCCGCAGCGAAAAAAGCTGGGACGTCTATTCGCGCCTCCTCAAGGACCGCATCATCTTCCTCGGCGTGCCCATCTACGACCACATCGCCAACGACGTCATCGCCCAGCTCCTCTACCTTCAGATGGAGGACCCGAAGAAGGACATCCAGATTTACATCCACTCCCCCGGCGGCAGCGTCACCGCCGGCATGGCCATCTACGACACCATCAATTTCCTCTCCTGCGACGTCGTGACGTATTGCGTCGGCATGGCCGCCAGCATGGCCACCGTCCTCCTCGCCGCCGGCACCAAGGGCAAGCGCTACGCCCTCCCCAACAGCCGCGTCATGCTCCATCAGCCCACCGGTGGCGCCACCGGCCAGACTTCCGACATCTCCATCGCCGCCAAGGAAATCCTTCGCTGGCGCCGCGTCATCAACGAGACCCTCTCCCGGCACTCCGGCAAAACCGTCGAGCAAATCGAAAAAGACTCCGACCGCGATTTCTACATGACCGCCGACGAAGCCAAGGCCTACGGCCTCGTGGACTACGTCGTCGTCAAGCCCGAGCGCAAGTAATGGAGTCCGTGCCGGCCCCGCGAAAGCAAAAAAGCCGCACTCTGACGGTGCTTTACTACGCCTACCTCCTGCGCTGCGCCGACGGCTCCCTCTACGCCGGCTGCACCAAAGACCTCGTGCTCCGCCTGCGCGAGCACAACCATTCGCCGCGCGGCGCCCGCTACACCCGCTCTCGCCGCCCCGTGGAGCTTGTCTATGCCGAGTCCTTCGCCGCCCTCCGTCCTGCCCGCCGGCGCGAAGCCGCCTTCAAAGCCCTGCCCCGCGCCCAAAAACTCGCGCTGATTCAATCCATCCGCCACCGACCCAAAAAATCCGCCCGCAGGCAGCCTTCTCCATCGTAGGGGCGCAGTCTTGCTGCGCCTGCCCGTCCTCCTTTTGCTTTGCCATCCCGTCACCTTTCTGACTTAATCTTTCCTTAGCGCATGGCCAAGTCCACCAAGATGACTTTCTGCTCCTTCTGCGGAAAGTCCCACAACGAGGTCCGGAAAATGATCCAGGGCCCCGCCGGCGTTTATATTTGCGACTCCTGCGTCACCGTCTGCAAGACCATCATTGACCGCGAGCTCCGCGCCGGCGGCGCGCCCGACCCCCGCGCCAATTTCAAGCTCATCAAGCCCGGCGACATCAAGAAGACCCTCGACGGCTACGTCATCGGCCAGGAACAGGCCAAGAAGGTCCTCTCCGTCGCCGTGTACAACCACTACAAGCGCCTCCTCGGCCAGGGCAGTTCCGCCCCCCTTGGCGAGCAACGCGCCCTCGGCGCCGAATTTACCGAAGTCGACATCGAGAAGAGCAACATCCTCCTCGCCGGCCCCACCGGCTCCGGCAAGACCCTCCTCGCCCGCACCCTCGCCAAGCTCCTCGACGTCCCCTTCGCCATGGCCGACGCCACCACCCTCACCGAGGCCGGCTACGTCGGTGAAGACGTCGAAAACATCGTCCTGCGCCTCCTCCAAAACGCCAACTACGATGTCAAGAAGGCCGAGTGCGGTATCATCTACGTCGACGAAATCGACAAAATCGGCCGCAAGACCGAAAACGTCTCCATCACCCGCGACGTCTCCGGCGAAGGTGTCCAGCAAGCCCTCCTGAAAATCCTCGAAGGCACCGTGTGCAACGTCCCCCCGCAAGGCGGCCGCAAGCACCCCAACCAGGAATACATCCAGGTCGACACCACCAACATCCTCTTCATCTGCGGCGGCGCCTTTGTCGGCCTCGACAAAATCGTCCAATCCCGCGTCGGCACCAAAGTCCTCGGCTACAGCATGGCCGCCGACAACTCCCACGCCATCACCGCCGCCGAAATCATGCAGTCCGTCCAGCCCGAGGACCTCATCCGCTACGGCATGATCCCCGAGTTCATCGGCCGCCTCCCCGTCGTCTCCGTCCTCGACCCCCTGACGCAGGAGGAACTCGAGCGCATCCTCCTCGACACCAAGAACGCCCTCGTCAAGCAGTACGCCAAACTCTTTGCCATGGAAGGCGTGAACCTCAAGTTCACCCGCGACGCCATCACCGCCATCGCCGCCAAGGCCCTCGCCCTCAAGACCGGCGCCCGCGCCCTCCGCTCCATCATGGAGGGCATCATGCTCGAACTCATGTTCCAGCTCCCCGACCAGACCGGCATCGAGGAAGTCGTCATCAACGCCGCCGTCATCGAAGGCAAGCGCAAGCCCATCCTCCACCTCCGCCGCGAAACCGCCGCCGCCGACGCCACCCTCGCCAACCTCGGCGAACCCGCCCAACCCCGCCCCGACTCCGGCCCCTCCGCCTCCCACGCGGCGTAGGCAGGCGCCAGCATTTTTTGCGGAGCAGTTTTGTTTTTCGTCGCGCGGTGCTTTAGCCCGCGTTTTTTTGGCGTTTTTTTCCGCAACGTAGCCTAAGTATCGCGCGACGAATATATGATCTATTTTATTTGCTTAATTCCAATTTATTCGTCTTAGGATGCCTCTGCCCCGAGTCTGTCGAAAGGGTAGGGCCCGACGTCCCCGGCGGGCCTAGTGCCACCCTCCACACATCCCTGACTTAAACCAAGAACCAAGAACCAAGAACCAAGAACCAAGAACCAAGAACCTAAACCCCTAATTCCCCGCCGGAATCGGAATCAGCAGCAGCTTCTTCTCCTCCATCAGTAGCGCGTCCGCATTGATGGACTGCTCCAGCCGGTCGGCCTTGGAACGCTGGCCGTTGGCGCGCAACACGCCGACATACACCGCGTTCCAGCCCGCGTTGGCCGCCGGCCAGGTGCTGTCCGCCACGTCGTCAAACACCTTCAGCGCCGCCGCCGGCTGGTCCGACTCCAGCAGCCCCAGCGCCAGCGTCACGCGAAACGCCAGATACGGCGCCTTGCTATCCGCCACCAGCTTTCGCGCCGCCGCCACCTGCTCCGGCCCGGCCTCGCCCAGCAAAAAGCCGGTGTACAGCACATCGCTCCGCACCGCCAAATCGTCCGGATACGCCTTCGCCATGTCGAGCAACAGTTGGTGCAATGCCTTCGTGTCCCGCGCGCGATGCTCCAGCTGCGCCAGTTGCTCGTACGCCGCCCGCCGCTGCTCCGGCTCCTTCAGCAATTGCTGGAACGCCGGCCGCGCCACGTTGTCGAGCTTCAGCTTCACCGCATACTCCGCCATGTCCAGCAGCTTGCCCGGCTCGTTGCCGACGGAGTTCATCGCCCGCTCCCACGCGATTTGCGCCTGCGCGCTCTGCCCGAGCTCCGTCAACGCGCGCGCCTCGTACATCAGCCGCTCCGCCTCCGGCAGCGGCGGCCGCGGGTCGGGGGACTCCAGCGATTTCTCAATCGCCTGCCACTGGCCCATCGCCGCCATCGCGTCCGACCGCAGCAGAAAGAGATCCTTGCGCGACAGCGCCGTCTGCGAATCAATCAGCTGCAGCACCGCCGCATATTTCCCCTGCCGCATCAGCCACAGCGCCACCACGTTCATCACGTCCGGGTCGTTCGGCGGAAACAAATCGCGCGCGGCCTTGACGAGGTCCTCCTGGCTCGCGCCCGGCTGCAGGCTGTCGAGCCGCAGCGCCAGCAGCTTGTCCCCGCGCGTCACCAGCGGATGGTTTTCCAGCTTTTGGGCGACTGTCGCCGCCTCCGCCGCCGTCAGCATCGGGTAATTGCCCAGCAACCGCAGCGCCTGCAAACCCAACTCGTCCGTCCGCTCCATCAACGTGCTCAAATGCTGCAAGCCGTCGCGCGCCAGCACCGGGTCGCCCGAGTTCATCGCCGCCGCGGCATACAGCAAATGCGCCTCCGGCGGCGCGTTGCCCGAATCCAGCACCCGCTTGGTCTCGCGCAGCGCCTCCGGCCACTGCTGCTGGTTGAAGCGGATTTTCGCCTCCAGCAGCCACGTCGCCGGATTTTGCGGATCCGCCTTTTGCAGCAAGTCAAACTGCGTGATGGCAATCGGGTTGTTGCCCGACGCCAGCGCCGTCTCGACCACTTGCCGCAAGTCCGACAAATCGTGGGACAGCGACCACGTCTGGATCCACACCGGCAGCGCGCTCGCCGGATTTTCCAGCGTCAGCACCTTGGCCTCCTGCCGCGTCACCTTCGCATCCCACGGCCACAACCGCCAGGCCGCGTCGGCCTTCTCCGCCGCCGTCTTCAAGTCGCGGCCCGCAAGCGCCTGCGCCGACGCCTCCGCCATCTGCAGCGCGCGCCAATGCTTGAACCCGCGGTAGGCCGGCCGCACCACCAGCCCCGCCGCCAGCAGCAGCCCCGCCGCCACCGCCAGCAAGATGTAGCGACGCTTGCGCCGGAGAGGGTCGTCCAGTTCCACACCCCGAGTATGGCGGCTGCCCGCGCCAACGCCACGCTATTTCTCCGCCACCCGCCGATGGGAACTTGACGATTTCCCGTGTGTCCACTAAGATTCCCCCCATGAAAAGGCTGTTGCCCCTCGTCGCCTTGCTGGCCCTCGCCGCCGCTTTTTCCGCCTGCGACTCCGCCGACAACCACGGCGTCAACGTCCAGCGCGGCGGATTTTTGAGCGGCCTCTTTGGCGCGACCACCCCGGCCCCCGCACCCCTCCAGGCCGCCCCCGCTGCCGCGCCCGCCCCAGCCCCCGCCAATTCCTAGGGCCGCCCGCACTCCAGAGTTGCCCGCCCCGCCGATTGCCCTTTGACTCTCCCCGGGGGCGTAGCTCAGGCGGATAGAGCAGCAGTTTTCTAATGTAAAATGATATTTTCAGTTACAATCAACCTTGGTTGATTTGAGTGCGCTTGAGTATGAATTGCAGCGGGTTGTGGAACTTGCGACCTCGGCCTGAATTTTCCCCATTCCACCAAAATCAGCCCATTTTCAGCCGCCGGGTTACAAAAATGGGTGACAAATTTCCCTCGGAAGGCTGAACGGGTTACAGCTCGTAAAAGTTCACTTCGTAATCGTCTAGTCCCAGTCCGGCGCAGCACTCGGCTACGATGTCCTGGCATTGACCCTGGTCTCGAACCAAAAGCTCCACGGTATAGGTGCCCTCATCGCAAAGGGAAGTTCCCGCGCCAGCCAGCCGTCCACAACCAGACTTATCCATCGCATTGTCTAGCGCCGCCAGCACCCGCGACTTCACCTCCCAGCTTTCCATGTCGAAAAAGCAGACACAGGCCTCGATCTTCAATTGACGCTTGCTGACCATGACACGGAAACCTCTTTTCGCTTTTCTATATGCAAGTCAAATCGGAATAGCAGGCATTCTGATAATGCGAACTAGCTCACCCAAACAAAACCCTCGACCTGGTTTTCCAAGTCGAGGGCTAGGATTCGTCGAAAAATGGCAAGTTGCTTGACATGCTTGTCATATTATCGGCGATTGTACGGGCTTTGATTTGGCGGATCCAGAGAGATGCCTTGAGCAGAAGCCTGCGAATATATGGCATCTTCGGACCTGCCCAACTTAAGGCCGATCACGCGGGTGGGAGTATTTTCTTTGGCGAGCTGCCTTAGTTGCGCGATTTCTCCTGCGCTCCAAGGCTCTCCTGAATTACGCTTGTAGTAGGGTTCGGACATAACTTAAACGATCGACTGCATATCTGTTAGACACCGCCACGGAATTCCCGAAGCTATTAAGCGCCTTTCAGATGCACAATTCGATCAAATAGCCTTCTAGATTAAAGTGAACTTATGTTCAAGTGAAATTTTAAGCACCAATTATTGACTGCCACCAGCTTCTTAAGGGGTGTCCAGAGGGAGGAGCATAACGCGCACATACTTGAATTCTCTTTAAAGTGTCCTGTGCCACATCCTCGGCCACAGAGGCATTATTTACCCAGGTTGAGAGAAGGTCAGGAGTGGTCCAAAGTTTGGTTATTACCCCACGTTCCAGGAGCAATTTAGCGGCTTTCTTTTCATCCGTGCTAATTTCGATATGACGGATTTCAGCAATTGCGGCAGAAGCGGCCTCTCCGTCATCCAGCGTTGCAGCGAATTCCACGAAGCGGGTAACCTCATCAGGTCCCGAAAAGTCAGTCACAACGATGGTGCCAGCGGCAATCAGGGGCGCAAGGTCAACTGGAACTCTCTCATTCGTTTCAAAGTCGCGCAGGTAAAGTACTTCTCCCATCACTTCGCGACAGATCATGGTTTGCCTACCGACGCCTTGCATGATTTCGCCCAGGCGATTAGTGGCCAACAGATTCAAGAGTACGCTTGAATCTTGGATGATGAGAGGCAGAGCCATGATCAATGTGCCGTTTCGAGCAAAGGCGCGCTAAACGAATTATCTTCTGATAATTCTTCATTTAGGCGCAATTTGTCGAGTTGCTCAAGCTCTTCTCTGGCCCCAAGCCGGTCCGTGTCGAGAAACCGGGCTAGTTGTCCCTCGGTAATCATGTCTTGCTCGTAAGCCGACCTTGCCAAAAGCCGATAACGCAACGGGAAGCAGTGCTCTTCGTTGCCGGGATGAACCAAGCCAAGATTAGTGCGTGCGGTTTCCACTTTCAGCCCTTGGCTTTTGATGGAATCCCAAGTGCCAGCTGTAAGACGCCGCAATTGCTCCAAACGAAGACACATGGCATTCACCGACACGAGAAAGTAATCCGCCAAGCCAAAGAGATCCGCCAAAGAAAATCCGGTGGATTTTGAACTCACAGTTTCGCTAAAACGCCGGTTAACCGCTGAGCGCGGCATAAGAAAGTTTGCCGCAAAGCTGTCAACAAGCCGTTCATTCCTGGCAACGCCCCAGCGCGATTTTTCCAGATTCAAGTCTGGCTCAAAGCGGGTCGTTAGAAAATGTCCGTATTCATGGGCGAGAGTCCAGCGGCATCTTTCCACGGGATGATAACGGTTAATGCCGATACAGCCTCCAACTTCGTTGTTAAACGCAAATATGCCACTTACCTTGCTTCCCATTTTAAAGAAAAATACACGCAAACCGACTTCCTCTTCTAAGACATTGCGAAGATTGGAAATCGGGGCACTTCCCAAGCCTAGGCGATTGCGCTCCTCGTCCGCTATCTCTTCGCCGGCTTGCTCGGGATTGACTCCATCAAAAGCTACCGCATAAGGAGGCGGATAAACATGACTCGACCGCATTCCCAGCATCTTTTCAAGAGTTAGATAATAAGAAGCGTAGGTCTCCAGTTTTGAAGCAGCATCCAAGGCATCCTGACATTCAGTGTCCTTTAGGGCCGCTCTAAACTGCGGCTCCAGAGGGATATCGATGCCCTCCAGGCCAATCAATTCGTTTAGCCTAACGGCATAAAGCTTGCGAAAAGCATCCAACTCCTCAGCCTTGGACGCGCGTTCGCCCTTTTCGATGGCGACGACCGTAGTCCGCGCCAAGTTTAGTTTCTCGGCGACGTCACCTTGCGTCAGGTTGGCTTTTGCCCGGGCACGCTTGAGGCGTTCGCCTAGAACCTTAGGGTCAATTGGTTGATTTGATACCGTAGTCATGCAGCTTTTTTTCGATTATTGAGGAAATGATGAAATGCTCGCGCACCAGAGAAGTTTTTCCATTCCGCGCAATGGGCCGTTAATAGGTGGATAATTCCTTGGGTAAAGGTCTGTGGGTCCATTTTTCCGTCTTGAGACAAAATGTGGCGCATCTGTCTCAGCATGGGATACCGTCCAATGATTGCTTTCTCAGGATTTGGCGAACGAAGCAGCCTTTCGATCCTGGAGCAAAATTCATCCATCTTCCAAAGGCCCATCCGTTTGTCAGGATTCCATGCTTCAAGATTGCTGTAATAGTTGGCGTAGGTGTGACGGTCATACTGATCTCCGATGCCACCTTGCTCTAGGGCCATTTGGCGCAGCAAGCATGAAGTGCAGGCGCCGCATTGTGGCGCACCTTCGTGGTAGTCGGGGAAATGATCACAGGAAAAAGTTTCTGAGAGGCCTGAAATAATTGGCGCATCTTTAATCATATGCAACAACTCGGCCTTTGATTTCAAAATATACGGCAAATGTATATTGACTGGCTGTCCGGTAATCATCTTAGCCAGATTTTCCATTTTGGACAAAAAGACTGGATTTGCTGGTCGACTAGCTTGCTGCGCAACTTGGCTGCAATCCATTGGCAGATTGAGTACCCCAATGCCATTTTCGAGAATGGAAAGAGATTTTACCTTGCTTAATAGGCAGGCAACTAGGCCAAGTGAAACATGGAGAAAACCGCGCGTGCGCTGAGTTATATCATGTGCACCATAGGCTCCCTTGTCTTCGAAGCGATATGGAATCTGGACGGCGAAGAACTTCAGGGGCCACGCAGCTCGGAACTGTTCAAATAAACGTTTTTGCCCCGTTCTCATGCGACTGCTGCTCGCCCCGCTGACAAGGAGCATGGGGCCTTTATGTATTTGGCCATAATGCACCGCGCCAGCAAATGAATCTAGCCCTCCACTAAACAAGGCCACATCCATGAATCTAGGCAAAGCGTCAGGTTGCTGTATCCTAAGCTGCAAGGACTCTTGGAAGTCCTTTTGGGGGAGCTGATGAAAATGAAATTTCCATATGTCGCCGGTTAAAAATGAAAGTACTTCTTCCAAGGCTTCCTTGAGGTCCCTTGAATTCCAGAAGCCCGGCTCGGATACCCCGAAGGAAATATCCATTTCACGTGCCCATGGGCCGTCACCATATCGTGCGTCAAGTATACACGGACGTGGTGCAAGTCGGTCAGCCATATGGGCCGAAAATGCAATATGAATCCAATCGCGTAATTTTGGATGCAAACAATCCTGCCCTAAACTTGCCAAGGGCTCGATATCGCTTTGATACGAAAACTGTTTTTGCCCTGGGTGGTTTCCGCAAAGGATTAACTCACCACGAATCGGCGCTGCGAAGACATAGCGCTGGCTTTTCTCTGGGGCCTGAGCGGGCACTTTAGCACCAAGAGATTTAAGATCGAAAAGATAATCTGGAGGCGTCATTTGGGACAATAGTTAAGCAAGTATGAGTGCATCTAAGCCTGCTGGCGTGTGATCTATTGGCGGCGTCAGGTCAGCGTGTTTTTTGCCTGATATAGCTTTGCGAAGCATTTCCTTGGTTGCCTGGGCGCTTTCTGAACATACCTTGCCCGCAATGGACTCATATTCTTGCGAGAGCATGCCGGTTTGTTCGCAAATCGTGTGCTTCATAGGGTCAAAGCATTGATGGCGTTTTACGCGTTCGTCTAATTCATCTATGAAAAATTCTTGTGCTCCAGTATTGGCGTGATGACCGTCTTCAGCCCATTGGCTGGCAGCAGACAGAGCAGCTTCACAGATAACCGGAGTCAGGTCGCAGTCAGCGTAAGCCGCCCGGATGAAGTCAAGCTGGTGATCAAGCTCATTTTGAATTTGGTCTCCATCATTCATCCCTGGCAGAACGCCGCTGTATCCCTGAAGCACAGTTTCGATTCTCTCGGCGACTTGCTTTAATTCTCGTCGAACTTTGCCGCTTATCGTTCGCTTGAAAGCACCTTCAACACTTCGACACAGCTCTTTGGGAGACGAACGCTCCCGCATCAAGTGGTAGGGTTTGCCCCATCCACGGGCCTGTCTAGGTTTGAAATTGTCGCTATCGGATGCCATGACAATGTCGTTATTTTTTTCATAAAAGTACAGAATTGTTGAACATTGTCAAGGCATCGCCAGCATCTCTCATTTTGAATTTCTGTAAGAGATTCTGGCATAATGATTTAAAGATTAAAATAAATTCGAGGGCGAGTCGAATTTCCTGCCAACCTCTCACTCTCGCGCCACCACCGTGTCATAGAGTCCATAGTGCGTCAGCCCTTCGTGGCTCTCGATGCCCGTATAGCGCAAAGAGGCGTCCTCATAGCGGCGGAAGGCGAATACGGCCTGATTCATCTGCTCAGTGTTGAACACTTTGAGCCGCACGAGCAGGTGGAAATCCTTTACCGTCAGACCCGTGACCGTCTCGAATAAGGCGGGTTCGATCTTCGTGATGACGTCTTGCAGCGTGTTCTCTCGGAAATCGGTCAGATACATGAATGCAGGAATGCGAGTCGCAAACTTGATGAGTTTCTCCTGCACGAGCTTTCGTTTGGACTTATACTCCTTCTCCTCCTCTGTGAGCTGCTTCTTCTCCTTCGCGGACAAGTCCTTTTCCTTCGCCTTGTTTTTAAGGTCTTTAACCAAATCGCTCTTGTTGATGATGGTTTCGATGATGTTGTCCCCGAGCGAGCGCCAACCCTCGATGCGCTCCACGGCGGCCATCGCCTCGGGGTTGTCGAGGATGCGGCGCAGGGTGTCGTTGTCCACGTTCACGAGCAGCGCGCTCTCCCACTTGCGCGCGAGCAGGGTGGCCGAAGTTCCGGCCATCGCGATGTCGAGGATGCCGCCGGCGTCAATCTGGGTCATGTTCGCGCCGTCATAGGCCAGCACGGGCAGGAACGACACGAGGTCCTTGACCGCATTTTCCGGGTTCCGCTCGCCGGGCGAAAGCCCAATCCCATATTCGGAGAGTTGCCGCAACGCGCGTGTCGGCGCGAAGTCGAACACGAAGCAGACCGGTTTGAGAATTTCTTCCTCGTTCGGATTGTCACCGTTGGGGTTCTTGATGGACCATGGCGATTGCACGCGAAATGCCGCCTGGAAGTAGGTCTCTGGGGACTTCAGATTTCGCAGCATCAAAATGGACGACCACTGCGGGATGGTGACTCCAGTGGTGAGCTTGCCGCAGGAAAGCGTGATGGTCTTGGTGTCAAATCCACTGCCAATGGCCTTGCGCACGGGCGGAAGCGCGTCCAAACCAATGCCCGCCGAGACGCCGGCGGCGACAATGGCATCGTAGTCGTGCCAGAAAACATTTTGCTTTTCGGCCAGCAAATTCGCCATCGCGTGGCAGGCCGCGACATTGGGCAAAAACCAAAATGAATGCTGGAGGTATGGCAGCAGGCGCACGTCCGAATACGGGAATGGTGGTCGCGTGCCGGTCTTGAGGTATTCCACCGCTTTGGGCGCGTAGGAGCCGCGGATGATGTCCAGCCACTTCTGAACATCGTCTTTGTGTTTGAACTGTGCCTTCTTCCCTTCGCCCGAGGCGTCAAAGAACTCATTCAGGTCGAACTCGTCAAATTCCCCGGCGCTCGCGATTGCCACCAACTCGTCCGGCATCTGGTAGGTAAGCAGCCGCATCTGCGGCAACGCGCCGTAGGGGTTCCATTTGCCGGGGTGCTTCGCCGCATATTCTTCCTTGGCGCGCTGTTCGTCTGTGTAGGTCCAGTTGAAAATCTGTTCCTCAATGAACTCGCCCGTGGCCAGCGCCTTGAACGGCGTGCCCGAGAGGTAGAGGTAGGCCTTGGTGGTGATGGGCAGGAACTCGGTTTCCTTCTCGGACAGAACCGTGAGGTCCTCGTTCACGCCCTCCAATCCGGCGGCGTATTCGAGCTTGGCCTCCCTTTTGGCGACGGCCTCTTCCTCGCCTTCGAACAATTCCTTGGCCGTCTCGCGCCATGCCCCGAAGTGGTATTCATCGAAAACGACCAAGTCCCACTTCACCTTGTGAAGCCATTCGTTCTTTGCCTTGATGTTTCCGGCATCGTCGCGGCCCAACAGATCTTGAAACGAGCCAAAATACACTAGCGGCTTCCTGGCGGAGACGTCTGTCGGATCGCTTTCGGAGTTACGCGACAGGTATTGCCAGCCGTCGAAATCCACGTGGGATTCGAGGTCCGTCTGCCACGCGTCCTCCACGGCGGGCTTGAACGTGACCACGAGGACGCGCCTGGCTCCGAGTTTCCGGGCAAGCTGATAGGCGGTAAAGGTCTTGCCGAAGCGCATCTTGGCGTTCCACAGGAAGCGCGGAACGGCTTTCCTGCTTTCCCTCCAGATCGAGTTGAAGTAGTCGAAAGTCTTTTCAACCGCCTCGGCCTGTTCCCGCCGCATGGCAAACGTCTCGTGATGCGTGCCGGTGAATTTTTGCCCGGTGCGCAGCTCGGCAAGGACGGTCTTCACGTCTTTAAGCGTGCAGCGCACCCATTCCAATTCGGGGTTCTCGAACCCCTTCCGGGCGAGCGCCGCCCGCACGTCGTGATCGCTGAAGACGGTGCCATCGTTGCGCTCGGCAGGCTCGTCGAGTTCAATCCTGTAGTTCTTGATCGCGGCGGTCTTGAGCTGCTCGGCGATGCGCTGCTTCACGTCGCGCGTGGTTTGCCCCACCTTGAGCAGGCCCGCGTGCGCCTTGTCGTCAATCGAGTAGGCGTAGATGCGCGGCCGAGCTTCCGGCTTCGGCGCAAGGATTTCCTCGATGGTCTTACTCATCGTTGGTGGCGTCGAGATTCATCGGCCTGACTTGGGACTCGATGTAAGTCTGCTCCTTTTTCGTGATGCCATATTTCGCGTAAAGAGCTTCGTCCGTCCAAGTGCGATCCCATGTTTGCTGAGGAACCCACGAATATGTTGACCGAAGTGCATGTTGGGTGATTTTGCGAAGCGAAACGAGGAAACGAAAAAACCTAGTTTTGGTATAACTCTGAAGACTAGCCGCTGCTTTTTTACTCGCGAGCGGCCCCGCGACCAGATACGTCTGCGTGCATACGGATTCGGGCGGAGCTACGATGGATGGCCCTAGAACCAGCGCAGGAATTGCGCCTCGCTCGCCGTAAGCCTCTGGAAGAAGCACTTTCCATGAATCAATCAATTGCACGTTTTTACGGATACCGGATCGGGCAGCGTGAACAACCACGCGTTGTCCACGGTCTGTTAGGTAGAGGGCAACCGAGTCCTGAAATGGTTTATCTTTATATTCAGTGAAGTTCGTTGCTAAACCAAATGGCGTGTCTCCACTGACTAGGTCACTCATTGATGGTCCACCCACGGCCTGAACCCTTTTGAGGATGTTGACCGCAAACGTATCGCGCACAAAGATGTCGAATTCGTCGAGCTTCCGGACAACCTCAGGCTGCTCTTCGTCTCCAAGCACGAGCTGGTATTTGCAGTCGTCATGATGATTCCTTTCCCACAGGAAGTAACCGACTCCCCCCTCGAAATCGACACCGGGGAATGCCGTTGACATCTTCGTGTAGTCAACAAGGTGGCTGATATGCTTCCCCGTAAGCATCATTTTACGAAACTCATCCATGCCGCGGCCGCCAGCCAGCCACCTTGACGGGATCACCATGCTCAGGAAACGCGGATCAAGCTTTAACGCTTGCTCTACAAAAAGATGGTAGATCGAGGAGTCACTCGATCCGCCTGCACCACCCGTCATCTGATACGGCGGATTTCCGATGATTACGTCGAATTGCATATTGCCTCCAAATAACTCGGTCAGCCGAGCTTTGATGTTGTCAGTGTGAATAAAAGCATAGGCGTGGGTTTCAAGTCCCGCTGCCCGGTCGAAAACGGATTTGCCCGCACCGCAATACCTGCACCTATCCCCCTCCCACGTGTGCTTGATGCGCTGGAACCAGATGTTACCGTCGTCATCATCGAAACCCGTGGCGATGGAGTGCGGGTGTTGTTTGGTTTTTTTCGCGTGCTTCGAGCAATACACGCTCCGGCGCGCCAACAGGCTGGTAAGCTGCGTGATGCCGATGCCGAACACCTGCTTTGTCAGAACATGGTTCACGCGCTTTTCCAGATTAGGAATCTCCTGCTCCAGCCCCTGGGTGAGGCGGCTGGTAATCTCGCGGAGGAACACGCCGGATTTCGTGCAGGGGTCCAGGAACTTCACCGTTTTGTCGGCCCAGATATTCGCGCCCTTGTTGTTGGCCGCCCAGGCCTCGGCGAGCGTGTCGAGCATCCGGTTCGCAAATTCCGGCGGGGTGAACACTTCGTCGTTGGAGAGGTTGGCGATGCACGTCAGCACGTCAGGGTTGCGTCCGCGCAAGGCAAAGCTGGCTTGGGCACTCATTCCACAACCTCCGGTGCGGCTGCGGCCAGCTCACTTACTGCCATGGGTGGGTAGGTTTTAGCTGGCATGAAGATCTCATGTTTGCCGAGCTGGGAAAAGAGCGAGTCTTTGGCGCTAAAGGCTGAAGAGAGAGTGAGGCTGTCGAAGCGGAAGTCACGCCGCTGGAAACTGCCTTTGCCGAGATAGCCCCATTCGGCAAAGAGGATCGGGGAGCCATCGGAAGCGCGCATTTTCATGGCGTCGCCGTGAATGAGATTTTGCGAAAGCACGAGAGATGCGGCGCGATACAGGTCGTCTGACGGGCCTAGATTCAAATATTCGGCAAAGATTTCCAGCAGGTTTGCACGGCATTCGGCAATGTTGTCCGGCAGCAACTCAATCCCGTAAATGCACATCAGCGCGAGCAGCGCGTAATGCCGTTTTTCAAAATCAGATTTGCCGAATTTCACCTCGACTGCGGCGAGCTTGCGCCGCAGGACCTGCACGAGGAAGTTGCCGCTCCCGCAAGCCGGCTCCAGGAAGCGCGAGTCAATGCGCTCAGTCTCGCCTTTCACCAAATCGAGCATGGCCTCCACCATCCACGCGGGGGTGAAGACCTCTCCGTGGTCGGCGACCCGTTGTTTGGATTTCACTAAGCTCATGGGAAAGCGTGGCCAAGGAGTGTTTAGATGAGATTTTTCGCGATGTTTTGGAAGGTTCGCCGTGAATTGACCATAGGATATCAGCCAAGACAGTTATTACTCTTTAGAAACAAGGAAAAGGACCGGCGGGGGGGGGGGGGG